>NZ_CP117267.1:2805000-3105000 GCF_007000325.2 Rhizobium rhododendri | reverse complement strand
TGCAGGGCAGCGGACGTGCCGTGCTTGCTGTGCCACGACAGCGGCATGGAAATGATGCGACCAAAAGCTTCGGTCAGCAGCGTGGCGCGGCGGCCGTGCGCCAGGCGGTCGGCTTCACGCGCGACCACCACGAAGGCGATCGTGTTGAATACGGCGAAGGCGCCCCACATGATGAGGATCGGCTGAACCGGTGCCTTGGAAGACATTGCATCGATGATCTTGCCGAACAGGATTGGCTCAACGATGGTGATTGCGGCAAGCACGATGTTTGCGAGCACGACAAAAGAAACGCGGAGCCGGTAGGCGGCAAGATATTGCAAAGCTCTTGCGTAAACTCTTAAAAGCGACACGTCGATACCTCTTGTGCATCTGCGAATTCCGATGTTGTGAGCTTTACGATTTGCTACCTGAACCGGCGATTAACGAATCCTGACAAGGCGTTATCGGCACCATTTTCGTCGCTTTGGACCACTCCGCGACCAGCGATAAACCGGTTCTCCGAGGTCCCTCCATTCGGTCAGTCTTGCTGTTTTGCAGGCCCTCTCGCCCGGCATGACTTACCTTTGATCGATACGCGAAAATTCGCGGGTGACGCCTCCCGCATTTCCTGCAAAAATGAGGGGGTTAATTGCATGGGCTAAGTGTTGTTACCGCGCCTGACGATGGCGGCGCGGCTGCCGCACCCGGGCGCCAGGGGGTATTTGTGAATATTAATTGCCTACTTCAACTGCTGGTTATTTTCGAGGAGTGCCGCACTGTAGAAGCCGTCGTTACCGAACTGGAACGCGTGGTTCATTCTTACAAATTTGCCTATTATGGTTTGCTTAAGCAGCCGAAACCAAGCGCCGATCCCATGAGTCTCGTGCTGGCCGGCAAGTGGCCCGATAAATGGGCGCCGCTCTACATCGCCAAGAAATACGTGCTGATCGACCCAACCGTCCGCTATCTGGCGCGCGCCCAGCGCCCATTTCGCTGGCGAGATACCATTGCCGTATTTCGCGCCGATCCGCATCGCCGGCGGATGGAGCAGATGATGATGGATGCCCGGAATCACGGAATGCTGGACGGCTACATCTTTCCCATCCACGGGCGTAACGGCTTGCTCGGCACGATGACGCTCGGTGGCGACGTTATTGATCTTTCGCCGATCGAGATCAGCCTTTTCAATGCCGTCGCCTCCAATGCCTTCTGGAAAATCCTCGAGTTGCGGAACGAAGCCGAAGCGCTCGAGCGAGGCCTGGAGGTCGATATCCAGATGACGCGGCGGGAAATGGAGATTCTCAACTATCTCGCAGAAGGTCTGACCTCGATGGAGATCAGCAAACTGCTCAAGATCTCCAATCATACTGTCGACTGGTACATGAATGGCATCCAGGACAAGATGAAGGCCAAAAACCGCCAGAACATCGTCGCTTTAGCTTTCCGGTATGGCTTAATCGTCTAATCAAGAAATTTGATTTGCAGGCTCGCGGGGAAATTGAACTTCTTGTGACAAGGCGCTAAGAATTTTCTTCGCGGGTGCAACATGCCCGTTTCGACCCCGAGGAGATCGCCTTGCCCATTTCCAAAATCCTGGTTGCAAACCGTTCAGAGATCGCGATCCGCGTATTCCGCGCCGCCAACGAACTAGGCATTAAGACGGTGGCCATCTGGGCCGAGGAGGACAAGCTCGCGCTGCACCGCTTCAAGGCTGACGAGAGCTACCAGGTCGGCCGCGGCCCGCATCTTGCCCGTGATCTAGGCCCCATCGAAAGCTATCTGTCGATCGAGGAAATCATTCGCGTCGCCAAGATGTCCGGTGCTGATGCCATCCATCCAGGCTACGGCCTGCTGTCGGAAAGCCCGGAATTTGTCGATGCCTGTAAAGAGGCCGGGATCATCTTCATCGGCCCGACAGGCGATACCATGCGGCGCCTCGGCAACAAGGTCGCCGCCCGCAACCTCGCCATCGAGATCGGCGTGCCCGTCGTGCCGGCGACCGCGCCGCTGCCCGAAGACATGGCCGAAGTCGCCCGGATGGCCGATAGCATCGGTTATCCGATCATGCTCAAGGCCTCCTGGGGCGGCGGCGGGCGTGGCATGCGCACTATCCGCGACCCCAAGGATCTGGCCAAGGAAGTCACCGAGGCCAAGCGCGAGGCGATGGCCGCATTCGGCAAGGACGAGGTCTATCTCGAAAAGCTGGTCGAGCGGGCCCGCCATGTCGAAAGCCAGATCCTTGGCGATACCCATGGCAATGCGGTGCATCTGTTCGAGCGCGACTGCTCGGTGCAGCGGCGCAACCAGAAAGTCGTCGAACGTGCTCCGGCGCCTTATCTTACCTCGGAGCAGCGCCAGGAGCTGGCTACCTATTCGCTGAAGATTGCCAACGCCACCGGCTATGTCGGCGCCGGCACGGTCGAATATCTGATGGATATGGACACCGGCAAATTCTACTTCATCGAAGTCAATCCGCGCATTCAGGTCGAGCATACCGTCACCGAAGTCGTCACCGGCATCGATATCGTCAAAGCGCAGATCCACATCCTCGACGGCTTTGCCATCGGCACGCCTGGCTCGGGCGTTCCGGCGCAAAAGGACATCCGGCTGAACGGCCATGCCCTGCAGTGCCGCATCACGACGGAAGATCCAGAGCATAACTTCATTCCGGATTATGGCCGGATCACTGCCTACCGGCAGGCATCCGGCTTCGGCATTCGTCTCGACGGCGGCACTGCCTATGCCGGCGGCGTCGTGACCCGCTTCTACGATCCGCTGCTGGAAAAGGTGACCGCCTGGGCGCCCTCGCCGGATGAGGCCATCGCGCGCATGGATCGCGCTCTTCGCGAATTCCGTATTCGCGGCGTTGCGACCAACCTGACCTTCCTCGAAGCCATCATCACCCACCCTAAATTCCGCGACAATACGTACACGACGCGTTTCATCGACACGACGCCGGAGTTGTTCCAGCAGGTCAAGCGTCAGGACCGCGCCACCAAGCTTCTTACTTATCTGGCTGATGTCACCGTCAACGGACACCCCGAAGCGCGTGGCCGTCCCGCGCCGTCCGACAATATCGCCAAGCCTGTCCTCCCCTATATCGACGCCAAGATCCCTGACGGCACCAAGCAGAGGCTGGACCAGCTCGGTCCGAAGAAGTTCGGCGAATGGATGCGCAACGAAAAGCGCGTGTTGGTCACCGACACCACAATGCGCGACGGTCACCAGTCGCTGCTCGCCACCCGCATGCGGACCTTCGACATCGCGCAGGTGGCCGGCACCTACGCCCGGGCGCTGCCGGAACTGCTTTCGCTAGAATGCTGGGGCGGCGCCACATTCGACGTGTCGATGCGCTTCCTGACCGAGGATCCCTGGGAACGGCTGGCTTCGGTCCGCGAGCGCGCGCCGAACCTGCTGCTGCAGATGCTTCTGCGCGGCGCCAACGGGGTCGGCTACAAGAACTATCCGGACAATGTCGTCAAATACTTTGTTCGCCAGGCGGCCAAGGGCGGCATCGACTTGTTCCGCGTTTTCGACTGCCTGAACTGGGTGGAGAACATGCGCGTCTCCATGGACGCGATCATCGAAGAGAACAAGCTCTGCGAAGCGGCGATCTGCTACACCGGCGATATCCTGAATTCCGCACGGCCGAAATACGATCTGAAATATTACGCGGATCTAGCCGTCGAGCTGGAAAAGGCCGGCGCTCATATCATTGCGCTGAAGGACATGGCGGGCCTCTTGAAGCCTGCGGCGGCCACGGTGCTGTTCAAGGCGTTGCGCGAGGCCACCAGCCTGCCGATCCATTTCCACACGCACGACACGTCGGGTATCGCCGCCGCAACGGTGCTGGCGGCCGTCGATGCGGGGGTCGATGCTATCGATGCGGCCATGGATGCGCTGTCGGGCAATACCTCGCAGCCGTGCCTTGGCTCCATCGTCGAAGCGCTGCGCGGTTCCGAGCGTGATCCTGGTCTCGATCCCGAATGGATCCGCCGTATATCTTTCTATTGGGAGGCGGTGCGCCATCAGTACTCGGCATTCGAGAGCGACCTGAAGGGGCCGGCCTCGGAGGTCTACCTGCACGAGATGCCGGGCGGCCAGTTCACCAATCTCAAGGAACAGGCGCGCTCGCTAGGTCTGGAAAGCCGCTGGCATCAGGTCGCCCAGACCTATGCCGACGTCAACCAGATGTTCGGCGATATCGTCAAGGTGACGCCGTCCTCCAAGGTGGTTGGCGACATGGCGCTGCTGATGGTCAGTCAAGACCTGACCGTTGCCGACGTGATCAACCCGGCCAAGGATGTTTCGTTTCCGGAATCGGTCGTCTCGATGCTGAAGGGCGATCTCGGACAGCCGCCCGGCGGCTGGCCGGAGGCGTTGCAGAAGAAGGCGCTGAAGGGCGAAAAGCCCTACACAGTTCGCCCCGGCTCCCTGCTGGAAGCGGCCGACCTCGATGCCGAGCGTGCGGCGATCGAGACCAAGATCGAGCGCAAGGTCAATGATTTCGAGTTTGCCTCGTACCTGATGTACCCGAAGGTCTTCACCGATTTCGCGCTGGCGCATGACACTTACGGTCCGGTTTCGGCCCTTCCGACGCCCGCTTATTTCTATGGCCTTCCCGAAGGCGAAGAGCTGTTTGCCGAGATCGAGAAGGGCAAGACCCTTGTTATTCTCAACCAGGCGATGACCGGTACCGACGAGAAGGGCATGGTCACTGTATTCTTCGAGCTCAACGGTCAGCCACGTCATATCAAGGTGCCTGACCGCGTGCATGGCGCCGCCGGCGGAGCGGTGCGCCGCAAGGCCGAAACAGGCAATGCCACTCAGGTCGGCGCGCCGATGCCAGGCGTCATCTCGCGCGTCTTCGTGACGGCGGGACAGGCGATCAAGGCTGGTGACGTCCTCGTTTCGATCGAGGCGATGAAGATGGAGACGGCGCTGCACGCCGAAGCCGATGGCACCATTGCCGAAGTGCTGGTCAATGCCGGCGACCAGATCGACGCCAAGGACCTGCTGGTCGTCTACAAGGCCTGATCCTGATAGATGCATTGCAATCGATACAAAGGCGGCCCGCAGGGGTCGCCTTTTTCATTGGCAACTAAATCTGGATCAAACGAGCAAATTGCTTCCGGTTACGCCGCGAGATCAAACGTGAATTTGCCACAGGCGATCAGCGCTTGCGAATTCAATCGATTTAAATAGGGTGGGGGCTGATTTGCTGGGGAGAGAATCGGTGGAGACGACTGAAATTTTGAGTGGCGCAAAGACGCCTTGGCTGACACGGACGCGCGTGGCTGTATCGTTGTTGTTCCTGTTGAACGGCTTTGTCGTCGGATGCTGGGCGCCGAAAATTCCGGAATTTGCCGAACGCCTGCAACTGAGCAAGTTCGAACTCGGACTGATGATCCTGTTCTTCGGCATCGGGTCTCTGGTGATGATGCCGGTGGCGGGTGCCCAGATCGCCGGACGCGGTTCGAAGTTCGTCGCCAAGGTCACGGCGGTCCTGCTTCTGCCGATGCTGATCATCCTGTCGCTGGTTCCCGATGTCTGGACGGGCGCCATCGCTCTCTTTCTGTTCGGCGGGTTCGTTGGCGCCATGGACGTGGCGATGAATGCGAATGCTGTCGTGGTGGAAAAATCCATGCGCCGTGCCATCATGTCGTCCTGCCATGCCTTCTGGAGCCTTGGCGGCCTCATCGGTTCAGGCATCGGTGGCTATCTCATCGGCCATTGGGGTGTGCTTGCGCATGCGGAGGTGGCGACTGGTCTCGCCATCCTCTTCCTGGTGGCAGCGTGGCCGATCATCTTCAGCGATCAGCCGCATCCAGGCGAAGTCAAGCAAAAGGCAAAGTTGCCGATGACGCCGCTGCCATGGCTGCTGGGGGTGATCGCGCTCTTCTGCATGGTTCCCGAGGGCGCCGTTCTCGATTGGGGGGCGCTTTATCTTCGCCAGGAATTCGCTGCCACGCCAACGCTGTCCGGCTTTGCCTTCGCCGCATTCTCGCTGACCATGTCCATCATGCGCTTTGCCGGCGACGCGGTGCGCGACAGGTTCGGCGCCGTTAACACGCTGCGGGTGAGCACGGTGATTGCCATCGTCGGCATGCTGATAGCCGCCCTGTCGCCGAATGCCGGACTGGCGATCCTCGGCTTCGCGCTTTGCGGCGTCGGTATTTCCAACATGGTGCCGATTGCCTTTTCGGCTGGCGGCAACATTCCCGGCTTGCAGCCTGGCATCGGCATTTCAGTGGTCACGACGCTCGGCTATTCCGGCATGCTGGTAGCGCCCTCGGCAATCGGCTTTGCCGCCGAGCATATCGGCTTTTCGGCGGTCTTCATGATGTTGCCGCTGCTGCTGCTCATCGTGCTCGCGTTTTCCGGCCTTGCCCGCTATGCCGACAATGGAGAGCAGTCCGGCCATTGAGGCGTAAGCCGGGAAATGTGATACCTTATATGGTTGACAAGGCGGACGCGGTACTCCACCTGAAAGCCCTATTATCCTTGAGCCAACACGAGCTTTTCATGTCTTCACCGACCGAATTCGATCCGAAACCCCGTCGCGCCAGCGTTGCCGTCGATGTCGGCGGCGTCATTGTCGGCGGCGGCGCGCCCGTCGTCGTGCAGTCGATGACCAACACCGATACCGCTGATATCGACGGCACGGTGGCGCAAGTGGCAGCGCTCTTCAAGGCGGGTTCGGAGATGGTGCGGATCACCGTCGACCGCGACGAAAGTGCGGCCGCAGTGCCGCGCATTCGCGATCGTCTGCTGCGCCTCGGGCTCGATGTGCCGCTGATCGGCGATTTTCACTATATCGGCCACAAATTGCTGGCCGATCATCCGGATTGCGCCGAGGCGCTGGCCAAGTACCGGATCAATCCTGGCAATGTCGGCTTCAAGGACAAGAAGGACAAGCAGTTCGCCGAGATCGTCGAGATGGCGATCCGCTATTCCAAGCCTGTCCGTATCGGCGTCAACTGGGGATCGCTGGATCAGGATCTTCTCACCGCACTGATGGACAAGAACCAGGCCGAAGGCTTCCCGCTATCGGCACGGCAGGTGACGCGCGAAGCGATCGTGCAGTCGGCGCTGATTTCAGCGCAGCTTGCCGAGGAGATCGGCCTGCCGCGCAATCGGATTATTCTTTCGGCCAAGGTCAGCCAGGTTCAGGATCTGATTGCTGTCTATTCAATGCTCTCCGAGCGCTCCGACCACGCACTGCATCTCGGTCTCACAGAAGCCGGCATGGGCAGCAAGGGCATCGTCGCCTCGTCGGCTGCCATGGGCTACGTCCTGCAGCACGGCATCGGCGACACCATCCGCGTGTCACTGACGCCGGAGCCGAATGGCGATCGGACGCGCGAAGTCCAGGTGGCGCAGGAACTGCTGCAGGTCATGGGTTTCCGCCAGTTCGTGCCCGTTGTTGCCGCCTGTCCGGGCTGCGGTCGCACGACGTCGACGGTTTTCCAGGAACTGGCGCAGAACATTCAGAACGACCTGCGCAAGAACATGCCGGTCTGGCGCGAGAAATATCCGGGCGTCGAAGCGCTCAACGTCGCGGTCATGGGCTGCATCGTCAACGGTCCCGGCGAAAGCAAGCATGCCGATATCGGTATCTCGCTTCCCGGCACCGGCGAAAGTCCTGCCGCTCCCGTCTTCATCGATGGACAGAAGGCGATGACGCTGCGTGGCCCGAACATCGCATCCGATTTCGAGGCGCTGGTTGCGGAATACATCGAAAAGCGCTTTGGCCAGAAAACCCTGGCCGCAGAATAGCGCCAGCGGCGTCAGCCTCAAATACGGCTGGCCAGCAGCTTCAGCCCGGCAAGGCAATAGAAGGTCGCCATCGCGCCCTCGATCCAGCGTCGAAGACTTTTGTAGACTTTCAGAGCATGCGGCGTTGAGAATATCACTGCATAGCTCATGAAGGTCGTGAACCCCATGATCATGCAGCCGCCGATAATCAGCGCCGCCACCGAGGTCGGCGCTCCCTGCGGCATGCCCAAGGTGATAATGGCCAGCCAAGCGAAGATCGCCTTGGGATTTGTGACGTGGATGCCGTAACCGCGCAGCAGCAGTGATCGGGCGCTATCCCGCCTGACCGTGCCGGCGGGCGGCATTTCGATTGAGGAGCGCATGGCGCGAAATGCCTTATAGGCAAGATACAGCAAATACAGACCGCCCAGGATCTTCAGGATCTCCAGCGCCGTGGCGTAGGTCTGGAGCAGGGTCGCAAGACCAAGCGCGGCGGCGCACGCCCAGGTCATCGAACCACCGAAGATACCAAGGGCGATCATCATGCCGGCCTTGCGGCCTTGAGTCATCGAGGTCGAAATAATGGCCATGATTGCCGGCCCCGGGCTCGCGGCAGCCACCAGATAGGCCGCATAGGCAGGCAGGATCTGGGGAAGGTAGGCAAACGCTTCATGCATGCGGTCATGCTCCCGGTTTCGAAAGTCAGGCGTCTCGATTTGCAATGCAAATCGCGGTCCGTTGCCTAATGACTGGGTTCAGCTCTTGCGGCTGGCAATAAAACGGGCGGCTTCGGCGAGGACGGCGGCCTTGTCTCCGTAGGGTTCCAGCAAGCCTGCAGCTTCCTGGACCTGACGTGCCAGATATTCCTCGCCCCAAGCGATGCCATGCAGCGCCACCAGCGTTCCCTTGCCACGGCCGGCGTCCTTGCCGGTGGCCTTTCCCATGGTTTCTGCATCGGCGGTGAGGTCGAGCAGATCGTCGGCCAGCTGGAAGGCGAGGCCGATCTTTTCACCGAAAGTCCGCAACCGCTGCCTGTCGTCTGTCGAGGCACCGGAAATAATGGCACCGGCTTCGCAGGCAAAGCGGATCAGGGCGCCGGTCTTCATGGCCTGCAGTGTCTTGATGCCCTGTTCGCCGGGCGCCTGTTTTTCTGCGGCAAGGTCCAGCGCCTGTCCACCGGCCATGCCGCCGATGCCGGCAGCCCGTGAAAGGGCAAGGACGAGGTCGATCTTCCGGGCCGCAGGTAACGTCGTCTCGGGTGCGGCGACGATATCGAAGGCGTAGGTCAGCAGACTGTCACCGGCGAGAATGGCTGTCGCTTCGTCGAAGGCGATATGCACGGTCGGTTTGCCGCGCCTGACGTCGTCATTGTCCATCGCCGGCAAGTCGTCGTGTACTAGCGAGTAGCAATGGACGGCTTCAAGGGCGGCGCCGATGCGCAGTGCCGCGTCCGGATCGCCGCCAAGCAGCGCTGTCGTCTCGAGCACCAGGAATGGGCGAAGGCGCTTGCCGCCGTTGAGTACGCCGTGGCGCATTGCGGCCATCAGCCCTGATGGCCGGTCGATCTCGTCTGCAAGAGGCGTATCGTCGATGAGCGCTGCCAGCATCGCCTCCACCTTGAGGGCGCTGGCCTTGAGACGCTGTTCGAAGAGGGTGGTCGTGCTATCCATTGCCGCTGTTTGCCATGAGTGCCGGATACTCGCAACGAAATTGTCGGGAGAGATCTTTTGCCTGTCAGCCCCACTCTGGCCATTGCCGGAAGCAGGCGGTATGACGTTGAGGTAGAGGCGAGGACGGGCGTTCGGAATTGGACATATCGACGCAGAACGACGAGCAGGACGAGGTGCCTGAAGAACGGGACAGGCTGGCCTGGTTTTTCGGCCGTCCCATCTGGCAGCGCGTCGTCATCGGCCTCCTCGGTCTTCTGCTGCTGCCCTATGTGCTGATCTTTTTTTACGTCCTGCCCTTCGTCCATCCTGTCTCGAACCTGATGCTGCGCGATGTCGTGCTGTTGCGCGGTTACGATCGCCGCTGGGTGTCTTTCGAGCAGATCTCGCCGGTGCTGGTAAAATCGGTGATGGTCTCGGAAGATGGGCAGTTCTGCTCCCATGGGGGCGTCGACTGGAGTGAAATGGGGATGCTGGTGGCAGATACGCTGCACGGCCAATCAACCCGCGGCGGCAGCACCATTCCGATGCAGACGGTGAAGAACCTGTTTCTCTGGAACGGACGGTCGTTCGTGCGCAAGACCCTGGAGCTGCCGCTGGCAGTCACGGCTTCCATCGTCTGGTCGAAGCGGCGGATGATGGAGAATTACCTGAATGTCGCCGAATGGGGGCCTGGCATCTATGGCATCGAGGCCGCCGCCCAGCACCATTTCAAGGTGCCGGCCTCACGATTGACTGCCCGGCAGGCGGCACTGCTTGCTGTGTCGCTGCCAAATCCGATCGAGCGGGTTGCCAGCAAGCCTGGCCGTGGCCTCAGGCAACTGGCCGCGCTGATCCAGCGACGTGCACAGGGCGCCGGCGATTACATCAAATGCCTTTATGACTGACATCATAACTTGTGGCTCGACAGACTGTTGTCATCTGCCATTCTTGCGAGTGACTTAAGGGGCGGATTGTCTCCATCAACATACGGATGCCCCGATGAACGCCGCAAACCTGTCACCCGACCTGCTGTTCTATTCCAAGAGCCGCCATCCCGAGCCTTCCGTGCATCTGGGGCGGCGCTTTGATCTCTCCGGGACATTCCAGTATGAACCGGGCAATACGATCGTCTGCCATGTCGTCGAGGGATCCGAGACCCAGCAGGCGCTGATCGACGCGCGCGCCAAATATCTCGCCATGCCGGAAGCCGGACAATTCACCTTCACGGCGATGTCCAGCCTGCACATGACGCTCTTCCAGGGCATCATCGAACATCGCCGTGACCGGCAATTCTGGCCGGCGGACCTACCGACCGACATGCCGATCGACGAGATGACCGAGGTCATGGGTGAGCGGCTGAAGGCCTTTTCGATGCGCGATCCTTTCAAGGTCAGCGTCACCCGAGCCCGGCCGGCCGGGCTGCTGGTCGACGGCGCGACGGCAGAGGATCGACGCATCATGCGGGGGTGGCGCGATGCCTTTGCCGACCTCCTTGGCTATCGTCATCCGGACCACGATAGCTACGCATTTCACATCACTTTCGCCTATGTCATCGAGCGCCTGTCTGACGAAGCCCTGCCGCGCTGGCAGCAGTTGCTCGACGAGGTCGCCAGCGACGTTCTCGAACGCTGCCCGATCCTCGAGTTGAGGCCGCCGGCATTCTGCGCGTTCGATGACATGAACCATTTCGAAGAATTGTTGGTCTTTAACTTCAAGCCCTGAGACAGGATGGCACCATGGACAAGCTCACCCTCTACATCGCCAACAAGAACTATTCGTCCTGGTCCTTCCGGCCATGGCTGGCGATGCAGGGGTGCGGCGTGCCTTTCGAGGAAGTGCTCGTTCCCTTCGATTTTCCGGCAGGCAATCCGCGCTTCCGCGAGATCTCCCCGACGGCGCGGGTTCCGGTGCTGCACCACGGGAGCCTCAGGGTCTGGGAATCGCTGGCCATCATCGAATACGTCGCCGAATTGTTTCCGCAAGCGGGTCTCTGGCCGGCGGACCCAGCTCTCAGGGCGCAGGCGCGGTCGATCTCCATGGAGATGATCTCCGGCTTTCGGGGTCTGCGCAACGCCTGCCCGATGAACTTCCGCCGGCCCAGGCGCCGGTTGCTCGATCAGCCCCATGACGTGGCAGTCGACGTGGCGCGGATCGAAACGATCTGGCGCGAGATGCGGGCGCTGTCGGGCGGGCCGTTCCTGTTTGGCGCCTTTTCGGCCGCCGATGCGATGTTCGCGCCGGTCGTCAATCGCTTCGAAGCCTATGACCTGGTTGTCGCTGAAGATACATTGAGCTATATGGCGGTCATGAAAGCCCATCCGGCCTGGCAGAAGTGGCAGACGGCGGCGCTGGAAGAAACCTGGATCGTCGCTGAAGACGAGGCTTGATGCCTGAATCAGCCGTTGCCGCAAAAAATGCGGCTAGGGACTGGTCAAAGGCCCAACCCCGATGTATAAGCGCGCCAAAATTCCGAAATCGATTGCATGTCGTTTCGGCCGCCTGGCTGGCCGTTGTCATGTCTATCCCGCACAGTGGAGTATGAGAAAATGGCTGTACCGAAGAGAAAAACAAGCCCGTCCAAGCGCGGCATGCGCCGTTCGGCTGATGCGCTCAAGACTTCGACATACGTCGAAGACAAGAACTCCGGCGAACTGCGCCGCCCGCATCACATCGACCTGAAGACCGGCATGTACCGCGGCCGCCAGGTTCTGACTCCAAAAGAATCCGCATAATTTCTTGCGGTTGCAATATCGGTATTGAGGCTGGCCTTTGGCCGGCCTTTTTGCTTTTCTCGCCCAGGTTTAAAAGCGATGCGACTTGCGCTATGGCTGTGCGGCCGTTCGTCCACGATGGAGTTAGTCGATCATGATTGCCGCTTTCCCGCTGATGGTTATCCCGTTCGTGCTCTACAATCTCGCCATGGTCGGGCTGATGGGCGGTGGCGGCATTGCGGCTCTCGGCAACGACCTAATCATGTTGTCGATGCTGTCGGGAGCAACCTGGAAGATGGCGCTCGGCGATCTTTTCATCGTCATCGCGCTGGCGCTGCTGTTCTTCGAGATCCTTAAATCCACCCGCAATGTCGGCTCGCTCGCCAATCACATGCTGTCGATGCTGGTTTTCATCGCTTTCCTGGTGGAATTCCTGCTGGTGCGCGACGCGGCGACGCAGATATTTTTCATCCTGATGACCACCGCCTTTATCGACGTTATCGGCGGCTTTGCCGTCTCGATCCGCACGGCCGGCCGGGATGTCTCCATCGGCCTTTGACGATGACCGCAGCCTTGGCTGCGGCCCTTGGGCAATTGCTTCAGTCGTCTCTCACAAGCTGTCGAGCTTTGCCTGCAGCGCCTTCATCTGCTCCTTCAACTCGTCGATGTCACGGGCTTCGGCCTTGCGGGTTTCCTTCGGCGGTGACTTCATGAAGGGCGCAAACATCTCCATGGCCTGCTGAAACATGTCCGTGTTGCGGCGCACCTGTTCCTCGACCATCTTGATCGGCAGCGAGAAATTCTTGGCGAGCGGCGTTTCGCCAAAAGCGCTGCTCATCTGCTCGCGCATCTGGACTTGCTGCTCAGTAAAGGACTTCATCGAATGCTCGAGAAAGCTCGGCACGACCATCTGCATCTGATCGCCGTAAAAGCCGATCAGCTGTCGCAGGAATGAAATCGGCATCAGGGTATTATTGGTCTTCGATTCCTGCTCGAAGATGATCTGCGTCAATACCGCATGCGTGATGTCATCGCCGCTCTTGGCATCCTGAACTGTAAACTCCTCCCCCCGTTTCACCATCTCCGCCAGGTCTTCCAGTGTCACGTAGGTGCTGGTTCCTGTGTTGTAGAGGCGGCGATTGGCGTATTTCTTTATTACGACCTGGCCCTCGTTTTTTGCCATTATCAGTCTCCTAACCCCGTCTGATTGTATGGATACTCCTCCACCAAAGAGTGTAGACGGAAAGGAAGGCCGGTGACAATCAGTTTGTGCGCTGCGGCAATCCCTTTCCGCAGGTTGGTTTTTCGGTCCATCAGCATGTCGAAACAAAACATGCAGGGTTGAAATCTTCGTGTTTGACTCGGGAGCCCGCCTTTGACAGTTTTCGCCGGCCGAGCCAGCTCTCGAGGAGGATTTTCATGAGCCAACCATCCATCGTCATCGCCAGTGCCGCGCGCACCGCAGTGGGCGCCTTTAACGGGGCTTTTGCAGCGATCCCGGCCCACGAACTGGGAGCAACGGCGATCCGGGGGGCTCTGGAGCGCGCCGGCATCGAGGCTGCCGAGGTGGACGAGGTTATCCTCGGCCAGGTGCTGCAGGCAGCGCAGGGCCAGAACCCGGCGCGCCAGGCTGCGATGAAGGCGGGCGTGCCGCAGGAGGCGACGGCCTGGAGCGTGAACCAGCTTTGCGGCTCGGGCCTGCGGGCCGTGGCGCTTGGCATGCAGCAGATTGCGCTTGGCGATGCGAAAATTATCGTGGCCGGCGGCCAGGAGTCCATGTCGATGGCGCCGCACGCGGCCCACCTGCGCGCGGGCACCAAGATGGGCGACATGACCATGGTCGATACGATGATCAAGGATGGCCTGACCGACGCATTCTACGGCTATCACATGGGTATCACCGCCGAAAACGTCGCCAAGCAGTTTGAGCTGTCCCGCGATGACCAGGATACCTTTGCCGTCGCTTCCCAGAACAAGGCCGAGGCAGCCCAGCAGGCCGGACGTTTCAGGGATGAGATCGTGGCCTTCACAATCGCCGGCCGTAAGGGCGACGTGACCGTCGATAGCGACGAGTACATCCGCCACGGATCGACGCTGGAGGGCATGGCGCGGCTCCGTCCTGTGTTCGACAAAGAGGGGACGGTTACCGCCGGCAACGCATCCGGGCTAAACGACGGTGCTGCCGCAACGGTGCTGATGAGCGAGGGGGAAGCCGAACGTCGTGGAATCCGTCCACTGGGCCGGATCGTTTCCTGGGCAACCGCGGGCGTGGATCCGCAAATCATGGGCACCGGCCCCATTCCGGCCTCGCGGAAGGCGCTGGAAAAAGCTGGCTGGACGGTTGGCGACCTCGACCTCGTGGAGGCCAACGAGGCCTTCGCGGCACAGGCCTGCGCGATCAGCCGCGAACTGGGCTTCGATCCCGCCATCGTCAATGTCAACGGCGGGGCGATTGCCATCGGTCACCCGATTGGCGCATCGGGCGCCCGTATTCTGACCACTTTGTTGTTCGAGATGAAGCGGCGCGGTGCACGTAAGGGTCTTGCGACCCTGTGTATTGGCGGCGGCATGGGGGTAGCCATGTGTATCGAGGCGTTTTAAACAGTCTGCCATGGGGTCTGCGGGCTGCGTGGTAGGCAGCGGCACTGGGGAACGGACTATGAGCAGAGTAGCACTCATCACCGGGGGCACCCGCGGCATCGGCGCCGCCATTTCCATGGCGTTGCACAATGCCGGCTATCGGGTCGTCGCGACCTATGCCGGCAACGATGAAAGAGCCGAAGCCTTTAACAGCGTGACGGGCATTGCCGTCTATCGCTGGGACGTCACGGACTACGAGGCTTGCGGCAAGGGCATTGCCCAGGTCGAGGCTGACGTCGGCCCGGTGGAGATCCTGGTCAACAACGCCGGCATCACCCGCGATGCGATGTTCCACAAGATGACGCCGCAGCAGTGGCATGAGGTGGTGAATACGAACCTGAACGGTCTTTTCAACATGACGCACCATGTGTGGGCGGGCATGCGGGAGAGAAATTTTGGGCGGGTCGTCAATATCTCGTCGATCAATGGCCAGAAAGGCCAGATGGGCCAAGCCAACTATTCGGCCGCAAAGGCGGGGGATATCGGCTTTACCAAGGCGCTGGCGCAAGAAGGCGCTGCCAAGAACATTACCGTCAATGCGATCTGCCCTGGCTATATCGGCACGGAGATGGTGCTGTCGGTGCCGGAAAAGGTAATGAACGGTTATATCCTGCCGCAAATTCCGGTTGGCAGGCTGGGGGAGCCGGAAGAAGTTGCCCGTTGCGTCGTATTCCTCGTTGCCGATGACGCCGGGTTCATCACCGGCTCCACGATCACGGCAAATGGCGGCCAGCTTTTCGTCTGACGGATTTATCTTCGTCTATGAAGTGGCGAGCTAGCGGCGTGCATTCCGCGGGCGCGAGCGAACAGGCACGAGCACCCGGCTTTGCTCCTTGCGCTGGGCCGCCCGCACGGCAACGGTCGAGGTAACGGCAGCGGCAGCGATGACACCCAAAGCAGCGATATATGTGACGAGTTCAACCATGGAAAAGTCGATCCTTTCGGCGAGCACCCGGTAGCCCGGCTCAAACAATATTGCTCGCGTTCCATCAATATCGGTACAGCAACACCGAATTGAAAGGGGTTGAAGTTCACGTCATCGTCAACAGTGTGTTGACGGCATGAAAAAGGGCGCCGAAGCGCCCAATTCCAACTTCATGCCGAAGCTTAGCGGCAACGTGCTTCGTAGCGCTGGCCATAACGGTCGCGATAGATGCAGTAGCCACGACGTTCCGAGTGGCCGATCAGGTTACCGACGAGGCCGCCTGCAACGGCGCCGACAGCAGCACCGCCCCAGCTATTGGTGACGGCACCACCGATGACGGCACCGGTGCCTGCACCAATGGCTGTGCCGCGCTCTTCCGGCGTGCACGATGCGAGTGTGCCGATGAGTGCAACTGCGATAATCAGTTTTTTCATGTCTTGCTCCCTAGATAATAGACCATATTGGTCTAGCACAAATTACGAATTAAATCCGCCCCATCAGGACGAGAACCAGAATGATGACGACGATGAGACCAAGGCCACCAGAAGGACCATAACCCCAGCTGCTGCTGTAGCCCCAGTTTGGCAGTGCGCCCACCAGGAGCAATACGAGTACGACGAGCAGTATCGTGCCGAGCATGGTCAGTTCCCTTCACTTCGAAAGCATTTGTTTGCTGATGCCATAAACGCGGCTCACATAAAGTTGTTCCCGCCAACTATCTCGATTATTTGGGACAATGGCTTATTGGGGAGATTTTATAGCCGGCTCAGCGGTTTTTCATGGCTGGATGCTGCTCTCGCCCTGAAGATGCTGTCACGTCGGCGCCGACGACGATTCATCATCTGGTGCTTTTGGCCGGCGTAGTGACGATATCTAGGCGTGAACGGATCATGAATCCGGGCGAGTCAGCGATTCGTAGCCTCTTTGTTCCGGGGGCGTTCCAAACCGCTCCCGCAGGTCGTCCGAGGCCACTTTGCTTCCCGTCTGTGGCAAATGACCAGTATTATCCGGGTGTCTAAAAAATTGTTTTGCCTTCCGGGCCTTGCCTTTGCCACCTAGGCTGGTCATCTGTGGGGAAGCTTACAACAAGCGTTCCTGACCCTGAAGGCTGCTGCGCCTCATCTTCGCATGGACCAATGACCCTGACTTCGCAGCCCATGATTTTGAGCGGTCGCGGTGTAACCGCGGTGCTCGGACCGACAAATACCGGCAAGACCCATTACGCCATCGAGCGCATGGTCGCGCACGGCAATGGCATGATCGGCCTTCCGCTGCGGCTTCTGGCGCGCGAGGTCTACACGCGGCTTGTCGAGAAAGTCGGTATCAAGAACGTTGCGCTGTTTACCGGCGAAGAAAAGATCGCCCCGCCTAACGCCTGTTACTCCGTCTGCACTGTCGAGGCGATGCCGCGCGAGACGCGGGCCTCTTTCGTTGCCATCGACGAGGTGCAACTCGCCGGCGATCTCGAGCGCGGTCATATCTTCACTGATCGTATCCTGCATCTGCGCGGCCGCGACGAGACATTGCTTCTCGGCGCGGGCACCATGCGGCCGATCCTGGAGCATCTGTTGCCGGGAATTACCGTTGTCGAGCGGCCAAGGCTTTCCCATCTTGCCTATGCCGGCCAGAAGAAGATTACCCGGCTGCCGCAGCGTAGCGCCATCGTCGCGTTTTCAGCGGATGAGGTCTACGCCATTGCCGAACTGATCCGTCGCCAGCGCGGCGGGGCGGCCGTGGTCCTCGGTGCCCTAAGCCCACGCACGCGCAATGCCCAGGTCGAGCTTTACCAGAACGGCGATGTCGAATACCTCGTCGCTACCGATGCCATCGGCATGGGCCTCAATCTTGATGTCGATCACGTCGCGTTTGCCCAGGACAGGAAATTCGATGGCTACCAGTTCCGTCATCTCAATCCTGGTGAACTCGGGCAGATTGCCGGCCGTGCCGGTCGCCATCTGCGCGACGGGACGTTCGGTGTTACCGGCCAGGTCGATCCCTTCGATGCCGATCTCGTTCGCCGCATCGAGAGCCACCAGTTCGACAACGTCAAAGTGTTGCAATGGCGCACGAAGGATCTCGACTTTTCCTCCGTCGCCGCGCTGAAGCTCAGCCTCGATGCGCCGCCGCGCATCCATGGGCTGACACGTTCGTTGCCTTCCGTCGACCAGCAGGCTTTGGAGCAACTGACCGGTTATCCGGAGGTTGCGCGCCTCGCCGTCGGCCGGGCGAATGTAGAAAAATTATGGGAAGCCTGTGCATTGCCGGATTATCGGCGTATCACACCGGCCCAACATGCCGATTTGATTTCGTCCCTGTTTTCCGATCTCGTGCAACATGGCACGGTGAACGAGGATTTCATGGCCGAGCAAGTCCGGCGCGCCGACCGGACCGATGGCGAGATAGACACGCTTTCGGCGCGAATCGCGCAGATAAGAACTTGGACCTATGTTTCGAATCGGCCCGGTTGGCTTGCCGATCCGACACACTGGCAAGAAAAGACGCGGGAAATCGAAGATCGATTGTCCGACGCGTTACATGAAAGGTTGACGAACCGCTTTGTTGATCGCAGGACATCTGTGCTCATGAAGCGCCTGAGAGAGAATGCAATGCTGGAAGCTGAAATCAGTGTAAATGGAGATGTCTTCGTCGAAGGGCATCATGTCGGGCAGTTGACCGGGTTCCGGTTCTCTCCTATCGGCGGGACTGACGGTCCCGACGCCAAAGCCGTGCAGAACGCGTCGCTCAAAGCGCTGGGTCTGGAATTCGAGGCGCGCGCTGCCCGCATTCATGCGGCAGGCAACGGCGATCTGGCGATCGGCTCCGATGGTTCGGTGCGCTGGCTCGGCGACCCCGTGGCGCGGCTTACCGGCAGCGACCATATCATGCGCCCACGCGTCATCCTGCTTGCCGACGAGCAGCTGACCGGCCATGCGCGCGAACATGTTGCCGCCCGCATCGAGCGCTTCGTCAATCATCACATTTCGACGGTGCTGAAGCCGCTCGACGACCTCTCTCGCGCTGAAGACCTGCAAGGCCTTGCCAAGGGTCTGGCTTTCCAGGTCGTCGAGAACCTCGGCGTGCTGTTCCGCCGCGATGTCACGGAAGAAGTGAAGTCGCTGGACCAGGATGCGCGCGCCTCGATGCGCCGCTATGGCATCCGCTTCGGCGCCTATCATATTTTCGTTCCAGCATTGCTGAAGCCGGCTCCGGCTGAGCTCATCACCCTGCTCTGGGCGCTGAAAAACGACGGCATCGACAAGCCGGGCTATGGCGATCTCATCCCGGTCCTGGCTGCCGGCCGCACATCCGTGGTCACGGATTCGACCTATGAGCGCACCTTCTACAAGCTCGCCGGCTTCCGTTTCCTTGGCAAGCGTGCCGTGCGCATCGACATTCTCGAGCGCCTTGCCGATCTTATCCGGCCGCTGCTGCAGTGGAAGCCCGGCCAGCCTTCCCGTCCGGACGGTGCCTATGATGGCCGGCGCTTCACAACGACGACGGCGATGCTGTCCATTCTTGGTGCTACGCTCGACGATATGGAAGAGATCCTGAAGGGCCTCGGCTATCGCGCCGATGCCGTGCCGGCCGAAGAAGCTGCAATTCACCTCAGCAAGCAGGACGCTACGCCAGTCGCTGCGACAAACGTATTGGCACCAGTCGACGGATCCTCTACGCCGCACCCAGAGACAGCTGAAGCCGAAGCTGCCGTGGCGACCCAGTCAGAGGCCGTCGCGGAAACAGTCGCGGAAGTGTCCGCAGCGGTTTCGGAAGATGCTCCTGTTGCCGAGCCGGAAGCCGCCAAAGACGTTGCGCCTGAAAGCGCAGCAGAGGCTGCCGTTACCGATGTGGCTCCGTCAAAAGCTGCGGCCGAAGGCGCTCCAGTCGACGCGGTCGCTGCCGAGCCGCCGAAGCCGGTATTGCTGTGGCGGCTGGGTGGCCGCAACGACAACCAGCGTCCGGCTCCGCGCCAGGGCGAGCGCCGTGGTCAACAGGGTCCACGCGCTGGCCAGGATCAGGCCAATGCGCAGCCAAACACCAATCGTCGCCCATCCGGCGACCAGCCGCAGGGCGAAGGCAATCGCGAAGCACGCGACAATCGCGGCGGGCCGCGCGGTGGCAAGGACGGCGGCGGCGGTCGTCCGCCGCAGCAGCAGGGCAAGCGTCCCGATCATCGCGGCGGCGAGCGCAATGAGCGCAATGACCGTGGTGGAGAGCGCAACGATCGAAACAATCGCCCGGCGGCTCAGCCGACACGCTTCGAGGCGAAGCCACCTCGCAAGGAAAAGCCGATGGATCCGGATTCGCCCTTCGCAAAGCTGGCCGCGCTCAAGGAGCAGATGAAGAAGTAAGCCATGGTGGACGAAAGACAGGTCTCAAGCGGTTCGCGACAGCGCATCGACAAGTGGCTGTTTTTCGCCCGCATGATAAAATCCCGCTCGCTGGCGCAGACCTACGTGCTTAAGGGCAACGTACGGATCAATGGCGAGCGCATCATCCAGCCGAGCCATGGCGTCAGGCCCGGCGACAAGATCGAACTGTCGCTGGAACGACGGGACATAGTTCTCGTTGTCAGACTGCCCGGGGAGAGGCGAGGTCCTTTCGAGGAAGCCAAGCTGCTGTATGAGGACATCACGCCGCCACCGGATGAAACGAAGAAGCTGACCCTGTTCGAACAAGCGCTGCGCGACCCCGGCGCCGGGCGCCCGACGAAGCGCCAGCGCCGCGAGATCGACCGGCTGATGGCGGACGACGAATAGAATACGATGCCGGCAGGCTTGAGATTTAGAGACTGTTTAATCTTGAAATCTGCCGACAAAGCCGATACCTGACGAGCAACCCGCTGAGACAGCCGGTTTACTTGCCTCCGGGACGAGGCAGGTTGCCGGTACCCGATGGAAAGGCGCGACGTTCCAGGTCGTGCGTCCCCGGAAAACTTGAAAAATCCTGGAGTTCATCATGACCTACGTCGTGACCGACAATTGCGTACGTTGCAAATACACCGATTGCGTTGAAGTCTGCCCGGTAGACTGCTTTTACGAGGGCGAGAATTTCCTGGTCATCCATCCCGACGAGTGCATCGATTGCGGCGTCTGCGAACCGGAATGTCCGGCTGAAGCCATTAAGCCCGATACCGAGCCGGGCCTCGACAAGTGGCTGAAAATCAATGCCGATTACGCGACCCAGTGGCCAAACATCACGGTCAAGCGGGAGCCGATGGCCGAAGCAAAGCAGATGGATGGCGAGACCGGCAAGTTCGAGAAATACTTCTCTGCCAACCCCGGTTCTGGCGACTGATCCCTGCCTTCAAATGAACGTTGCGCCGAATCATGGCGCGCGTTCGAATTGGCGTGCAAATACGGCACTGCAAAGCAAATTATTGATTTCCTCAGATTTTTGTGCTAGGGTCGCTCTACTGATCCATTGAGGCATCTTGATGCTTCTTTTCACCACGAAAGCAAACAAACAATCCCGCACGCGGTTTCCTTGACATATCAACATTATGAGTTGTCGGGTCAAGGATCGCGATGAATGGATTGTTTTTCTGCGCCTTTGGTGGACCAGCATGTAGTCACCCCGACGGTTATCCGTCTCATCCGGGCCTGACTGACCCGGCCTCGGCGCTCGCCGGGTGCATAACAGGGAGTTTTTGATAAGAATGACGACCCAACAGAAGAAACCTTCAGTGCGCCACGGCTTCAAAACCGGCGAATCGATCGTTTATCCCGCCCACGGTGTGGGTACGATCACCGCGATTGAAGATCAAGAAGTGGCTGGCATGACGCTTGAACTTTTCGTGATTGATTTCGAAAAGGACAAGATGCGTTTGAAGGTTCCGGTGGCGAAAGCCATGAGTATCGGCATGCGCAAGCTGTCGGAAAGCGATTTCGTCGAACGTGCCTTGAAGGTCGTGCAGGGTAAAGCCCGCGTCAAGCGTACCATGTGGTCGCGTCGGGCGCAGGAATATGATGCGAAGATCAATTCCGGCGACCTGATCTCGATTGCTGAAGTCGTCCGCGATCTTTATCGCGCCGAGAACCAGCCGGAGCAGTCCTACTCCGAGCGCCAGCTTTACGAAGCAGCTCTGGACCGGATGGCTCGCGAAATTGCTGCCGTCAACCGCCTGTCGGAAACGGAAGCCGTTCGTGTCGTCGAGACCAACCTCAACAAGGGACCGAAGCGAGGCAAGGTTCTGGAAGAGGAAGAGTCGCAAGACGAAGCGGCGTAATGATATAGGCAGCATTCTTCAAAAACCCGGCCCTTGTGCCGGGTTTTTCTTTGGAACTTTTATTTTTTCATTGCGTTAATCGCATGTAATTCCGGCAGAGGACCTGCCGCGTCCACCAACTTGGGGCCGGATCATGCATTCAATTCCAAGACTTTATGTCTCTCAGACAGTACATAGTCCACCGCACCGATCCGACAAGCCCTGACGAAAACACATTGAAGATCAGGGGCCGATTTAAAACCCCTATCGCCGACACCAAAGGTCATCTGCGCAGCGTCTGCGCGGACTAGGCACTGCTTTTTCTGCTTCCGGCGCGACGCCGACATTAGGGAGAATGATATGACGACCATGTCTGCAGATCGACGCATGATCAAAATCGCAATGGCGGCTCCCTATCTCGAGCGAAGCGAAGAGCACGATCTTGCACTTCGCTGGAAGGAAAATGATGACCGCGGCGCCCGCAACAAGATTGCGACTGCCCATATGCGCCTTGTCATCTCCATGGCCGGCAAGTTCCGCAACTTCGGCCTGCCGATGAGCGACCTCGTTCAAGAAGGTTACGTGGGCCTGCTGGAAGCCGCTGCCCGCTTCGAGCCTGAGCGGGAAGTGCGCTTCTCGACCTATGCAAGCTGGTGGATCCGCGCTTCTATCCAAGACTACATCCTGCGCAACTGGTCGATCGTTCGCGGCGGCACGAGTTCGGCCCAGAAAGCGCTGTTCTTCAACCTCCGTCGGCTGCGCGCCAAGCTCGCCAAGGGCGATACGCAGCTGACTGTCCAGTCCATCCATCAGGAAATTGCTGCTGCTCTCGGCGTCAGTCTGAACGATGTGCAGGTGATGGATGCCCGTCTCTCCGGCAACGATGCCTCTCTGCAGGCCCCGTCGATCTCCGGCGATGCCGATAGTGCCGAGCGGATGGATTTTCTGGTCAGTAACGAGCCGCTGCCGGACGAGCAGGTGACATCGATGATCGACGGCGAGCGCCGGCGCAAATGGCTTGCCGCAGCCCTCACCCATCTGAACGAACGCGAGATGAAGATCATCAGTGCCCGTCGCCTGGCTGAGGATGGTGCAACTCTCGAAGAACTCGGTGCCGATCTCGGCATTTCCAAAGAGCGTGTTCGCCAGATCGAAAGCCGCGCCATCGAAAAGCTTCGCAGCGCGCTGGTTGTTGCCGATCCGCACATGGCGGCATTTGCGTAAGGCAGAAGGTCTCAGATTTGGAAGATACTTGCGTCTCTCGCGATAGCTTCTGCACATAACAGAAACGCGATCCGATACGCTGCCTGCTTTCAGCGTATCGCACCGCCATTTACGCGGACGCGTTTCAGGTGAGTGGATGCCCCAATTTCTTTAACTGATTAAGTCAGTCGCTCTGCACCAAATCCATCTTTTGATTTGCAACCACATAGGCGCGGGACTGCACAATGGCTCCCATGAGCGCCGTTGACATGCCGACCCCAACGCCCTCGCCAAAATCCGCAATCTTGCTGCAGTAAAATTCAGACTCTGGGCGATGTACCGGCTATTGCGTTGCTGCGCCGATACTGAGGGGCGCGCTTACCCCGCAGGCTTGTGAACTCACTCGCTGGTTGACGACGTCTATATCACCAAATTCCGGCCCTCACTTATCCTCGATATAATTTTCTACATTAGCGGAACAAGATGTCGACACTTGCGTTTTGCGCCCTGTAAAGTCAACGAAATGAGGCGTCTCATGAGCAGCACCACAGACAAGGCATCCGGTCTCGCAAACGAAGCGATCGGCAACATCAAGCAGGGCGTCGGCAAGCTGGTTGGCAGCGAAAAGCTTCAGGCTGAAGGCAAGCTGCAGGAGATCAAGGGTGAAGGCCAGCAGGCCGCCGGCGAAGCAAAGGCCGCTGTTAAGGACGGTGCTCAAAAGGCATCAGACTATCTCGACAAGAAGCTCTGATTATCCAGTCTGCGGGCTCTGAACTCAGCCTAAACGCGGTTACTGCGCCTTTTATAAATGGCCATTCGCGCGTCAACAAAGACAAGCTCGAGGAGCCCGCAAGACGATAGTCCGAACTTCGACGCGCCCTGCCACCCGACCCCGGATCACGGTGGAAGCTGGCAGGAGCGCGTCAAATCCCCACAGTCACAAGAATTGCCTCCGAGGTCAAAAAGGGTACAACCGCCCTCGGATGCGGGTCTTTCTCAATCAACTTTCGAACATCAGGACTCGACCCATGACAGACCCCGTTGGCATCAACCGCCGCGCCGAACTCGCCTACGCTGCAGACCCGAGCGACTCTGCCCTTTTCAACAAGATTTCCTGGGGAGCGATTTTCGCAGGCGTCGCCGTAGCGCTTGCCGTCCAGTTCCTTCTCAACCTCCTCGGTGTCGGCATCGGTGCTGCCGTCGTTGACCCTGCCAAATACGACAATCCTTCCGCGAGCTCCTTTTCCATCGGCGGTGGCATCTGGTTCGTCGTTGCGGGGCTCATCGCGGCATTCGTGGGTGCTTATGTCGCCGGGCGCCTGTCCGGTCGGCCAAGCAAGTCGACGGGCTCCTTCCATGGCCTGACAACATGGGCTGTAACCACGCTGGTCATCCTGTACCTGCTTACGACATCGATCGGTGCCGTGGTCGGCGGCGCATTCAGCGGTCTCGGCAGCATGCTGGGCGGCGTTGGACAAACAGCAAGCACAGCCGTCTCGGCTGCCGCTCCAATGACTGCAAACGCCAACAACCCGATGGCAGACATCGAGAAGCAGATCCGCAACGCCAGCGGCGGCAACGATCCTGAAGCCCTTCGCGCGGCTGCTGTCAGCGCCGTACAGGCAGTGATCACCGGCGACCAGGCAAAGGCTGACGATGCCCGCAACCGTGCTGCAGATGCGATTGCAAAGGCTCAGAACATCCCTGTCGATCAGGCTAAGGCGCAGGTTGCCCAGTACGAAGCAACGTATCGCACGAACATGGAAGCAGCCAAGCAGAAGGCTATCGACGCCGCGCAGACAGCTACCAAGGTTGTGTCCAGCGGCGCCATCCTTGCCTTCATCGCCCTGCTGCTCGGTGCGGTCGCCTCGTGGTTCGGCGGTTCGGTCGGCACTCGGGCAATTCCGGTCGCTACCGTCGCAGTCAACAGCGGCGTCTGATATTTAGGCTCTTCGGCGATATGAATACCAAAGCGTTCCCCATTGCCCCGACGGCAATGGGGAACGCTGCGTTTCGGGCACTGCTTGAAAGGCAACTCACCCTTCATCGGGCATCGCAACGTTTTTTTTGGCGGTTGGATGTCCAGGCCGCTGACGGTCTACGACCTGAACAGCTGCAATATGGCATTGGGCATCACGCTAATCTTACCCCCACCTTCGGCAACGACTGCCATGCCGAGGCTATGCCCCGATCTGATAACGGGCGCCACGATCTTGTGGCTCCCGGCATCGACGTCCATCGTCTTTACGAAACTGGCATCGATCTTCAGCTTGTCGACGGCAAAGCGTCGAGACGGGTGAGGCTGGAGAAGCCGGTTCCGAAGTCATCGAGGGCAATCCCGAAGCCTGCACTCTTGAACTGCCGGATACTATCCAAAGCGAGTTCCTGATCTTCGATCAGGACGCTTTCGGTAATTTCGATATGCGCACGATGAAAGGGGAAACCGCACCGCGCGATGGTGGAGGAAATTTCATCGAACAAGCGAGGATCATGCACGTGCAAGATGCGTTCGGGCGCGGCAGCGACGCTATTCGGCGATGATCTTGACGCGGTCGCCGGGAGAGACGGAGGAGCCTGTCTGGAGCGCATTGATCAGCTTGAAGAGGTCAAGCTTGCGGTCGGTCCCCATCATGCGCGAGGCGAGCGTCGTGATGTTGTCGCCCGGCTGGACGGTGAGGACGCGGACACGCAGCGGTTTCAGCGATGCGGCTTCTGCCGGCGTGATGTGGCGGAAGCTGGCGCGAAGGACATCGGCCGTCTGCTCCAGTGCTGCGCTGCCCTTGGGCACTGCGGTCAGGAAGCGGAATATCTGCGACTTGTCGCGAATGACGGTCACGTCGAAATCCCAGCGGTCGGCCGATGCCCGTGCCGTTGCCGCTTCCATTCCGTTGACGACCATCGGCTTGATGGTTGCCGGATCGAGGCCGGTGACCCAGCCGCTCGAGATATAGTTTGTCAGCGACTGGTTCTGTGTGTCGGCGACGCCGTCGAAGCGGACGGCTATGTCGCCGGGGCCGGTCGCCAGCACTGCCTCGACCTTGTTGTCGATGCGGAATTCCGGCGGCACCTCGAAGCGGATTCCGAGGCCGCCGTGCAGGAACACCTGGCCCCTGACATAGCCCTCCTCCGGGCTGTCGCCATAGAGCAGCCCGTCGATACCGTTGAGATAATAGTCGCGGCCGGTGTCGCCGACCTTGCCCTGCTCGCCGAATTCACGGGCATGTTCGCGCGCCAGATCGATGCGCTGCGGCGTGCTTGGATGGCTCGATAGGAAGTCGAGGCTCTGGTCGGCGTCGGAGTTTGCCGACTGGTAGCGACTGTAGGCTTCCATCGAATCCAGGAAGCGGGCGGCGGCGTAGGGGTCGTATCCGGCCTGGCCGAGCGTGCGAATACCGATCTCGTCGGCCTGCAGTTCCTGCTGGCGCGAGAATGCAGCCAGACGCAGCTTGCCGCGCGCCAATGCCTGCTTGCCGGCGATGTCGCTGGAAAGAACCTCGCCGACGACGCGGCTGGCGATGACCTCGGCCTCTTCGCGCTTCTGCCGCTCGATGCCGTGGTTGGCGGTCACGTGGGCCATCTCGTGGGCAAGCACGGCCGCCACTTCAGAAGCATCGTTTGCGAGCGCCAGCAGGCCACGGGTGACGTATAGGTAGCCGCCCGGTAGGGCGAAGGCGTTAATAGCCGGCGAGTTCAGAATGGTGATGCGGTAGGATTGTAGCGGATTTTCCGAGACGCTGGTGAGGGCGCCGGCAATGCGGGCCACAAGCCGCTCGGTCTTTGCATCCTTGTATTCGCCGCCATAGCTGGCAACGATGCGGGGATGCTCGCGTGCGCCCATCTGGGCGCGGGGATCGTTCTTCTGGACTTCCGAGACGATCTGCGGATTGGCCGATGGCGAGACGTTTGGCTGGTACGTCTGGTCCATCAGCGACTGGCAGCTATTCAGCACTGTCGCTGCTGCCAGCAGCAGGACGTAGCGCCGGCACGACGTAGCAGCGCCGCGCAGCCTGGAAGGGCGCAAGCGTGTCCTCGTTCGTTCCATGCGCTCGGGCTGCTTCAGGACTTCAGTTCCGCTTGTCGTGTCTTAATGTCGGCAGGTCGCAAGATCGCGCTGATCGTCGTCCTACATGCTCGAGGTTTAGATCCATCCGCGCTTTCGCGCCGCATTTGTCGATGGTCTGCTCCCACTGCTCTAACTGATTTAGGCCTTAGTTGCATAGCGAGACTCTGCTTAATTGTGGCGTCGTTGCATTTTGGCAAGCATCGGTTCGAGATTACATTGTCGTGCAACACCGAAATTGCGGCAAAAGTCGTGCCGCGGCGCGGTCATGACCTCAAATCTGCAAAAAGCGCTGCAAAGCGGGCAGGCCGAGTGCCTCGAGAAAGCCATCTATCGGGGCTGCCAGGCGGATTTCGCCGGCATCGATGAACACCGCATGGTCGGCAAGCTGACGCACTTCGCGCGGATCGTGGGAGACGATCAACACCGTGTTGCCGGTCTCGCGGTGCAACTCCCTGAGCAGGTCGGCCATGCCGGCGCGAAGGCTGGGGTCTAGGGATGCAAAAGGTTCGTCCAGCAGCAGGATCGGCCGGTCGCGGATCAGCGCCCGAGCAAAGGCTGCGCGCTGCCGTTCGCCGCCGGACAGAGTGCCCGGCATCCGCTTTTCGAAGCCCTTGAGACTGACGCGTGCGAGAGCATCCGAGATCCGCCGGCGATCGTCGGCGCTGAGCCGCAGCGATGGGCTCAGCCCAAGACCGATATTAGTGAAGAGGTCGAGATGGGCAAATAGGTTGTTATCCTGGAACACCAGCGACACGGGCCGCTCGGCCGGGCTCATCATAGTGACATCGGTGCCGTTCAGCATGATACGGCCGCTATCCGGCGTCTCGAAGCCGGCCAGCAGATTGAGAAAGGTCGATTTGCCAGCGCCCGACGGGCCGGTGACGGCAATGATCTTGCCGGCGGGAAGGGTGCAGTCGAAGCGGAAATCGTGGCCGCCCAGCCGCAACCGCACGTCCGACAGGACAAGATCGGAAAGAGAGTTCACAGCCTGCCGCCTTTCTCGGCCCTGGATGCCTGGCCTGCGGTTCCAGCCACCGTCAATGCGAGGCAAAGCAGGCCCAGCAGCAGCGCATAGCCATCTGCGTCGTTGGTACGATAGCTGCCGAGCCGGCTATAGACCAGCCATGGCAGGGTGACGATATTGCCGGAGCCGAACAGCGCTACCGCTCCGAGGTCGCCAAGCGACAGCGCCATGGCGAAGGACAGCGCCGTAAACAGCGGCTTGCGCAGCCCGGGCCAGTCTACGTGGCGCAAGCGGGAAAAGCCCGTGAGACCGAGACTTGCTGCCAGCCGACCGGTGCGGGCCGTGTGAATGGCAAAGGCCGGTTCGACGACGCGGATGACGAAGGGTAGCGCCATCAGCATGTTGATGCAGACGATGAGGATGGCCGCAAACCGCGTCGGATCTCCGAAGGGACGCAGCGCCATGAACCATCCGGTCGCCAGCACGATCGGCGGCGCCAAGAGGACAAGCGATGAGGCGGCACCGAGCGTCGCCGAAAAGGCGCGGAGGCCTGTCGTGCCTTTTCGCACCGACGAGATGGCATAGCGGGCTCGCACGATTGCCAGCGAGAGGATGACTGCGAGCAGGCCGGCGGAAAGCGCGATGGCAAGGCTGGTCAGCAGCGCCTGCAGGAAGACCGGCTGGCTGGCGAGCCTGCCGAGGTTGGCCTCCATGCCGGCCACTGCGACGGACACCAGCGGCAGGCCGATGAACAGCGCAACAGTCGCGATGACCGCGCCGTCGGACAGTCGTGCCAGACGCTGCCGCCCGTCGAGGCGGCGTGGCGCCCTGCCGGTTGCGGGGCCCGGATCGTCCGGCGCCGGCAGCAGCGCCATCACGGCAAGCACGGCGCCGGTCATCGCAACCTGCAGCAAGGCCAATGCAACGGCACGGCCGGGGTCGAAGTCGAACCGCAGCGCCTGATAGATGGCAACTTCGATTGTCGTGGCCGCCGGCCCGCCGCCGAGCATCAGGACCAGGGTAAAGCTGGTGGCGCAGAGCATGAAGATGAGGCCAGCGATACCCGGAATGAGCGCCCGTAGCACAGGCCACTCGATGAAGCGGAATACGGCGCCCGGACGCATGCCAAGGCCGGATGCCATCAACCAGTATTCCGGCGGCACGCGCTCGAGGCCCGGCAGCATCAGCCTGACGGCGAGCGGCAGGTTGAAAAACACATGGGCTATGAGAATGCCGGAAAGCCCATAAATGCTGACCGGCTGTGTGAGGCCAAGCGTCTGCAGGGCGCCGTTGAGGATGCCCTGTCGGCCCCAGATGCCAAGAAGCCCCATGGCGCCGATCAGCACCGGCAGCCCCATCGGCACCGCCATCAGGCGGATCAGCCAGAGGCGGCCGGGAAAATGCCGTTGCCGGGCAAGGGCACGCGCCACGGGGATGGCAAGCGCTACCGCCAACACCGTCGAGAGCGTCGCCTGCAGCAAGGTGAAGCGCAGGACCCGCAGGATATAGGAATCGAGCAGAGGAGCGTTACCTTGCGTCTCGATGCCGGCGGCGAGCAGCGCGCCGACAGCAAGGCCGACAAACAGCAGGATGCCGGCGAGGCTGATAGCCCCGCCGGTCAGTGCCTTTGCGCGCTCGGATGTCGTCAGCATAGGGCTCGATCAGTTGCCGCTGGTGGCGGCCAGCCATTCGTCGATCCAGGCCTTGCGGTTCTTGTCGACTTCGGCCGGGCTCATCAGGAACGTCTTGGTGGGTACGACGAGCTTGCCGAAAGCGTCCGGCAGCGGCGCCGAGGTGGCGGCGCCCGGCATCATCCAGTTGTTGGTCGGGATAATGTCCTGAAAACCGGGTGTGATCATGAATTTCAGGAAGTCGCGGGCCAGATCCTTGTTAGCCGAGGTTTTCGTCATACCAGCGACCTCGATCTGGATGTAGTGGCCTTCCGAGAACGATGCCGCCTGGTAGCGGTCGGTCTTGTCGGCGATCATGTGGTAGGCGGGAGACGTCGTGTAGGAGAGCACCATCGGTGCCTCGCCCTTCGTGAACAGGTCATAGGCTTCCGACCAGCCGGGCGTGACGGTCAGGATGCGGCCCTTGAGCTTTTTCCAGGCTTCCGCCGACTTGTCGCCATAGACCGACTTGACCCAAAGCAGCAGGCCCAGGCCCGGTGTCGAGGTGCGCGGATCCTCGATGACGATCTTTTGCGACGGGTCTCCCTCGACCAGTTCCTTCATGCTTTTGGGCGGGTTCTTGATGGCTTGCGTGTCGTAGACCACTGCGAAGTGACCGTAATCGTAGGGAACGAAGACGTCGTCCTTGAAGTCGCCCGGCAACTTCACGGCCGTCGTATCGATCCCGGCAGGCTCGAACAGGCCGGTATCCCTGGCTTCGTCGACGAGATTGGTGTCGAGACCAAGAACCACGTCCGCCTTGGTGTCCTTGCCCTCGAGTTTCAGGCGCGACAGGAGCGCGACGCCGTCGGTGACGGCGACATAGTTGACGGTGCAGCCGCAGGTCTTTTCGAACGCCGCCTTGACCTTGGGGCCGGGGCCCCAGTCGGCGGTGAAACTCTCGTAGGTATAGACGGTCAGTGTCTTGTCTGCTGCCTGGCTGGCATGAGCGGTCAGAAGTGTCGTGCCGGCCGCCAGAACAAGGCCAGCCATAAATGTCGTCAGAGATCGGGTGGGCATCGAAGCGCCTCCTCCTTGGTTCGCGTTAAAACGGAGAATAGGCGCTGTTGATTTCGCGCGTCTAATCCCTCCGCCGGTGTTAACCGGATCAGGTTCCGCGGGTTGGCCGGTGAAAGCCTCTCAGCCAGATGTCCGGATGGACACAAGGCACCCCGTTAGAGCGAGGAAAGATGTAGCGGCGGGAGGGGTGGATGGCAAGGGCCCCCGACACGCGCGAAGCCCAGCTTTATCAGTCCGCGACGTGGGCTGCAGCCGCAGGGTCGATCGTCTTGGCAATGGTTGCGCCCGGTAGCTGGACGTTCTTAAGGCAAAGTGCGGTGACCAGGCCGACAAGGCAGATGCCCGACGCCGTCAGGAACAGCGGGTTGAAGGCGGCGGCATAGGCTTCGGCCACGGCTTCGCGCGTGGCAGCCGGCAAGGCCGCCATCATCTTCGGTGTGACTTCCTCGATATTGCTGACGCCGGGGATCGACAGGCCGACATGCAGCAGGCGGGAGCCGATGATGGCGCCGTAGATGGAGATGGCGATCGAGGCGCCCCCCATGCGCGAGAGCGTGACGGCGCCGGTGGCTGCTCCGATATCGCGGCTGGAGGCTGCATTCTGGATGCCGATGACCGGGACCTGCTGGGCAAGCCCGATGCCGATGCCATGAAGCAGCATCAGGCCGCCGATCAGGTAAACCGGCGTGCCCGCGTGGACTTGCGACAGGGCCGCAAAGGCAATCATGCTGCAGGCCGCACTGCCGATGGCGAAGGGCTTGTAGCGGCCGGTGGCCGAGATAAGCCGTCCCGCCGATAGCGAGCCACAGACGATGCCGCCGGTCAGGAGAATGAACAACAGGCCGGCAACCGAGGGCGAAAGGCCAGTGGTCGTCTGCAGGAACAGCGCGAAATAGTTGACCATGCCTATGGCGATGGCGCCGCTGGTGAGCGAGGTGATCAGCAACAGCCCGAAGGTCGGATTGCGGAACAACTGCATCGGCACGATCGGCTCCGGGGCGCGGCGCTCGATGAAGATCCAGGACATGGCGCAGACGATGCCGAATGCGATAATAGCGAGAACTGCCGGGGACAGCAGCGATCCGAACAGCTGGGTACCGTCAGCGGCAAGCACGATGCAGGTGGTCGTCATCGCCAGGACGATGGCGCCGGCATAGTCGATCTGCGGCTTGCGGGCGGGTTTCCGGTAGGGGAGCATGGTGACGAGGCCGGCAAGGACGATGAAGCCGATCGGTATGTTGACGAGAAAGATCGAGCGCCAGCCGAACAGGTCGCTCATCGTGCCGCCGAGCACCGGGCCGATGGCGCCTGATGCCATCAGGACCAGGCTGGAATAGCTCTGGTAGCGGGCTCTCTCCCGAGGCTCGAACAGGTCGGCGTTGATCGAGAAGATCGATACGAGGATACCGCCGCCGCCGAGCCCCTGCAGAACGCGGGCGGCAATCAGAGTGTTCATGGATACGGCAAGACCGCAGATGGCGGAGCCAACGGTGAAGATGGCAATCGCGGTGATCATCACGTATTTGCGGCCGAAAAGGTCGCCCAGCTTGCCGTAGACCGGCATGACGGCGCTCAGCGAAAGGAGATAGGCAGAGCCGATCCAGCCGAAACGCTCGAGATGGCCGAATTCGCCGACGATGGTCGGGAGTGCCGTCGAGACGATCTGGTTGTCGAGCATCGCCATGAACATGGCAACCATCAGGAACAGGTAAAGTATCAGCCGGCGACGGGGATCCGCCACAAGGGGCGCAGACGGCAGGTGCATATCCATGGGGCTTCCTATCCAGAATGGCCGTTATATGTGCTGATAGCATATATCTGTCAAGCGCATTTGAATGCATTCTGCATATTCAACTTTTCGCGATGATCTGTTACCGTGGCGGAATGACAGTAACCTTGAAGACAGACGAGCCGGTTTCGATGGATGCGCAGGAGGCGTATATCCAGCACATCGGACAGGTGATGACGCGGATGCGGCTGATGACCGGACGCCGGATGATCAGCCGGCTGGCGATCCAGAACGTGGCACCGGACCTCGAGCTCTCGCATCTCGACGTGCTCGATGCCATCAGACGGGCCGAGGCGGGGGGCGAGGTGACAGTCGGGGCGGTGGCCGAGATCTTGCGGATCGATCCGTCGCGGGCCAGCCGCATCGTTGCCGAGATGGTGACGCGTGGCGTCCTGCGCCGCAAGGCGTCGCAGGCGGACGCAAGGCGCATCGTCGTGGTGATGAGCGCGCTCGGCCAGCGGCTTCTTGCAGAGGTGCAGGCACAGAAGCGGGCGCTCATCGGGGATATCGTTGCCGATTGGTCCGAGGACGACATGCAGACCTTTTCGCGGCTTTTCGATCAGTTCATCGGTGGCTTCGAGGATGCGTTTCGGGCGCGCTACCGGGATTCGGATCCCTAAAGGCGCCGATTTGACGGATGACAGGCTGTCGCTCTTCCCTATCGACCGGTCTTTGCGCTATGGGCTTGGCCCATGAGTTCATCCACCTTCACGATCCTGCTTGGCGGGGCGCTGCATCTGACGGAGCGGCTTCAGGCGGCAGTCGCCGGCAGTCGCTTCATCGCCGCCGATGGCGGAATGCGCCATGCGCAGGCGCTCGGTGTGGTGCCGGAACTGTGGGTCGGCGATTTCGATTCGAGCCCGGCTGACCTCGGCGAGGCCTTTCCGGATGTGCCGCGGCAGCCTTATCCTGCCGCCAAGGCCCAGACGGATGGCGAGATTGCCATCGAGGAGGCAATCCGTCGCGGTGCCCGTCGCCTGGTGCTTGCCGGCGCGCTCGGTGGCGAGCGGTCCGACCATGCGCTGGCCTTGCTTCTCTACGGCGTCAGCCTGGCGGAGCAGGGGTTCTCGATGCTGTTGACCTCCGGCGAGGAGGAGGCCGTGCCGCTGATCGCCGGCGCCATGGAGATAGACCTTCCCGCCGGTAGCCTGTTTTCCGTTTCCGGTTTCAGCGCGCTCGATGGCCTGTCGATTGACAATGCCCGCTATCCGCTTGCCGGTTTCCATTTGCCGTTCGGTGCCTCCCGCACCATTTCAAACGTTGCGCAGGGTATCGTGCGCTTTTCCCTTTCGAGCGGCAGGGCCATCGTCCTTGCCCGCCCCTATGACCTTTCCGGAGTCTGACCCTTGGCCCCCCCTATTCTGAAACTCGACGACATCTTTCTCTCCTTCGGCGGCGCTCCGCTTCTGGCTGGTGCCAATTTCCAGGTGGAGCCCGGCGACAAGATTTCGCTGGTCGGTCGCAACGGCTCCGGCAAGTCGACGCTGTTGAAGATCGCCGCCGGCATGGTTGAGGCGCAATCCGGCGAAATCTTCCGCCATCCTTCGTCAACGATCCGCTATCTCGAACAGGCGCCCGATTTCGGCGACCACAAGACTGTTCTCGCCTATGCCGAGGCCGGGCTGACACCGGGCGACGATCCCTATCGCCTCACCTACCTGCTCTCGCACCTGGGATTGACCGGTGATGAGGATCCGCAGAGCCTTTCGGGCGGCGAAGCCCGCCGGGCCGCACTCGCCCGCGTGCTGGCGCCGGAACCGGACATCCTGCTCCTCGACGAGCCCACCAACCATCTCGACCTGCCGACCATCGAGTGGCTGGAAGGCGAGTTGCAGAAGACCCGCAGCGCCATCGTCGTGATCTCGCATGACCGTCGCTTTCTCGAGAAGGTCTCGACAGCCACCGTCTGGCTCGACCGCGGTACTTCGCGTCGTCTCGACAAGGGTTTTGGTTTCTTCGAGGCCTGGCGTGACACGGTGCTCGAGCAGGAAGAGCTTGAGCAGCACAAGCTCGGCAAGCAGATCGAGCGCGAAGAGCACTGGCTGCGCTACGGCGTCACCGCGCGTCGCAAGCGCAACATGCGCCGCCTCGGCGATCTGCAGACGATGCGCGCCGACTATCGCGGCCACAAGGGTCCGCAGGGCTCGGTCAACGCCAACATTTCCGACGTGCAGGAATCCGGCAAGCTGGTGATCGAGGCGGAACTGATCACCAAGGCCTATGGCGAGCGGACGATCGTCGCGCCGTTCTCGATCCGCGTCCATCGTGGCGATTGCATCGGCCTCGTCGGCCCCAACGGTGCCGGCAAGACAACGCTCCTGAAGATGTTGACGGGCCAGCTGAAGCCGGACAGCGGCAAGCTTAAGCTCGGCACCAATCTCGAAATCGCCACGCTTGACCAGAAACGCGAAGACCTCGATCCGGAAGAGACGCTGGCCCATTACCTGACCGACGGGCGTGGCGAAAGCCTGATCGTCAATGGCGAGCAGCGCCACGTCACGGGCTACATGAAGGACTTCCTGTTCGCGCCGGAACAGGTACGCACGCCGATCCGCAAATTGTCGGGCGGCGAACGCGCTCGCCTGATGCTCGCCCGTATCCTGTCGCGGCCTACCAATCTCCTCATCCTCGACGAACCGACCAACGACCTCGACATCGAGACGCTCGATCTGCTGCAGGAAACCGTTGCCAGCTTTGCCGGCACCGTCATCCTCGTCAGCCATGACCGCGACTTCCTCGACCGTACCGTTACCTCGACCATCGCGCCGATGAATCCTGACGCGCCCGATGGCCGGTGGATCGAATATGCCGGCGGTTATTCCGACATGCTGATACAGCGCAAGGGCGTTGCCGACGAGCTTCGCAAGGCCGCAAAGGCCGAGAAAGCCCGGGGCGGTGGATCGAACGCCGGTAACCAGGGCGGCGTCAAGGGCAAGGCCAAGATGTCGTTCAAGCAGACCTATGCGCTTGAAAATATTCCGAAGGAAATCGCCAAGGCGGAGGCTGAAATTGCTGCCCGCGAACTGAAAATGTCTGACCCCAAGCTGTTTTCCAAGGATCCGGCAACGTTCAATGCTCTCGCAAAGGAAGTCGAGAAGCTGCGCGGCAAGGTGACGAAAATGGAAGAGGAGTGGCTGGAGCTCGAGACGATTCGCGAGCAGATGGGCTCCTGAGAACAGCAAAGGCGTCAATTTCATGGTCAAGAAACCGTAGCAGGAAAATTTCTTGTCTCCGCGTGGAACATTCGTCTGATCCGACCATTCAAGGGGGTACGTGGAGGCAGTGTGTATTGCTTTTGCAAGCCTCAGGTGCTGGCCTGATGCGCCCCACCTGGCTTCAAGGATATGACGATGGACAGGAAAGTGCTGATTGTCGAAGACGAGTTGCTGATCGCACTCGATCTCGAAGACATGGTGGAAAGCAATGGACTGCAGGTCGCAGCCATCGCCAACACGATGGCGCGGGCGCTGGCGGCGGCACCCCATGCTGATATCGCCCTCGTCGACGTCAATCTTTCCGACGGGCCAACCGGTCCGGCGATTGGCCGCATGCTGGCGGAGCAATTTGGCATAGCCGTCGTCTTCATGACGGCAAACCCCGAGGTCGTGTCGGGCGGGATTCAGGGAACCCTCGGTGTCCTGCGCAAGCCCGTGCAGCCTGGAATGGTGGCCCAAGCTCTGAAATACGCAATGGGACGGCTGACCGGCCAACTGGCCGCCGTTCCCCGTGACATGGAAGTCTTTGCCGCCTGAGCGACTGGTCAGTTGCCTGCCGGCATCATCAAAGATGCGGGTTTCGCGGCCTGTAGATGTCTACTAGGCGCTGGTTGATATCCTTCGCTCCCGGCATGTTCGCGCTGCGGTAGACCGGCGGATCGCCGTCTCCTGACAGCTGTGAAGCAACTTCAGCAAAAATTGCATTTAGAAGTGTCGCGCCGATGGCAGTCGATGCCGGCCCCACCTTGAGGTCGGTGCCGGGCAAATCGACCAGCGCATCGCCGGGGGGAAGACCGTTATCAAAGACGATGTCTGCGATATCGGCGAGGCGCCTGCGACCGTTGGCGATGGCTGCCGAATAGGCGAGCGATGTGATGGCGATGACGGTGGCGCCGATTTCCCGGCCGTAGTCGGCGGCTTCCGTCGGCGCGGCATTGACGCCCGAATTGGAGGCGATGACCAGCACGTCGCCACGCTCCATCCGGTAGCGTTCCAGCACCGGTCGAACCAGCCCCGGGGTGCGCTCGTAGATCGAGCTTATGACGGCACCTTCATGCAGCATCGCCGAGCCGACCAGTACCGGAACGGTAATCGCCAGTCCGCCGGCGCGATAATGCACCTCTTCTGCCAGCATGTGAGAGTGGCCTGTCCCGAACAGATAAACGCGGTGGTCGCTGCGCGCCGCCTCGCAGATAACGGCAGCAGCCCTTGCCATCGGCTCGGCTAAAGACTGGCGCAGTGCACCGAGCCTTTCGATCACCTCCAGGAAATAGGCATCCGTGATCGCGGTCATACGGATGTCTCCGGGCCTGTCCCGACAGACTTCGCAGCACCGGCTATCCAGGTGGCGGTCGCCTCGATGTCATCGTTGATGTGCACGAGGTCGGCACGCGCACCCGGCGACAAGTGACCCCTGTCAGTCAGGCGCAGAAAACGGGCCGGGTAGGAAGTCGCCATGCGCAGCGCTTCGGCCAGCGGCAGTTCCAGCATGCCGACGCCGTAGCGCACGGTCGAGGCCATGTCGACGTCGGAGCCGGCCAGCGTGCCGTCGGCCAGTACCACCTTCGAGCAGAAGCCGCCCTTCTCGCGGTAGACCGTGCGGCCGTTCAGCTCGAAGCTGTCGGCATCGGAACCTACCAGCGACATGGCATCGGTGACGAAGAACAGCTTGCCCTCGCCGCGCTTGGCGCGCAGGGCGACGCGCAAGGCACGGGGATCGACATGGTGACCATCGGCAATCATGCCGCACCACGTACGGGGATGATCGAGCGCCGCACCGACCAGACCTGGGCTGCGATGGCCTAGCTGGCTCATGGCATTGTAGAGATGGGTGACGCCACGGGCGCCGGCATCGAAAAGGGCGTCCGCAACATCGGCCGCGCAATCGGAATGACCGAGGCTGACGATGACGCCGCCCTCGTTCAGCGCCTGCACCTGGCGGGGCGTCACCTGCTCGGCGGCGATGGTGACCAGCAGCGTGCCGATTGCCTCGCGGGCACGGATGAAGGTCGTAACATCGCTGTCCTCAACCGGCCGCATCAGTTCCGGCAGGTGGGCGCCCCTGCGCGCCGGCGACAGGTGGGGCCCTTCGAGGTGCAGGCCGACGACACCCCGGTCGGCTTTGACAGCCTCGATGGCGGCTTCGATCGCCCGGGTCGTGGCAGCGCCGATGTCTGTGATCAGCGTCGGCAGCAGGGAAGTCGTGCCATAACGGCGATGGCCTTCGGCAATGGTATACATCGAGGCCGGCGACGGATCTTCGTTCAGCAGCCGCCCGCCGCCGCCGTTCACCTGTGCGTCGATGAAGCCCGGTGCCAGCACGCCGCCGTCGAGTTCCACACGCACACTGCTCTCCGGCAGGCTATTTCGGGCGGTGATCGCCTGCACCCGGCCATCGCCGACAACAAGCGCGTTGTCGTCGTGAAAGCGGTCGCCGTCGAAGATGCGGGCGCCGGTAAAGACCGTGTAGTCCATCACATCGTCTCCGTCACCTTGAGAAGATTAGCCGGCTTGTCGGGATCGAAACCCTTGCGGCGCGTCACTCGCTCGATCATCCGATAGTAGCAGAGCAGGGAGACCAGCGGGTCGATGAGGCCGTTTCCGGTCGAGGGCATTGTCAGGTTGATACCCGGCAGCGGGGTGGTCGAGAAAGACACGGCGGTGGCGCCGAGTTTCTGAAGGCGCTCCAGAGCCTGGGCGTTGTTGGCAAACGCGGCGTCGTCCGGGGCGAAAGCAACGACCGGGAAGCCGGGCTGAACCAGCCGCATCGGGCCGTGCATCAATTCGGCGAGCGAGAAGGCCTCGGCGTGCAGGCCCGACGTCTCCTTGGCCTTCAGCGCCGCTTCCAGCGCGATGGCGAAGGCCGGACCACGACCGCCGGTGTAGAGCGAGCTGGCTCCGAACAGCACCTCCTCGGCGGCAGCACTATCGATGCCATCGGTGGCTGCCAATGCCTGGGGCAGGCGTGAAAGGCCATCCTGCAGTGCGCTGTTGCCGGAGACGGCAGCGGTAACGCCCGACAGGGCAGCGACGGCGGTGATGAAGGATTTCGTTGCGGCGACGCTTTTCTCAGGGCCCGCATGCAGGTCGAGGACGATATCGGCTTGCCGCGCCAGTGGGCTGTCGGTGACGTTGACGACGGCGATCGTTGTTGCTCCGCCCTTCTTGGCGGCGGCCTGCAGGGCGATGATATCGGGGCTGCCGCCGGACTGCGACACGGTGAAATGGATGCCACCCTTCAGATGCAGCGGCGCATTGTAGACCGAGGCGATCGACGGGCCGATCGAGGCGACGGGGACGCCGCAGGAGATCTCGAACAGATACTTGAAGAAGGTCGCAGCATGGTCCGACGAGCCGCGCGCCGCCGTGGTGACGACGGAGGGTCTAGCCACAGCAAACAGCTTGGCGATTTCGGCGAAGACCGGCTTTTCCTTCTCCAGCAAGGTCGCCACGGCATCGGGCGACTGGCCGGCCTCGGTCAGCATCAGGGATTGCGTCATAGGTCATCTCCAATTTTCAGCTCTGCGACGAAATCATAGGCGTCGCCGCGATAATGCGATCTGGTGTATTCGACGACCCGCTGGTCAGCCAGGCGCGAGATGCGCTCGATCAGCAGTGCCGGGGCTCCGGGCTTGACGTCAAGCGTGGCGGCCGAGGATGGGTCGAGGGTGACTGCGGTCAGCCGCTGCAGGGCATGAACCGGGCGGAACCCGTTGGCAGTCAGGGCATCGTAAAGGGAGCTCTCGCCGGCCGCGTCTTCGGCCAGGAACTGGGTCGGGACGACGGCGCGTTCGATGGCGAGCGGCAGTCCGTCGGCCAGCCGCAATCGGTCGAGCCGCAGCACCGGTTCGTCGACGCCGAGGCCGAGCAGGAAGGTCTCCTCGGGCGTCGGCATGGAAACGCTCCGGGACAGGATTTTTGCCGCCGGCGAGCGACCGCGCGAGCGCATATCGGCGGAGAAGGAGGAGAGGCGCCAGAGCGACTGTTCCATCCGCTCGACCTTCTGGGAGACGAAAGTACCGCTGCCGTGCCGCGACTCCAGAGTGCCTGCCGTCAGCAGGTCGCGATAGGCGGTGCGCACGGTGACACGGCCGAGCTGCAGTCCTTCGGCGAGATCGCGCTCGGCCGGCAATGCAGTGCCCGGTTTCAACAGTCCTTCTTGAATAAGCCCGGTCAGCGCTATCGCCAAACGCCTGTAAAGCGGCCCGCTCGCTGCCGCATCCCGCAAGCCGCGCCCATTCAGTTCGGAAATCAAACTGGTTCTATCCATGGGTTCGGATTAGAACCTATGTAGGACCACTTTGCAAGGTATCTCTTGGGCGCTGGTCGCTTGGCCTGCGACCAGCGAAGGCTGCGCGCTCAGTTCTTCGTGAAAATGTAGTCCGTTTCCTGGCGCAGGACTTCGCCGGGATGGAGCGAAGCGGAGGAAAAGCCCGGCTGGTTGATGGCGTCGGGCCAGATCTGCGTCTCCAGGCAGAAACCGGCGAACGGACCCATCATCTTGCCGTCAATGCCGGGGACGGGGACGTCGAGCTTGAAGCCGGCGTAGAGTTGGACGCCCGGTTCCGTCGTACGCACTTCGAGCGTTACGCCGGAATTGATGCTGCGGGCGAGAACAACGGCGCGCTTGGCCGTGCGCTCCTGCGATAAACAGAAATTGTGGTCGTATAGTACCTGTTCACCGTCGACGAAGCGCTTCATCGGGCCCATTTCTCTCAGGTCGAAGGGCGTGCCGGCGACGGGAGCGATCTCGCCGGTCGGGATCTGCCGCGCATCGGTCGGCAGGTAGTGGTCGGCTGCGATCATGATGTCGTGGTCGAGCGCATCGTCGCGGCCGTCGAGATTGAAGTAGGCGTGCTGGCAGACATTGGCAATGGTCGGCTGGTCTGTCGTGGTCTCGTAGATTACCGATAGCTCACCATTGCCGTGGACCCAGTAGGTAGCCTGGATCGTGCAGTTGCCGGGATAGCCGCTGCGGCCATCGGGATCTACGATCTTGAGGACGACGCGGTCGGCGGCATGCTCGACGATCGTCCAGTTGCGCAGGGCGATATTGTCGAAGCCGCCGTGCAGATGGGTTACGCCGTTCTCGTTCAGGTCCAGCTGGTACGTCTTGCCGTCGAGCGTGAACCTGCCGTCGGCGATTCGGTTGGCGCAGCGGCCGGGCGTTGCGCCGAAATAGGCGGAGTGCTTTTCGTAGCTTTCGAAGTTGTCGAAGCCAAGCGTCAGGGCCGGCGCGTGGTTTTCAAGCCGGAGGTCCTGGATCACCGCTCCCCAGCTGATGACATGGGCAGTCAGCCCGCCGCCTGTAATCTTGACGCGGTGTACCGTCTCGCCGGCCGCAGTCTTGCCGAAAACTTCGCGCTGCAAAGTGCTGTCCGTCATGTCCTCATCCCATTCGTCTCTAATGCGAGGCGCCGACCCTGCCTCCATTCGCCGCTATCCGCAACCCGCCTGCCGGCGGAATCAGACCTCCGTCCCGGGGACGTGACTATTTCTGCAAGCCGATGTCGGCCATGTCGTAAGGTGTCGTCTGGTATATCTCGTTGATCCAGTTGCCGACGAACAGATGAGCGTGGCTGCGCCAGCGGTTGGGCGGCGTCAGGGACGGATCGTTGTGCGGGAAATAGTCGTGCGGCATCTTGATCGGGATGCCGGCATCGACGTCGCGGAAATATTCGTCTGCCAGCGACGTCGAATCGTATTCGACGTGGTTGAACATGTAGAGCCGCCTTGCTGTCTTCTCGTGCACAAGGCAAATGCCCATTTCCGGCGATTCCATCAGGATTTCCAAGCCAGGGACGGTTTCGACATCCTTGCGGCGGACTTCGGTCCAGCGCGACACGGGCACGCCGAAGTCGTCGGAAAAGCCGTTGAGATAGACCGAGGACGGGTTCAGGTTCTGGTGCCGGTAGACACCGAACGCCTTTTCCTTCAGCAGGTGCTTCGGCACGCCGTGAAAATGGTAGATCGCCGCCATCGCACCCCAGCAGACGTTCAGCGTCGAATGAACGTTGGTGGTCGTCCAGTCGAGGATCTGGCGCATTTCGTCCCAGTAGGTGACTTCCTCGAAGTCGAGCAACTCGATCGGCGCACCGGTGATGATGAAGCCGTCGAACTTGCGATGCCTGATCTCCTCCCAGGTCTCGTAGAACGACAGGAGATGCTCCTCGGAAGTGTTCTTCGCCTTGTGCCCACCGATGCGGATCAGCGAGAACTCGACCTGCAGCGGCGAGGCGCCGACGAGGCGCGCCATCTGTATTTCGGTCTTGATCTTGTTGGGCATCAGGTTGAGCAGCCCGATCTGCAGCGGACGGATATCCTGACGGACGGCCATCGTCTCTGTCATCACCCGCACGCCCTCTTTGACGAGGGTATCGAAGGCGGGCAGTGTATCGGGGATCTTAATGGGCATGCGCGTTACTCGATCAACTAAACCGGCGGCGAAAAAACGAATCGCTACCGGTCCGCATGCGGCCCTGATTTAGCGACTTGTTTAACGTGGCTGCAAGCCGGCCGGCCAAATCACCACGCGATGTTAAATAGCGCTGGACAGGTTTCGAATCAACATCAATCGCCGGTTGGTAAATGCGCGGCGCGGCGTGGTGAACCTGCAGCGGCATTCGGGCGTATAAGGCTTTCATAAGGTTTGAAGCGCAAGCTGATGGCGAGGAGGGCGGTTCCAGGCCAGGGATCGCTGGCGCTACGCGCTTCGGGCTCGCATGGATGGACATGTGCGATGGCCATGACTATCTGAGGGATGAGGATCAGGATTTTTTGATGGCCGTTGATACTACAGAGAAGCCCAGCGTCCAGGGCGATGCGCGCGTCGGATACGACTTGAGTGTGCTGTACAGGTTGAGGATGATGCTTTCGGCGTTCTGGCATTCGCCCGTGCGCGTCAGGCTCATATCGCTCGTGGTATCGCTGTTCGTCATCATTCTCGTGACGGCTTATGTGCAGGTTCTCTTGAACGAGTGGAATGCGCCATTCTACGATTCGCTGGCACGACGCGACCTTAACGAATTCGTGAAACAGCTTGGTGTCTTCGGCATGATCGCCGGCTCGCTGCTGGTGCTCAACGTCATCCAGGCCTGGCTCAACCAGATGGCGGCGCTCTACATGCGCGAGGGCCTGGCGCGCGACCTGGTCGATCAGTGGCTGAAGGGCAAGCGCGCCCTGCGGCTGGCGTCGTCTGGTCTGATCGGCGTCAATCCGGACCAGCGTCTCCATGAGGATGCCCGCAACCTTGCAGAAAGCACCACGGGCCTTGCGATCGGCCTCGTCCAGTCGACGATCCTGCTGATCAGCTTCATCGGCGTGCTCTGGGAGCTGTCGAGCGGCTTCATATTCCATTTTCGCGGCAGCAGCTTTTCCATTCCGGGATACATGGTATGGGCGGCGATTATCTATGCCGCCTCGGCTTCTTTCCTCAGCCAGTTCGTCGGCGGCAAGCTGGTGCGGCTCAATGCCGACCGCTACTCCAAGGAGGCCGAACTGCGTTTCGCGCTGATGCACGCCAACGAGTACATGCCGTCGATCACCATTGCCGGCGGACAGGAAAACGAGCGCCGCCGCATCAACGGCGATATTTCCTCGGTGCTCGGCGTTATCCGTAAGCTGGCCATCGCCAACACCAATCTTACCTGGGTGTCGGCGAGCTACGGCTGGATGGTGCTGGTCATTCCAATCCTGGTGGCGGCGCCAGCCTACTTCTCGGGCGGCCTCAGCATCGGCCAGCTGATGATGGTGGTTGGCGCCTTCAACCAGGTGAACACGGCACTGCGCTGGTATGTCGCCAATTTCGGGCCGATCGCCGAGTGGCGCGCGACGCTGATGCGCGTTACCGATTTTCGCGAGGCGGTCGTCGAGATGGATATCGAGGATCACCTGCCCAACATGATCGACGTCGCCCGCGCTGCGCCTGGCATGATGGTGCTGAAGGATCTCGAGGTCTCGACCAAGATGTCCGACGAGATCGTCGAGAACGGTTTTCGGATCCGCGAGGGCACGGTGACGATCACCGCCGGCGAGCACATCATGATCAACGGCGATCACGGCGTGAACCGCAAGCTGTTGTTCCAGGCGCTAGCCGGCGAATGGCATTGCGGCAAGGGCGAGATCGACCTGCCGCCGCCGGAAGACATGCTGTTCATGCCGCACACCGCCTATGTCCCGAGCGGAACGCTGCGCGAGGCCATGACATTCCCCGAGGCACGCGATGCCTACCCGGATTCCGACCTCGAAATGGCGATTGAAAAAGCTGGTCTCGGCAGGCTGAAAGGCAAGCTCGATACGAACGCCCGCTGGGATCGTATGCTCGATACCGACGAACAGAAGGCCGTCGGCTTTGCCCATGCCCTGCTCGCCAAGCCGCGCTGGCTGATCCTCGACGAAACGCTCGAAGGCCTGGAGCCGGATATCCAGAAGCGCCTGGTTGCGCTTCTGGGCGAACTCAAGGATACGACGATGATCTATATCGGCCGTTCAGAGGCTTATCTTGAACTCATGTCGCCGCGGGTATTGCATCTGCAGGCCCTGGTTCCGCCGGACCCGACAGCGCCGCCTGCAAAGCCTGTCTCGGGTGCTGCTCGCGGACAAAACCCGGCACGGCGCCCCATTGTCCGCAAGGAGACGGTGCGGCCCGCCTGAACAACTTCGCCCGGATACGAAAAAGGCCCCGACGCGCAATCCACGCGTTCGGGGCCTTTTATCGAGATGGAGTGCCAGGTCCGGGATCAGTCCTTGGCGCGTTCGACGTAGGAATTGTCTTCGGTCATGATGACGACGCGGGTGCCGGCATTGACATGCGGCGGCACCATGGTGCGAACGCCATTCGACAGCATGGCTGGCTTGTAGGAGGACGACGCCGTCTGGCCCTTGACGACCGGCTCAGTCTCCATGATTTCAAGCGTCACAGTGCGTGGCATCTGGATGGCAAGCGCGATACCTTCATGCATCGACAGGATGCAGGTCATGCCTTCCTGCAGGTAGGCCTTGTCGTCGCCCATGGTTTCGGCATCGACGGTAACCTGGTCGTAGTTTTGCGGGTTCATGAAGTGGAACCCGTCGCTGTCTTCGTAAAGGTACTGATGGTTGACGTCCTCGACGAAGGCGCGCTCGACTTGTTCGGTCGTGCGCCAGCGCTCGGAAACCTTCGTGCCATCCGAAATCCGGCGCATATCGATCTGGGTGACCGGCGTGCCTTTGCCGGGGTGGAAATTGGCGGCCGTCAGCACGACGTAGAGCTTGCCGTCGACGTCGAGCACATTGCCCTTGCGGATCGAAGAGGCGATAACCTTGACCATAAGACTTCCTTGTAACGCAGCTTTTTGCATCGTAGAGGACGGACCGAGCCCGTTTCCCTGATGCAGCAATGTTTTCTTGGGGGCGCAACTAACCTAAAATGGTGGAAATAGCCACCCCGTCGCGGCTCATCCTATAAAAGAAAGCGCGGAATGAACGCCAGCCTGACAAAAGCATCTCCCTGGTGGACGCCCGGCGTCCATGCGGATCGACGGCCTTTTCTTATCGGCCGCAATGCGATCCAGGCGGCGCTGCGCAGTTTTTTTTCAGCCGGCGACTTCCTCGAGGTTGATACGGCAACCCTTCAGATATCGCCCGGCAACGAGGCACATCTGCATGCTTTCGCTACAGAAGCCCTGACGACCGACGGTCAGGCGGCACCCTTCTACCTGCACACGTCGCCGGAATTTGCCTGCAAGAAGCTGCTGGCCGCGGGCGAACAACGTATTGCATGCTTTGCCCATGTCTATCGCAACCGTGAGCGCGGGCCCTTGCACCATCCGGAGTTCACCATGCTCGAATGGTACAGGGTCGGCGAAGGCTACGAGCAGCTGATGGCTGACTGCGTCGATATAATGCGACTGGCGGCGAAAACCGCGGGGGCTGCGCGGCTGGCGTTCCGGGGTGCCGAGTGCGATCCCTTTGCCGAGCCGGAGCGGATCAGCGTTGCGGCGGCCTTCCTGCAGCATGCCGGCATCGACCTCTTGTCCTCGGTTGCCGCCGACGGACAGACGGACCGCGACTGCCTTGCTGCGGAAATGAACCGCCTCGGCATGCGTGTTGCCGGCGACGATGGCTGGGCGGATATGTTCAGCCGGGTGCTGGTGGAAAAGATCGAACCGCATCTCGGTTTTGGCCGACCGACGATCCTTGACGAATATCCGGTCTCCGAGGCCGCTCTTGCCAGGCCCTCGGCGCGGGATCCGCGTGTCGCCGAGCGCTTCGAACTCTATGCCTGCGGCGTCGAGCTTGCCAATGGCTTCGGCGAACTCACCAATGCCGTCGAACAGCGGCGGCGGTTCGAGATCGAGATGGCGGAAAAGGCGCGGGTCTACGGCGAAACCTATCCGCTCGACGAGGATTTTCTCGACGCGCTTGCCATCATGCCCGAGGCAAGCGGCATCGCCCTCGGTTTCGACCGGCTGGTGATGCTGGCTACCGGAGCATCCCGCATCGAGCAGGTGCTTTGGGCGCCCGTTGCGGAGTTCGGAAGATGAACGTCATTCGATCGATCAGGACAGTCGACGATCTCCAGCGGGCATCGCTTGTCGATGGGCAAAACGCGGCGTCGCTGGAAGCGGTCGCGGAACGTTATGCCATCGCGCTGACGCCTGCCATTGCCGCACTGATTGACCGCACCGATCCCGATGATCCGATCGCCCGGCAATTCGTGCCCGATATGGCAGAGCTGGTGGTGACGCCGGAAGAGCGTGCCGATCCCATCGGCGATGCGGCCCACAGCCCGGTCACAGGCATCGTCCATCGCTATCCCGACCGTGTGCTGCTAAAGGCGGTGCATGTCTGCCCCGTCTATTGCCGATTCTGCTTTCGCCGCGAGATGGTCGGTCCGCAGGGTATGGGTACGCTGGATGCCGGCGAACTCGATGCCGCTTTCGACTATATCCGCGCCCATCCGGAGATCTGGGAGGTGATCCTCACCGGCGGCGATCCGCTGGTTCTGTCGCCCCGGCGTCTCGAAGAACTGCTGGCCGGGCTTGCTGCCATCGATCACGTCAAGATCGTCCGCTTCCACACCCGCGTTCCAGTCGTCGATCCGCAGAAGATCGACGCAGCGCTTGTGGCCGCGCTGAAGGCGAGCGGCAAGACGGTCTATGTGGCGTTGCATGCCAACCACCCGCGCGAACTGACGGCGGACGCACGCGCCGCCTGTGCCCGTCTTGTCGATGCCGGCATCGTCATGGTCAGCCAGTCCGTACTTTTAAAAGGGGTCAACGACGATCCCCTGGTACTGGCGGCGCTGATGCGCGCCTTCGTGGAAACGCGGATCAAACCCTACTATCTGCACCATCCCGATCTCGCGCCCGGCACCAGCCATTTCCGGTTGACCATCGCCGAGGGCCAGCGCCTTGTGGCCGAGTTGCGCGGTCGCTTGTCCGGTCTCTGCCAGCCGGCCTATATCCTCGATATTCCCGGCGGCTACGGCAAAGCGGTCATCGGCGAGCGTGCCATCCGCGATGTCGGCGAGGGTTGCTATTCGGTTTCCGATTTCCGAGGCGAATGGCACGATTACCCGCCGCCATCCGGCAGCGGTAAGCCTGACTAGGCGCGATCCCGCGACGACTCACGAAAATTTATCTTCTTCACATTTTCCGGACGCATCCAGGAGCGTTGCTCTACCTACCCGGTCCAATCCGCGCTAAGAGAAGCAACCCCCGATATTATTAGCGTGTCGGCGGATTACATTCTGTCCGGATCATGAACAATGGCCGGCGAACGCTCATCTTTCCTTAACCAGAAGGCTTAGCGGTATGTTGGAATTTTGCGCCTAAAACAACCTCAGATAAGGCGGTACGACCGCTAAAAACACCTGGAGACGATTGGATGAACGAGACAATCCGTGGTTTGCTCACCAAGCTCGGGGGCCTTCCAGTGCCCGTCGACAGCATTGCCGACGACGCCGATCTCTATGCGGCAGGCCTTTCCTCCTTCGCATCCGTGCAGCTTATGCTCGGGCTCGAAGAGGCGTTCGACATGGAGTTTCCGGACAACCTGCTGAACCGTAAATCCTTTGCCAGCATCAGCGCCATCACCAGCACGGTGGATGCGATCCTCGGCTCCAGAAAGGTGGCCTGATGAGCGTGGCGGTGGCGATAGCGAAGGACAATCTCAATGCCCGCATCGCCCGCGTCGCGGCAATTGCTGCAGCACACGCCGATGCCGTCGACTGCGAATCGCGGTTTCCGCGCGAGGCCGTCACAGCCCTGAAGGCCGAACGCCTGCTGTCGATCCAGATCCCGACCGAACTCGGCGGGGAAAGCGCGACAATCACTGAAATCGCCGCGCTGTGCACCGTGCTCGGACAAGCCTGCGCGGCCACCGCGATGATTTTCGCCATGCACCAGATCAAGCTGTCGAGCCTGGTCGAGCACGGCGAAGGCAGCGACTGGCATCGCGATTTTATGCGCCGTATCGCCCGTGACCAGCTGCTGCTGGCGTCTGCCACGACCGAAGGCGGCATCGGCGGCAACATGCGCAACAGCATTTGCGCCATCCGCGTCGAGGGCGACAGCTGCTTCCTCGAGAAGGACACCACCGTCATTTCCTACGGCGCCTATGCCGACGCCATCCTCATTACATCGCGCGCTCACGCCGATGCGGCACCCTCCGACCAGGTGCTGACGGCCTTCCTGAAGGACCAGTACACGCTCGACAGAACCTCCGTTTGGGATACGCTCGGGATGCGCGGCACCTGCTCCGATGGCTTCCTATTCAAGGGAGAAGCGCCGGCCGTCCAGATCCTGCCGAAACCGTTTGCCGAGATTGCCGCGCAGTCCATGCTTGCCACCTCACACCTCTTGTGGAGCGCTCTCTGGTACGGGATCGCCGCCGATGCGGTGGCCCGTGCCCAGGCTTTCGTGCGCGCTGCGGCCCGGAAGTCACCCGGCACGCCTCCGCCCGGCGCGCTGCGTCTGGCAGAGGTCTCCGGCCAGCTACAGATGGTCAAGTCGAACGTCGTCGCTGCGCTGAAAGTCTACGAAGAGGCCAAGCTCGATGCCGACCGCCTGTCTTCCATGGCTTTCGCGGTGGCGATGAACAACGTCAAGATCGTCTCCTCAGAGGCGATCCTGCCGATCATCAACCACGCCATGCTGATCTGCGGCATCATGGGCTACAAGAACGGTACGCCCTACAGCCTCGGCCGCCACCTGCGCGACGCGCACTCGGCGCAGCTGATGATCTCGAACGACCGCATCCTTGCCAACACATCGACGATGCTGCTGGTCCACAAACAAGACACCAATTTGCTGGGGTAATCGCCATGGACATGCAGGTTTCTTTTCTCGATCGGCTCTTCGAATCAGGCCTCCTGATCGACACCGGTGTCGATGGCCTCTATGGCCGCAGCGGCCAGTTTGAAGACGTCATCGCTGCCTTCGAGCGGTTGATCGACAGGTTCGGCGGTGACGACGGTGCGGAGGCGATGCGCTTCCCGCCCGGCATGAACCGCGCGATCTTTGAAAAGAGCGGCTACATGAAGAGCTTTCCGCAGCTGGCCGGCACGGTCCACAGCTTCTGCGGCGGCGAGATGGACCATATGAACCTGCTAAAGTGCATGGAGGTTGGCGACGACTGGACCAAGGGTCAGGAAGCAACCGAGATCGTGCTGACGCCCGCCGCCTGCTATCCGCTCTATCCGACGGTGGCCCGGCGCGGCAACCTGCCGGCGAAGGGCGCGCTGTTCGACCTGCAGTCCTATTGCTTCCGCCATGAACCGTCACAGGATCCCGCCCGCCAGCAGCTTTTTCGCATGCGCGAATATGTCTGCATGGGCACCGAGCAGCATGTCACGGATTTCCGCCAGAGCTGGATGGATCGTGGCGTCGAGATGATGAAGTCGGTCGGTCTCGAGGTCGTCATCGATGTCGCCAATGACCCGTTCTTCGGCCGCGCAGGCAAAATGATGGTCAACAACCAGCGCGACCAGAACCTGAAGTTCGAATTGCTGATCCCGATCACCTCGACCGCCAATCCGACGGCCTGCATGAGCTTCAACTATCACCAGGATTCGTTCGGCACCAAATGGGGCCTCAACCTTGCCGACGGCAAGGTCGCGCATACGGCCTGCGTCGGCTTCGGGCTCGAGCGGATTGCGCTGGCGCTGTTCCACCATCACGGGCTCGACGTAAAAGCCTGGCCGGCGCCGGTGCGCGACGTCCTGTGGGGCTGATCGCCGGGATGCCGTCAGTATTTCCCGGGCTCGATCCTGCCGGCTATTCCCGCCACCGGCTGCACGACAGCGAACGGATGTGGCCGGAAACCAACTGCTATATCGATCTGTGGATCGAGGTGCTGAACACGCTCGGCCTGCCGCCAGAGGCGATGCTCGGCTTCACCATGGGGCAGGATTTCGAGGGCGACCAGTTCACCTTCTTCAAGGTGCCGCTGGAGGACCTCGAGGCGCTCTATGGCATCCGCTGCACCGAACTTGCCATCTACGACGACGTCGAACGGCATCTGGCGGTGCAGATCGCGCGCGGGCGGCTTTGCCTCGTCGAGATGGATTCGTTCTATATGCCGGATACGCAAGGCGTCGCCTACCGTACCGAGCACGGCAAGACGACGGTGGCGATCAACAGGCTAGACCCGGTTGCCCGCGAACTCGATTATTTCCACAATGGCGGCTTTTTCCGGCTCTCCGGCGAGGACTTCTATGGCGTTTTCCAGCGACACCTGCCGGAAGGTGCGCCGCCGTTCCTGCCCTATACGGAATTCGCTAAATTGCCGCTGCAGCCGCCGGCCGAAGCTGAAATCCGCCGGACGGCCCGTCGCCTGCTGGGAGCCCATTTTGCCCGGCGCCCGCGCGACAACCCGATCCGCGCCTTTGCGACGGTGTTTGCCGCCCAGGTCGAGGCGATTTCCGAGAGGCCGTTCGGCGTGTTCCACAAATATGCTTTCAACACGCTGCGTCAGGTTGGCGCAAATTTCGAACTCGGCGGCAGCCATCTCGACTGGATGTCGCCGGAATTCGCGGCTGCAAGTGCGCAAGCCCGGCGGCTATCCGAGGCTGCAAAATCGGTGCAGTTCCAGATCGCCCGGGCGGTGACGCGGCGGAAATTCGAGCCGCTGCAGACGGCGCTTGATCCGGTGGCGGATGCATGGGATGCCATGGTCGGGCTTCTGGAACGACAGGTCTGAAACGGGCAATGGCAATCGAGGGGCGTTTGGCAGGCATCGGCGCTGAGGAGACGCTGCTGGGCGAGGGCTGGACCCTTGTCCTCACCGCTCCCGGCGAATGGCAGACGCCCGCCGACGTGTCGTTGGGTGCAGCCTTCATCCCGGCCACGGTGCCCGGCACCGTCGCAGAAGCGCTGGAGAAGGCGGGCCTCTTCGACCGCGAGCATCCGGAACCACTGAACGATCGTGATGCTTGGTATTTCTGCCGGCTGGTCGACGCAGCGCCTGGCGATGCCGTGCTACGCCTTGCCGGTCTTGCGACACTCTGCGAGGTCTTCCTCAACGGCGTCATGCTTCTGCCCAGCGAGAGCATGTTCGAAAGCCATGACCTGCCGGTCACCTTGCTCGGCGGCGACGAGCTGGGCTTATGTTTTCGGGCGCTGGCGCCAAGGCTTGCAGAGCCCGGTCCACGCGCCCGCTGGCGGCCACAGATGATCGTGCCGCAGGGGCTGCGCATGGTCCGCACGACGCTGCTCGGCCATATGCCGGGCTGGTGCCCCGAGATTCATGCCGTCGGCCCCTGGCGGCCGATATCGCTGCTGCGGCCGGGGCCCGTCGCTATCCGCGATCTCGTCCTGCGACCTGAACTCAGCGAGAGCGGCGAGGGGCGGCTGCATGTTTCCCTGTCGGTGGAGGGTAAGGTCAGCGCCATCGTACTTTCCTGCGCCGGGGCCGAGCAAAACCTTGAAAGCGATGGCAAAGGCCATTGGGCGGCGACGCTGACGATCCCCGCCGTCCGTCCGTGGTGGCCGAATAGCCATGGGAGGCCTGATCTCCACGATGTGGCCCTCGTCATCGACGGTGTGGTCCACACCGCCGGCCGCACCGGATTTCGCCGCATCGAAGTCGATCGCGGTGCCGATGGCCGGGATTTCGCCCTCGTCGTCAATGGCGAGCGCATTTTTTGCCGGGGTGCGGTCTGGACTAGCGCCGATATCGTCCGGCTGCCCGGCGACCGTGCCGCCTATGAGCCGTGGCTGCGGCTGGCGGCAGAGGCCGGCATGAACATGGTGCGGATCGGCGGCACGATGGTCTATGAGACGCCGGAGTTCTTCGGGCTTTGCGACGAGCTCGGGATTCTTGTCTGGCAGGACATGATGTTCGCCAATTTCGATTATCCGAAAACCGACAAGACATTTCATGCGCATGTCGAGAGGGAGGCCGCCGGATTTCTCGACGCCATCAGCTTGTCGCCGTCGCTGGCCGTCATCTGCGGCGGCAGTGAAATGTACCAGCAGGCGGCGATGATGGGACTGCCGCAGCGGTTCTGGATGAACCCGGTAACGGAGGAGATCCTGCCGGCCGTCGCCGAGGCAAGGCGCCCGGACGTGCCCTATGTCGCCAACTCCCCCGTCGGTGGCGCCATGCCGTTCTCGCCCGATACAGGCGTGACCCATTACTATGGCGTCGGCGCCTATCTCAGGCCGCTCGACGATGCCCGTCGCGCCCATGTCCGTTTCGCAGCCGAAAGCCTCGCCTTCGCCAATGTGCCGCAGCAACGCACGCTCGATGCGCATCTGCCCGCTCCCGCCGTCCACAGCCCGCAATGGAAGGCCCGTGTACCGCGCGACCGCAGCGCTTCCTGGGATTTCGAGGATGTCCGCGATCACTATCTGCAGGAACTCTACGGTTTCGATCCGGCCCGATTGCGCCGCGAGGACCCCAATCTCTATCTCGACCTTTCGCGCGCCACCACCGGCGAGGTGGTGGAGGCGACCTATGGCGAGTGGCGGCGCACGGGCTCGAGCTGCAGTGGCGCGCTGGTCTGGACGCTGCAGGACCTCCTGCCCGGCCCCGGCTGGGGGGTGATCGATGCGACAGGCGAGCCAAAGCCGGTCTGGTATGCGATGCGCCGTGCGTTCCGGCCGGTGCAGGTGCTGATGACCGACGAGGGCACCAACGGGCTTACCGTGCATGTCATCAACGAGACTGCTGCGCCGCTTGCGCTGGAACTCGAGGTTTCCGCCCTGCGCGACGGCCGCCAGGTTGTCGTCAGCGGCCGGCGCGAGTTGACGCTCGATGCCCGTTCCAGCCAGGAGATCGCCTGCACCAATCTGTTCGGTGCCTTCTTCGACACCACCTATGCCTTTCGTTTCGGACCGCCGTCGCACGATGTCACCGTTGCCCGCCTGCGGTCGCTGGTATCGGACCCGAAGATACCAGGCGCGATCCAGGCGGAGGCCTTTCACTTCCCGCTCGGCAGGGCTAGGGCCTTTCACGCGCCCGGTATCGTTGCGGCGGTTGTCTTTGAGGATGGCGCATGGTTCGTCGATCTCGAATGCGAGCGGTTCGCCCAGTCCGTCCATATCGAGGCGGAGGGTTTCAGGGCCGAGGACGACTGGTTTCACCTCGCGCCAGGGGCGCCACGTCGCGTCAAGCTCATCCCGAGGGATGCCGGCGTGGTCGATAGACCGCCGGCCGTGCAGATCGGCACGATCAGCAGCCGGCATATCGTCTCGATCTGACGTAGAGAGCGGCGCCGGCGTAGCTATCGTGCGTCAGGCGAGTTCGCCGTAAACGCATATCGGCACACGTTCAAGGTCTGGCAGCACGTTGTCATACAGCGCACCATAGCGCTCGGCGACCTTGTCCCAGGCATAGCTGCGGGCGATGCCGAGCAGTTCTTCGCGAATGCCTGTTCCCTGCGCTACAAGGCGCGCAAAGGCGGCTTCGAGGGCCTTTGCCGACCGTTGCGCCCCGGAAAAATCGGTTAGCATCAGGACCGGATGGGCTGTGGCGAGCGCCCGGAAGGTGTCGTTGCTGTTGAGCACGGGCAGCAGGCCGGCGCTCATGGCCTCGATGACGGCAAGCCTCGAGCCGGCGCTATCCGAGGCCGATGCAAAAAGCGAGGCGCGGGCCATCGTGTTTCGGATGGTACAATGGTCGTCCGAGGCTTGCAGCGAGACATGCCGCGACAGGCCACGCGACCGGATGTCAGCGTTGAGCGACTGGCCATCAAGACCGGAGGGCGTGCCGATAATGTCGAGATGCCAGTCTGGATGGCGCGGGGCGAGCACCTGCATCACATCGAGCAGCCGGTCGAGCCGGGCTTCCGACGACAGCCCGCCGATGGTGACGATCCGGCGACGGGCATCGAGAGCGGCGCAGTTGGCGAACTTCGCGACGTCGGCGCCGCTGCCGATCGACGTCGCGCGGTTGCCAACGATGGTGTCGAAAAGCCGGTGGTCCGGCTCGCTGCTGCAGGCAATGCGACTATAGGCCTTGCAGGAGCGGCGCGTCACGAGGCTGAACCACAGCTTCTTCATCTCTTCGTGTCGGCTTGCGTGCCGGACGTTGCAGCTGATGGTCGCGATAAGCGGTCGCCGATGTAGAAACCTGCCCCAGGCCAGAGCATCGAAGCAGAAGTCGACCCCGTGGACATGGACCAGGTCGGCATCAGCGATATGCCTGAAGACCTCGAGCGCCGCAGGATAGACGCTGTTGCCGGGACCGGTAATCCGCACGATCTCGAGACCGTCTATCGTGTCCCGCGCTGGCCGGTTGCCGGCGATTCCGGAAGCCGGGTTCTCGCAGGTGACGACGCGGATACGGTAGCGGCGCGATAGCTGGCGGCAGAGCATGGCGACGGCGTCCGTGCCCTCGCCGTCAGGCAGCAACTCGCGCACCACATGGACGATCAGGGGTCGTCGTTCGTCCGGAATTTTGAAATCGCGGCCATGAGCCTGCGCCAATGTCATCGGTCCACCCTCGCGCCAAAGTTCGATCTCCGGCTTGACACGCGTCGTGTCTGTCTCGGGTCAGCAAATCATTGCGCCAGTTAAGGAAGCGCTAAATTGCCTCGGTCGCCGGCGGATACGGCGGGAAAGGGTTAATGCGACCCTGAGGCAAGGTATGCTTGGTATGGCCGGATTGTGGGCGGCGCGTCGTCAGAAGGCCCGGAAGGTCAGCGTCGTCAGCGAGCGGACGATGCCCGGGATATTGGCGATGGTGTCGTTGATGAATTTGCCGATGTCCTGGTCCTCGCCGACATAGACCTTCATCAGGAGGTCGTAGTCGCCGCTGGTCGAATAGAGCTCGGAAACGAGCTCCGTCTGGTAGATGGCATCGGCGACCTCGTAGGTCTTGCCGGGGGCGCATTGCAGCTGAACGAAAATGGGCTTCATGGCTCTATCCTGGCACATTTGAGACAAACGATGTGCCTGCCTGCATATCCGCGTAACCCGCCGCAATCAAGCAAACCCGCATCCTTCAGCCTTCGCGGGTGCAAGGATAAGGGACGCTGGATCCGACTGAGACCGGCCCATCCTGATTGCCAGAGTGAGAGGAGTACCCCCATCAGAACAGCGAGCGCAGTGCTGTAAATCCTCGTCCTACGAAGTCGCCGAAGAAGTATGGGCCGAGGCCCCACACGGCGGTCCAGAGTGCGGCGCCGATGATGTTGGCAATGAGGAAGCGGGCCCATGGCATGCCCATCGAGCCAGCGATCAGGCCGTTGAGCTGCCGCAGGAGAATGAAGAAACGCGCGGTGACGACGATGATCGGACCGCGAACCCGAAAGATCTCCTCGAACTTGTGCAGCCTTTCCGGTGTCAGGCGCACCATCCAGCCATACTTTTCCAGTAGCGGCCTTCCGCCATAATGGCCGATCAGGTAGCCGGTGAAATCGCCGGCGACGGCCGCGACCCAGACGACAAAAAAGACGCTGACGATGTTCAACTCGCCTCGGGATGCGAGCAGCGAAGCGCTGACGAGGGCGCTCTCGCCGGGAAGCGGTGCGCCGAGCGATTCGAAGTAGATGATCAGGAAGAGCGTCAGCAGGCCGTATTCGTGAAGGAAAGGCTGGATCGACGACCAGGCATCATGCAGGAAGCTCAAGGGCGGCCCTCGGGGTCACGGGTTCGATGCCAGATGCCTATCCCACTCCCGGCCGGCAGGCCAGACGGGAGCGGGAAATTTTGCGCGAAGGCGAGATCAGAACGTCGCGGTGACTGGATCCGGACCGATGCGGCCGCCGGGGGTGTCGAGCGTGTCGATCTGCTTCAGGTCATCGGCATCGAGCTTGAAGTCGAATACCTTGAAGTTTTCGGCAATGCGGCTCGGGGTGACCGACTTCGGAATGACGATCAGGCCAGCGTCGATGTGCCAGCGGATGATCACCTGCGCCGGCGTGCGACCGTACTTGCCGGCGATCTTTCCGATCACGGCGTTATCGAGCAGCTTGCCCTGGCCGAGCGGGCTCCAGGACTGGGTCTTGATGCCGAGTGCCTCATGGGTCTCGCGCAGCGCCCGCTGCTGGAAATCCGGATGCAGTTCGATCTGGTTGAGAACAGGCGTAACACCGGTCTCGCCGATGATGCGGTTCAGGTGTTCGGCAGCGAAGTTGGAGACGCCGATCGACTTTGCCCGGCCTTCGCTGTGCAGCTGGACGAACGCCTTCCAGGTGTCGAGATACCGGTCCTTGGATGGTGCCGGCCAATGGATGAGGTAGAGGTCGACATAGTCGGTGCCGAGGCGCTTCAGGCTCTCGTCGAAGGCCTTCAACGTGCTGTCGAAGCCCTGTGCGTCGTTCCAGAGCTTGGTGGTGAGGAAGATATCCTTGCGGTCGACACCGGAGGAGCGGATGCCCTCGCCGACGCCCTCTTCGTTGCCATAGATGGCGGCGGTGTCGATATGACGGTAGCCGGCCTCGATCGCGGCGCGCACGGCCGGTGCGGCTGTCTCGTTCGGCGTCTGCCAGACGCCGAGCCCGACCTGGGGAATGGAACGGCCGTCGTTAAACGTGATGCTGGTTTGATCGGTCACACTGTCTCTCCGGAAATGATGTTCAATCGGAATGCGGGGCGGCGCGAACCGACTGCGGTCCGGCGCCTAGCCCCGCCGGCTCAAAGGCCGACGCCTTTCATATAGGTCGCGTCCGACGTTTATCACCCCTCCCTGAGAGCGGTGGCTAAAGCACGCGCACGACGCTGTCCTTGCCGACATGGGAGAGCAAGCGGCGCATGTGTGGCAGGCTGACGGCAATACAGCCGGCTGTCGGCTCGAAACCCGGGCGGATCAGGTGAAAGAAGATCGCCGAGCCGCGATTGCGCTGCCGCACTGAAATATTCCAGTCGAGCACGAGGCAGATGTCATACACCCCGTCACCGCGCATCATCTCCTCGTGACCGGCGCGAAAGGGTGCCTTGACCAGCGTGTTGTAGCTGGCGTGGCCTGGATCGTCGCACCACAGCATGCCTGGCCGGATACGGCGCATGGCAAGCATCGTCGCCGGCATCATGACGCGGTCGCCTCGCGCGAAGCCCGAGATAAGTCGCATCGACGCGATCGGCGTTGCGCCATCACCCTCGCGCTTGCGCACGGTCCTGCCGTTTCGTCCGATTGCGGCCGGCACGACGACCCCGTCGAAGGCGACAAGCGCGCGGCTGCGGTTTCCCGGCGCAGGGCGAACGGTGATGATCGTGCTGCGTGTGGCTGGCTGCTGCCTTGCTTTACCCATCTTTCTCAAGTGTTCTCTCTCGCCCGGTCGATCTGTTGATGAAACTCTAGCAGTTTCAAGGGGACGACCAAGCGGCAAGCGTGCCTTCGCTTGCCAAAAACGCAATTTGGCGTAAGCCTTTAATCGGATCGAACCACACAAGGACGAGAGCCGTATGACCGCACGCACCATTCTACTGGTGGACGATGACACCGATCTGCGCGAGATGCTGGTCGAACAATTGTCGCTTTACGAGGAATTCACTGTCCTGCAGGAAGCCAATGCCGGCAAGGGCATAGCTACAGCCCGCGCCACAGCCATCGACCTGCTGATCATGGATGTCGGCTTGCCGGATATGGATGGCCGCGAGGCCGTCAAGCTGCTGCGCAAGGGCGGCTTCAAGCCACCGATCATCATGCTGACCGGCCACGACACGGACTCGGACACGATCCTGGGTCTAGAAGCCGGCGCCAACGATTACGTTACCAAGCCGTTCCGCTTCGCCGTGCTTCTCGCCCGTGTCCGTGCGCAGTTGCGCCAGCACGAGCAGAGCGAAGATGCGACCTTCACCGTCGGCCGCTATCTGTTCAAGCCGAGCCAGAAGCTGCTGACCACGGAAGACGGGCAGAAGATCCGCCTGACCGAGAAGGAAGCGGCAATTATCCGCTATCTCTACCGCGCCGAGCAGAAGGTCGTCACCCGCGATATCCTGCTCGAAGAAGTCTGGGGCTACAATTCCGGCGTCACCACCCACACGCTGGAAACCCACGTCTACCGCCTGCGCCAGAAGATCGAGCGTGATCCATCGAATGCCGAAATTCTGGTAACGGAAAACGGCGGCTACAAGATCATCCCGTAAGGCGTTTCCGATGGCCCTCAGTGACGATATCCAGCTGTTTTCGCAACTGCCGCTTTTCCAGGGCATGGGCGAGGATCAACTGCGGCTGATCGCCTTCGGGGCCGATCGGCGGCACATCGCTGCCGGCCAGACCCTGTTTCGCGAGCGGTCGCCGGCCGAATGCGCCTATGTGGTGGCCAGCGGCCGTTTCGAACTGACGACGCAGGATGGAAAAGGCGCATCGCGGGTCGAAGCTCTCGTAGAGGCGGGCACGCTGTTGTCCGAGCTGGCGCTGGTAACGCTGGTCGAGCGCAAATACACGGCCATCGCGCTTGAGGATTCGACCGTCGTTCGCATCACCCGGGCGCTGTTTCACCGGCTGATCGAGGAATATCCCGAGGCAGCGCAGCTTATCGAACGCCGGGTGCGCGACAATTTCAATATCATGGTCAATCAGGCGGTCGCGATGCTCGACCGCTTTTCATAAGGACGGCTCAGAGATCGAAATGCGCCGTCACCGGCACGTGATCGGATGGCCTGTCCCAGCCGCGCGCCTCTTTGAGGATGTCGATGCGCTGTAGCAGGGGCCCGAGATCGGCCGATCCCCAGATATGGTCGAGGCGGCGACCGCGATTGGCCTCCTCCCAGTCCTTGGCGCGGTAGCTCCACCAGGTGTAGAGCTTTTCGCTGGCCGGCACCGTCTGGCGCATGAGATCAACCCAGGCTCCACCCCTGATCACCTCCAGCAGGCCTTCCGTCTCGACGGGCGTATGGCTGACGATCTTCAGCAGCTGCTTGTGCGACCAGACATCGTTCTCGAGCGGCGCGATGTTGAGATCGCCGACGAGGATGGCAGAGGTGTCGGGCTCGGCATTGGCATGCAGCTGCTTCATCTCCTCGATGAAATCGAGCTTGTGACCGAATTTCGGGTTGATCGTCCGGTCCGGCTCGTCGCCGCCGGCCGGCACGTAGAAATTATGCAGCCGCACCCGACGGCCGCCACGCTCGAAAATCGCCGAGATATGCCGGGCATCGCCGACGCCGCAGAAATCTTGGCGATGATCCTCGACGAGCGGGATGCGCGAGGCGATGGCAACGCCGTGATAGCCCTTCTGGCCGTGGATGATGATGTGCTCGTAGCCCATGGCGCGCAGCGGCGCCAACGGGAAGAGATCGTTGATGACCTTGGTTTCCTGAAGGCAAAGAATGTCCGGCTGCTGCTGCATCACCAGCTTTTCGATGATCGGCATGCGCAGCCGCACCGAATTGATATTCCACGTGGTGATCGAAAAGCTCATGCCATGCCTCTTGAATGGATGGCCATGGCTTAGACCGAGCAGCAATGAAAGGAAACTGCCAGAACGGCGAAAAACAAAGGGCGGCCGCTCGCCGCGACCGCCCCGACAGAGAAGATGAAAAGGTTCAGTGGCGGGCGCTGGTGTCGCTCGGAATCTTGAACACGCTTTCGTCGAAGGCAACGTTGGTCTTGACGTTGCTGATAACGACCGACGTGTCCTTGCCCTGGTTGTCTGTCACCGTCCACTGGCGCAGATCGTAGGTCTTGGAATCGAACATCATGGTGATGGTCGAATCGCCGAAGATCGTCCGGCTGCCGAGCACGATGGTGGTAAGCGTCGGTTCAACCTTGACGCTGCGCACCATGTCGGCCGAAAGGTCGATCTTGCTGGCGAGCAGCAGCGTCAACGGCGTCTTTGACAGCGGATAGGTGTTCCAGGTCTTCAGCTGCGAATTGCCGACCACGACATTGTAACCGTCGGAGATTACCCGCATCGGCGATGGATCGTCGTAGTTGAAGCGCATCTTGCCCGGCCGCTCGATAAAGAACCGGCCGCCGGTCTGGTCGCCACGCGGACCGAACTGCACGAACGAGCCCTGCATGGTCTTGGTTGCGGAGAAGTGGTCGGCAATGGCCTGGGCCAGCGCCGGCGGCGGCGCATTGGAGGTTGCCTGGGCGAAGGCGTTGAACGGCAAGGCGGCAGCCACGAGTCCGACAGCGCAGGCGCCGATGAAATGGCGGCGCGTCAGCTGCAACGGGCTGCGTGCGACGGCGCCGACTTCAGTCTTTTTCATTAAAATCTCCTTTGCCGATCTCTATGGCGCTGAAAACCGGCGGCTTCATGACCTTTTCGGCGACATACATAGGGCGCACGGTCAATTTGCCGAGAGCCTTAGTAGCCCCAGCCGGACAACCCGACGATACTTGCTAGCGGTCGAGGATATCGGCTTCCGTCGGCACCAGGATCTCGCGCTTTCCGGCATGGTTGGCCGGGCCGATGATGCCTTCCTGCTCCATCCGCTCGATCAGCGAGGCGGCGCGGTTATAGCCGATGCCGAGACGGCGCTGGACATAGGATGTCGAGGCCTTGCCGTCGCGCAGTACCACAGCCACGGCCTGGTCGTAGGGATCGTCCGAATCCGACAGGTTACCGGTGCCGACTGGACCGTCGCCATCCTCGTCGTCCTCATCGCTGTCTGCGGTGATGGCGTCGAGATATTGCGGCGAGCCCTGCGTCTTCAGATAGGCGACGATGTCCTCGACCTCGCCATCGGCAACGAAGGGGCCGTGAACGCGCTGTATGCGACCGCCGCCGGCCATGTAGAGCATGTCGCCCATGCCGAGCAGCTGTTCGGCACCCTGTTCGCCGAGGATGGTGCGGCTGTCGATCTTCGAAGTCACCTGGAAGGAAATGCGCGTCGGGAAGTTTGCCTTGATCGTGCCGGTGATGACATCGACGGAGGGACGCTGCGTTGCCATGATGACGTGGATACCTGCGGCACGCGCCATCTGCGCCAGGCGCTGCACGGCGCCTTCGATATCTTTGCCGGCGACCATCATCAGGTCGGCCATCTCGTCGATGATGACGACGATGTAGGGAAGCGGCTTCAGGTCGAACTCTTCCGTTTCGTACATAGCCTCGCCGGTCGCCCGGTCGAAGCCCGTCTGCACGGTGCGCGAAATCGCCTCGCCCTTGGCAGCAGCCTGCTCGACGCGGGTATTGAAGCCGTCGATATTGCGCACGCCGATCTTCGACATCTTCTTGTAGCGCTCTTCCATCTCGCGGACGGTCCACTTGAGCGCCACGACGGCCTTTTTTGGATCGGTGACGACGGGCGACAACAGATGCGGGATGCCGTCATAGACGGAGAGTTCGAGCATTTTCGGATCGATCATGATCAGGCGGCACTGCTCCGGCGTCATCCGGTAGAGCAGCGACAGGATCATCGTGTTGATCGCCACCGACTTGCCCGAGCCGGTGGTGCCGGCGACCAGCAGATGCGGCATCTTGGCGAGGTCTGCAATGACGGGTTCGCCACCGATGGTCTTGCCGAGTGCCATGGCGAGCTTCGCCTTGGAGGTCTCGAAATCCCGCGACGCGATCATCTCGCGCAGATAGACGGTTTCGCGGATATTGTTCGGCAATTCGATGCCGATGGCATTGCGGCCGGGGACGACGGCAACACGGGCAGCAATCGCGCTCATCGAGCGGGCGATATCGTCGGCAAGGCCGATGACGCGCGAGGACTTGATACCGGGCGCCGGCTCCAGCTCGTAGAGCGTGACGACGGGACCCGGGCGGACATGGATGATTTCGCCTTTGACGCCGAAATCTTCCAGCACGCCTTCGAGCATGCGGGCGTTCTGTTCCAGCGCATCGGCCGACAGCGTCGAATCGCGCACCACGGCTTTCGGTTCGGCTAACAGGTGCACGGCCGGCAGCTGGAAGCCCTGGGGACGTATGAACGAGGTCTGCGCCTCGCGCTCGGCGCGAATGCCGGGTTTCGGGCGCGGTGCCGGCGGAATGACGCGGTGGCCGGCGTTGGAAGGCGAAGCTCGGGAGCCGATAGGGCGGATGACGTCGTCGTCATCGGGCAGAATGCCGGCAGGACGGCGCGGATCGACGTCGAACGGTACATCATTGTCGTCGTCGTCATGGTCTGCGTCGCCGACGGAAATCGGGGGTGCCGAGATGACGCGGCGCGACGGACTGCCATCCATGGACGGCTCGAGCCGCTCGCTGCGGCTGGCTGCTGTCTTGGCGCGGGCAGGCTCGTTCAGGCGACCGAATTCGTCGTCGTTGAAATCGTAAGGGGCGTCGAAGGCGTGGTCGCGCCGCTGGCGGGGACCCATGCCGAACAGCCGGCGCAGGCGCGCCTTGGCATTGTACCACATGTGAATGACGACGCCGAAGGCAAGAAACCGCGGCTCGTCATCCTCCGCATCGTCACCGACGGCGCGCATGCGGCTGGGGATATCGTCTTCCTCGTCCTCTTCGAAGTCGAAATCGTCGATGCTGTTACCGATCAGGCCTGCCGCAAACAGCATGCACCAAATGGCAGGCACGGCAAAGACGGTGCCAACGACGGCGCCGAACACGCCGCTTGGATAGGCGCCGACGAACAAGGCCGGAAAGCGCAGGATCATGTCTCCGATGACGCCGCCGATGCCGTTCGGGATCGGCCAGGTGAGCGGCTCCGGCAGGCAGCCGACGGCAGCGGCGGCAAGTGCTGCACCGCCGACCCAGGCTGCTAGGCGGGCAGGCAGGCGGTGAAGCTTGCGACCGGAGACGAGGGCAAGGGCCCAGGCGACGACCGGCAACATGACGATGACGCTGGAGAGCCCCAGCGCCTGCATGACGACATCGGCGAAGATGGCGCCGTAGGCACCGAGGATATTGGTGGGCGCATTGCTGGTGGCGTAGGAATAGCTCGGGTCCATCACGTTCCAGGTCGCCAGCGCGGCAACTGCCAGCGCCAGAAAGAAGAACAAGACGAAACCGGCGAGCCCGGTAATCTGCCGGATCACGAATGTCGAGAGCGTGAAGCGGACGGGACGACCGTCCAATGCTGGCGAATTGCTTCTGCCCATAATGCTTAAGCCCGTCTGTTGGCGATGATCGGACGAATCGACGCAATGCCGATCATTCAATACGTCAGCCCCACCTAACCAGACGAGGGTTAAAGCGGCGTTAACCATGCTTGACGCGCTGGCTCATTCCACGAAAAAGGCCCGAACCGGAGGCTCGGGCCAAAGACGACCTATCTTTCGATCGGACGCGACGGGAGGATCAGCCTTGCCGAAGACGTAGCTTCGGCAGGACGGTCTCTCGGATTACGATGCGTGGTAGGCGGCTTCGCCGTGCGAGGCAAGGTCGAGGCCTTCGCGCTCGGCTTCGACCGTGACGCGCAGGCCAACGATGACATCGACAACCTTGTAGAGGATGAGCGAGCCAACGCCGCACCAGACGATGGTGGTCAGGACAGCGGTCGCCTGGACCATAAGCTGGCTGCTCATGGTGACGCCTTCGGCATAGCCGACGCCGCCGAGCGATGCACTGGCGAAGATGCCTGTTGCCAGCGCGCCGAAGATACCACCGATGCAGTGGACGCCGAACACGTCAGCCGTGTCGTCGTAGCCGAACTTGTTCTTCACCACAGAGACGAAGAAGTAGCACAGCGGCGAGACGATGAGGCCGAGTACGATGGCTCCCATCGGGCCGACGATGCCGGCAGCCGGTGTAACGGCAACCAGACCGGCAACCATGCCGGACGCGCCGCCGAGCATCGAAGCCTTGCCGCGTGTCAGTGTTTCGACCAGCGACCAAGAAACGATGGCGGCGGCAGTGGCGATGAAGGTGTTGACGGTAGCAAGCATTGCGCCGCCGGAAGCTTCAAGGTTGGAGCCGGCATTGAAGCCGAACCAGCCGACCCAGAGCATGGAAGCGCCGACCATGGTCAATGTCATGGAGTGCGGAGCCATCATGTCCTTGCCGTAGCCTGTGCGCTTGCCGATGAGCAGGGCGCCGCAGATACCGGCAACACCGGCATTGATGTGCACGACGGTACCGCCAGCGAAATCGAGGGCGCCCATCTTGAACAGGAAGCCGTTCGAGTCCCAGACCATGTGGGCGATCGGGAAGTAGACGAAGGTAACCCACAATGCGCAGAACAGCACCGAGGCCGAGAACTTGATGCGTTCGGCATAGGCCCCGATGATCAGCGCCGGCGTGATGGCGGCGAAGGTCATCTGGAAGAGCATGAAGATGAATTCAGGAATGACGACGCCCTTGGAGAAGGTTGCCGCCGTGGTCGTGGTGTTGACGCCCGACAGGAACATCTTAGCCGTGCCGCCCCAGTAAGGGCTGGTGCCGCCGCCGAAGGCGAAGGAGTAACCGTAGATAACCCAGATCAACATGACAGTAGCGCCGATGACGGTGCACTGCATCAGCACGGAAAGCATGTTCTTCGAGCGGACGAGGCCGCCGTAGAAAAGTGCGAGGCCGGGAACGAGCATGAACAGGACGAGGATCGTCGAGATGAACATGAAGGCGGTATCGCCCTTGTCAGGCACCGGGGCAGCGGCAACCGCGGTTGCGGCAGCATCGGTCGCCGTCTGCGCGAACGCAATCACCGGCGCGAGCAGAGCGGCAGAAGCGACGCCCAGCCCTGTCAGCGTGGAAGACAACTTGGAAAGAGACATTGCGGAAAACTCCCTGATCGGCCGTGACTTACAGCGCTTCTGAATCGGTTTCGCCGGTACGGATACGCACGGCATGGTCAATCGAATAAACAAAGATCTTGCCGTCGCCGATCTGGCCGGTCTTGGCAGATGCGGCAATGGCTTCGACTGCCTTGTCGACGATCTCGGTGGAGACCGCGACTTCGATTTTCAGTTTCGGAAGGAAGCTGACCGCATATTCCGTGCCGCGATAGATTTCGGTGTGCCCCTTCTGACGCCCGTAGCCCTTCACTTCCGTCACGGTCAGGCCCTGAATGCCGACCGCCGTGAGAGCCTCACGGACCTCATCGAGCTTGAACGGCTTGATAATGGCCATCACAATTTTCATCTGGTTCCCATCCTTTGTTACCCTCGGCACAGGCCGACCCTTCTCGACGCCGACCATCGAATGGGCAGCGACTGGTCTTCTACATTCAAAGGCCGTGCCAGATTCAAATCAGCCATTAAGCCGTTGAAAATCAATGGGATAAAAACACATCCCCAAAAATGAGGCAATTTCGGCGTCTGAAAGCGAGCAAATATAAGGCAAATTTACGATTTTGCACGTTAATTAGGCATTTGCCTTTTTCCGAATCAAGCCTTCCTGGGCGACGGAGGCAATCAGCACGCCTGACCGGTTAAAAAGGCTTCCCCTGGCCAGTCCACGCGCTCCGGAGGCGCTCGGACTGTCCTGAGTGTAAAGAAGCCAATCGTCCAGCGCGCACGGACGGTGGAACCACATGGCGTGATCGATGCTCGCCACCTGGAGGCTGGGATCGAATATCGATGTGCCGTGCGCAAACAGCGCGCCGTCGAGAAGCGTCATGTCCGACAGGTAGGCCAGCACGGCCGCCTGGTAATGGCGGTCGTCCGGCACCGGGCCGGTCGCGCGCACCCACACGTCCTGCTGCGGATCGAGCTTGGTGTTGGAAAAATAATGCGTCAGCGACACCGGCCGGATCTCGATCGGCCTCGGTTGTTCCCAGTACCTGCGGATCGAGGCCGGCGCCTGGGCGAGATATTTCTCCTTGATCTCCTGTTCCCCGAGGAGTTCTTCCGGCGCCGGTCGCGCGGGCATGGCAATCTGGTGATCGTAGCCGGGCTCATCGATCTGGAACGAGGCCGACATCGAGAAGATCGCCTGGCCGTGCTGGATGGCAAGCACGCGCCGGGTGGCAAAGCTGCCGCCGTCACGCAGCCGTTCGACCTGGTAGAGGATCGGCACGGAGGGATCGCCGGGTCGCATGAAGTAGCCGTGCAGGGAGTGGATGTGACGGTGGGCATCCACCGTGCGCTGCGCCGCCATGACGGCCTGGCCGACCACCTGGCCGCCGAACACCCGCTGCCAGCCGACATCAGGAGAGACGCCACGGAAAAGATTGACCTCGATGGCCTCCAGATCCAGCGTCGAGAGCAATTGTTCCATGGCGGCGGAATGGGGGTGGCGCGACATAATGGATGCTCTCCGGCAGTAGGAACGGACGTCAGGCTGATCTATATAGACGGGCAGTGGATCACGGGAAGCAGGAGAGCGCAATGTTGGACATGCTGGTGGTAGGTGGCGGTTACGTGGGCCTTTCCGCAGCGGTGGCTGTCAAGCAGGCGGCCCCGCATCTCGATGTGATGGTGATTGAGGCTGCGCCTGAGGGTAGCTGGAAGAAGGATCAGCGCGCCTCGGCGATCATCACCGCAGCCTCGCGCATGCTCTCCGTCTTCGGCGTCTGGGACGACATCCTTCCCGAGGCCGAACCGATCACCAAGATGATCGTCACCGATTCGCGCACCGCCGACCCCGTTCGCCCCGTCTTCCTGACCTTCGAGGGTGCAGTTGTCGAAGGCGAACCCTTTGCCCACATGGTGCCGAACGTCGCCATGGTCGGCGCGCTCAGGGGAGCCTGCGAAAGGCTCGGCATCACCATCCGCGAAGGCCTCTCCGCGACCGACTTCAAGACTGCCGACAGCAGCGTGTCTCTGACCCTCTCCGACGGCAGCATGCTGGAGGCCAAGCTGCTGGTGGCCTGCGACGGGGTAAAATCGAAGCTGCGCGAGATGGCCGGCATCAAGACCGTCAGCTGGAATTACGGCCAGTCCGGCATCGTCACTACCATCGAGCATGAGCGTCCGCACAATGGCTGCGCCGAGGAGCACTTCCTGCCCTCCGGCCCGTTTGCCATACTGCCACTCAAAAACAATCGCTCTTCGCTGGTCTGGACGGAGCGCACGGCCGATGCCGACCGGCTGGTCGCTGCCGACGACCTGATCTTCGAGGAGGAACTGGAACGTCGTTTCGGCCGCAAGCTCGGCGCGCTGAAGGTGGTCGGCGGCAAACGCGCCTTCCCGCTCGGCCTGACGCTCGCCCGCGCTTTCGTGGCACCACGTCTCGCTCTCGCCGGCGACGCCGCGCACGGTATCCACCCGATCTCGGGCCAGGGTCTCAATCTGGGCTTCAAGGACGTGGCGGCGCTGGCGGAAACCATCGTCGAGGCGGACCGCCTAGGTATCGATATCGGCTCGATCCACACGCTGGAGCGCTACCAGACCTGGCGTCGCTTCGACACCTTCCGGATGGGCGTCACCACCGATGTGCTGAACAGGCTGTTTTCAAACGACGTTGCGCCGCTGCGTATCGCTCGCGATTTCGGCCTCGGCCTGGTCGACAGGTTGCCGGCGTTGAAATCCTATTTCATCGGCCAGGCTGCCGGCACGAGCGCCGCTCACAATCCCCGGCTGCTTGCAGGCGAGACGATCTGAGGACCGATCAGTCCTCGATGCGGCGGGCTTCCGAGGTCAACATAATCGGGATGCCGTCGCGGATGGGATAGGCGAGCCTAGCCTTTTCGGAGACGAGTTCATTACGCTCGCGATCATAGCTCAGCCGCGATTTCGTCAGCGGGCAGACGAGCAGGTCCAGGAGCTTGGTATCGACCTTGCTGACGGTATCGACCATCTCAGCACCTATTGCAGGATGGTGTCGGAATCGCCGAAACTGCGCGCCAGCACGATTTCGGTAATGGCGACGAACGTCTCGGCCCTTGTCTTGAGGTCCGGGGCTTCGAGCAACGCCTGTTTTTCGGCAGGTTCGAACGGCGCCATCATCGACAGCGAATTGACCAGCGTCATGTTGCCGGCCCGCTCCACGCTATCCCAGTCCGCCTCGAGCTTGTTGGCTTCCAGGAAGGCCTTGAATGCGGAGAGGAGGCCGGCGCGATCGACGCTGCTTTCCTCGTCTTCCGCCTTCAGATCCGCGAAGAATGGCGCGATGCGGAATGTCCGGTAGGGGTGATGACCGGAAATCTCGTCCATGACCCGGAAACGGCAAATCCCCGTCAGCGATACCATGTACCGCCCATCGCCGGTCTCGGCAAAGGACGTGATGCGTCCGAGACAGCCGACATGCGCAAGCTGGCCGCTATCCGCAGCGTCGCCCAGCGCCGGCTGGATCATGCCGATCAGCCTGTTGCCCGATATTGCAGCGTCGAACATCGCGAGATAGCGCGGTTCGAAGACATTCAGCGGCAACTGCCCGCCCGGAAGAAGCAGCGCCCCGGTCAGCGGAAAGATCGCGACCGATTCGGGCAGATCGCTCGGCTTCAGATATCTGGCGTTGCCCACCTGCATTAAAGGTTTCCCGTTCTGGTTACAGCGTCCACCATGCATCCTATGCGCAGCAGATGTCTCGTCAAGATGTGGGAACCGCCACCGAAAACGCAAGTGACGGGCCAGATTTTATGAGGATCGGCTAAGCCCTGAGAGAACAGGGCAAGCCCTACGAAAACAGGATTGAAGACAGTCGGCGTCTTGCAGCGATGGTGGCAGGATCTTTCGGACCCCAGACATCGAAGAATGCCAGCAGCTCGCGGCGAGCGCCGTCATCCTCGAAGGTCCGGTCGCGACGCATGATGGTCAGCAGGTGTTCGGCAGCCGCATTCCGGTCGCCCTCGACATTGCGGATCTTGGCAAGCTTGAGGCGCGCCGCGTGATCGTCCGGCTGCAGTGCCAGCTGCTGTTCGAGCGCTGAGGGGTCACCGAGCTTGGCAGCCTCCTCGATCTGGTCGAGCCTTTTCACCACCGCCTGGATGCCTGCATCCTTCGACAGCGTCTCCGGCAGATCGGTGAGCGCCTGGCGGGCCCGCTCGCTCTGGCCGGCGGCGATCATGCATTCGGCCATGCCGGCAAGCGCCTTGGGGTTCTCCGGGTCGGCCTGCAGGACGGCGCCGAAGAGCTCGGCAGCACCATGGATGTCCGACGAGGCGAGCAAGGCTGCTGCCTCCTCGAGAATGGCGGCGATTTCGGCAGCTTCTGCATCTGGGCCGGCAGGCCCGGCAATCTTGTCGATGAATTCGCGCACCTGGCTTTCCGGCACGGCGCCCATGAAGCCATCGGCAGGCCTGCCATCGACGAAAGCGATGACGGCCGGTATCGACTGGATGCCGAGCTGGCCTGCGACCGACGGGTGATCGTCGATGTTCATCTTCACCAGCTTGACGCGTCCGCCAGCCTCGTTGACGACCTTTTCGATCACTGGTGTCAGCTGCTTGCACGGACCGCACCACGGCGCCCAGAAGTCGACCAGCACCGGCTGCTTTCGGGATTCGTCGATCACGTCACGCGTGAAAGTCGCCGTCGTCGTATCCTTGATGTGGGAGCCGCCTGCAGCAGGGGCTCCCATGGCGACGGAGCCCGACATCTGTCCGCCCAGCGAAGCCGCGTTATAGGGATTGTCTGTGCCGCTCATGATGTCTCCCGTCTGTCCGCGTGTCCGGACCGAAATTATAGCGTTTATAATCGTATCTCAGGACGCAACTTTCAAGACGAGCGGCGTGTGGCCTGTCGCCTCCATGAAGCGCACGAGATCCTGCGTGGCGATCGAGGTCGTTGCCTCGTTCGACAGCGGGTGGCAATTGATGATGTCGTCCGCCATCAGCGCCTCGTCGATCACGAAGGTGACGTGGTGGCCGATATCGTTGATCGCGCCGAATGCCGTCACGGCACCAGGGATGACGCCGAGATATTCCATCAGCTTCTCCGGCTTGCCAAACGACACCTTGCTGGCCGCACCGATGAGGGTGTGGACCGTCTTCAGATCGACGGCAGCATTTTCCTCGACAGTCAGAAGGAAGAAGTTGTCCTTCTTGTCCTTTACGAAAAGGTTCTTGGTATGGCCGCCGGGAATTTGGTCGCGCAGCGATACAGATTCGGCGACGGTAAACACGGCGGGATGATCGAGCGTCGTGTGGGCGATGCCCAGCCCGTCCAGAAAGGCGAACAGATCGGCGCGGGTTTTCGGGGTCGGCTCGGTCATCGGATCTCACTTGGCAACGTCTGCAGAATGGGTCGCTGCGGTGATACGTCCCTGCCTGCCTTTTGGCAATCTTTTGGGGCGAAAGTCCTGCTGCTGAACGGTTTTTCGCATACGCTCCGAACTGTGTGACAAATTTTTCTCGAAGCCGAAAGATTTCCTGTTGCATTTGAAAAACGGTTGGGCCATATAGCGCCCGTCGCCGCAAGGTGGCGCCACGGTCCACAGACTACCCCCGGACCAGTGGGATGAGCGGGTGTAGCTCAGGGGTAGAGCACAACCTTGCCAAGGTTGGGGTCGAGCGTTCGAATCGCTTCACCCGCTCCAATTTCCCTCTCGACATGTGTCGATGACGGGACGCAAATGAGTAAAATCTTCCTGTACTAAAGATACAAATCATTCTCAGATGTGCGCGCTTCGCGCATTTCTGACGCCTTGGACTTCATCACAAATCCCGCATCTCGACCATCATGACCCTGTGCGATAGAAGCACTTTGTTGCCATATCGCACGAAGGGCCTCTGATGGACATGAAGCCGAGTGACATGATGGGCGGTCTTGCCAAGGGGCTGCGCGTCATCGAAGCGTTTACGGCCGAGACACCGCGCCTCAGCATTTCGGAGGCGGCCGCAATGGCGGGCCTCGATCGCGCCACCACGCGGCGCTGCCTGCTGACGCTGGCCGATATCGGCTATTGTGCCTATGATGGAAAATACTTCACCGTCACCCCGAGGGTGCTGCGTCTCGGCACCGGCTGCCTGGCGTCGATGCCGCTACCGCGTATTGTCCAGCCCTTTCTGGACAGGCTGTCCGAGACGATCCGGCAAAGTACGTCCGTGGCGATCCTCGACGAACACGAAATCGTCTACGTGGCGCGTGCCGCCGAGCGCAAGGTGATGTCGATCACGCTGATGCCGGGATCGCGCCTACCGGCCTACTGCACCTCGATGGGCCGCATTCTCCTCGCCACGCTGCCGCAAGATCAGGCGCGCGCGCTGCTATCCAGCGCGCCGCTGACGGCGAGGACTTCGTTTACGCTGACAGATCCGGACGCCATCCTTGATGAGCTCGGACGCATAAAGGCGCAGGGTTACGCCGCCGTCGACCAGGAAGTCGAGATTGGGCTGCGCTCGATCGCCGTGCCGCTGAAGAATGCCCGTGGCCAGGTCGTCGCAGCGCTCAACACCGGCCTTCCCATGTCGGACGAGCCCATGCCCTCGGTCGTGGCACAGTATCTCGACGCTCTCCAGCAGACGAGCCGGGAACTAGCCGGGATCCTCAGCTGACCCCGACGAATAGAGGGTTCACAAGCCGTAGCTGCCCGACGTCACTGCCTCACGCATCCGGCACGTTGTCCGCCAGTTCCTTAAGCCAAAGCCGGGCATTGCCATCGGACGGTGCCCGCCAGTCGCCGCGCGGCGACAGCGAGCCGCCGGAGGTAACCTTCGGGCCGTTCGGAGAGGCCGAGCGCTTGAACTGGCTGATGGTGAAAAAGCGGAACAGGAAATTTTCCAGCCAGTGCTTGATCTCCGGCAGCGTATAGGCCTGCCTTTTATCGGCCGGAAAATTCGGCGGCCAGGCGCCGGCTTCGGCATCCTTCCAGGCGTGATAGGCAAGGAACGCCACCTTCGACGGCTTCAGCCCGTAGCGGCTGATATAATAAAGCGCGAAGTCGTGCAGCGCATAAGGACCGATCCGGTCCTCCGTGCTCTGGATCGCGCCATCTGCACCAGCCGGGACAAGCTCCGGCGAAATGATGGTGTTCAGCACCCGGTCGAGCGTGGCGTTTGTGTCGGCGTCGAAGTCGTTCGAGTGGATGACCCAGCGCACCAGATGCTGGATCAGCGTCTTCGAAACCGAGGCGTTGACGTTGTAGTGGCTCATATGGTCGCCGACGCCGTAGGTCGACCAGCCCAGCGCAATTTCCGACAGGTCGCCGGTGCCGAGCACGAAGGCGTTGCGCTGGTTGGCGGCGCGAAACAGGAAGTCGGTGCGCAAGCCTGCCTGCACATTCTCGAACGTCACGTCATAGACCGGCTCGCCGCCTGCGAAGGGGTGCCCGAGATCCTTCAGTAATTGCAGCGCCAGCGGCTTGATGTCGATCTCGTCGGCCGTGATATGGAGGCTGCGCATCAGTGCCCAGGCATTGGCCAGCGTTTCGTCACCGGTCGCAAAACCCGGCATGGTAAAGCCCAGGATATCCGAACGCGGCCAGCCCAGCTGGTCGAAGGCGCGGGCCGCCACCAGCAGCGCATGGGTCGAATCGAGGCCGCCGGAAATGCCGATGCACAAACGCTTGATGCCGGTTGCCTTGAGGCGCTTCTGCAGGCCCTGCACCTGTATATTAAAGGTCTCGTAGCAATCCTGCGCCAGCTGGCTCGGATCGGCGGGCACGAAGGGAAAGCGGGCAACAGTGCGGCGCAGGTCGCTATCACCTTCCGGCCGCGCAGTGCGGAAGCCGACGCGGCGAAACGCGCGGTCCGGATCGACATTGAGGGCAGCTTCCCCGAACGTTCCCTGACGCAGGCGTTCCTGCTTCAGACGCTCGACGTCGATATCGGCGATGCACATCTGCGAGCCGCCCGGAAAGCGCTCCGTCTCCGCCAGAAGCTCGCCGAGCTCGTAGACGCAGGCCTGTCCGTCCCAGGCGAGATCGGTGGTCGATTCGCCGGGACCGGCTGCCGAATAGACGTAGGCCGCCAGAGCCCGCGAAGACTGCGTGGCGCAAAGGCGCTTGCGCGTCTCGGACTTTCCGACTGTGATATTGCTTGCCGACAGGTTCGTGAGAATGGTCGCCCCCGCTAGTGCGCCGAAATCGCTCGGCGGCGTCGGCACCCAGAAATCCTCGCAGATTTCGATGTGGAAGACGAAATCGGGATGATTCTCCGCTTCGAACAGCAGATCGACGCCGAATGGGACGGTCTGGCCGCCAACCGCGATGGACGAGCCGCGAATGGTCCGGCCGGAAGCGAACCAGCGGCGCTCGTAGAATTCGCGGTAGTTCGGCGGATAGGATTTCGGCACCACGCCGAGGATTTTGCCGTCATGGATGGCAACGCCGCAATTATAAAGCCGGCCATCCTTGTGCAGCGGTGCACCGACGATCAGCACCGGCGCGATCGTGCGGGTGAATGCCGCGATATCGAGCAGCGCCTTCTCTACGCCCTCGAGCAGCACGCTCTGGCCAAGCAGATCGTCGATCGCGTAGGCGGAGACGGATAGTTCCGGAAACAGCATGAGGGCGACATGCTCGGCATGGCCGATTGTCGCCTGCCGCATGATCTCGGCAGCATTGGTCGCGGGATCGGCTATCTCGCAGACGGGAGTGCAGGCGGCAACACGCACGAAACCCTGGTCGTAGGCGGAGAAGAAGGTCATCGTAGTCTCCCTTCGCCGCCACCTAGGGCAGGGCGAAAATCACGTCAACTATGTCCTTCTATTAAGCCCTCAGGCAGCGGTCCGACAAGGGCGATGCGCCAGAGTTTGATGTCGCCGATATCAAGCTTCAGGCGGGTGGAAAGCCAAAAAAAGCGGCCGCCCCGGGGACGACCGCCTTTCTAGATGGAGAAGAGGTGCCTCAGGCGACCTTCTTCTTGCCCTTGTCATTGACCGAAGCGTTGGCCAGCTGAGTCAGCGCTTCGTCAGTTGCGCCTTCTTCCTGCAGCGTTGCATCGAGCAGGTCGGCGGCTTCCTTCATGCCGAGCTGTGTCGCCCAGTTCTTCAGCGTGCCGTAGCGGGCGATCTCGTAGTGTTCGACCGCCTGAGCGGACGAGATCAGACCTGCATCAAGGGCTGGCGACCCGGCGAATTCCTCGATGATCTCTTCACCTTCGGCGATGATCCCCTGGATGGCTTCGCAGGTCTTGCCGCGGGCGGGCTTGCCGACCAGTTCGAAAACCTGCTGCAGGCGTTCGATCTGGCCCTGGGTTTCTTCCTGGTGCTTCTTGAAGGCAGCTTTCAGTTCCGGCGACTGCGCAGCACGAGCCATTTTCGGCAGCGCTTTCACGATCTGGCGCTCGGCGAAATAGATATCTTTCAGCGTGTCGATGAAGAGGTCGTTGAGTGTTTTGTCGGCCATGAGGTTCTCCTGTGGGTTGGCTTTCAGGTGACTCAACCTGCATTCCGAGCAATTGTTCCGCTCGGTTCCGGACCATTGAAATCGACTTCCCCCATACCGAGGAGACGCTGGAGCACCGATAATTTCCCGGGCTGTCGGCCGCCTCGATTGTCGCTTTTCACACCGACCTTTAATTCTTGACGCCCCCGTGAGTTGAATTCTGGCGGTCTTTCGCAACTATTTTTGGCTGCGGATAGGGCAGACGCCACTTTCTTAAGCAATCGTTGATGAACGCGTGGCAGCATCGATCACATTGATTTGCAGTTGACGTTTGGCATGCCGCAAAGCACATGGAGGGGGCGGACAATGGATGGATTTGCAATGCTTCAACGCAGCGAGGAAACCGACGATGCCCTCGTCGATCGCCTTCAGAAATCTGCCTTCACCTATTTCCTGCGCCACACCAACCGCGAAAACGGGCTTGTGGCGGACACCTCGATCAAGGGCAGCCACTGCAGCATCGCGGCTGTCGGCTTTGCGCTTTCGAGCTATCCCGTCGCCATCGAGCGCGGCTGGATCGACCGGACGGAAGCAGCCGAAATCATCCTGACGACGCTGGATTTCTTTGCCGACAGCGACCAGGGCGAGGAACGCGCGGCCACCGGCCATCGCGGCTTCTATTACCATTTCATCGACATGAAGACCGGCAACCGCGCCTGGAACAGCGAGCTGTCGCTTATCGACACCGCCCTGCTGTTCATGGGCGTCCTCACCGTCGCCGCCTATTTCGACCGCGACGAGCCCGACGATGCCGAGATCCGCGAGCTTGCGACCATGCTCTACGAGCGGGCCGACTGGCGCTGGGCGCTGAACAAGGGCGACACGCTGACGATGGGCTGGAAGCCGGGCGGCGGTTTCCTGCGCTGGCGCTGGCAGGGCTACGACGAGGCGATCCTGCTCTATGCCATGGCGATGGCGTCGCCGACCCATCCCATTCCGGCAAAATGCTACGATGCCTTTGCCTCGACCTACAACTGGATGATGGTCAAGAACAAGCCGTTCCTCTATGCCGGCCCGCTTTTCATCCACCTGTTCTCCCACGCCTGGATCGACTTTCGCGGTATCCGCGACAAGTACATGGCGGAGAAGGACAGCGACTATTTTCTCAACACCCAGATCGCCATCGATACGCAGCGCGACTATGCCGACCGCAACCCCGGCCATTTTGCCGGCTATAGCCGCGAGGTCTGGGGCCTGACCGCCTGCGACGGACCCAACCCGACAGGCGGCCGCCATAGCCGGCGCGGGAGACCGAAAGTGCTGGGCTATGCCGCCCGTGGCGCACCGTTCGGCCCGGATGACGGCACCATCGCCCCCTGGGCGCCGCTCTCCTGCCTGCCCTTCGACCGCAAGGCAGCCCTCAGCGGTACCCGGGCGCTGATGTCGGCCTATCCCAACATCATGCTCGACGGATGCTTCGTCGGCGGCTTTAACCCGACCGTCGAAGGCAAGGGACCAGACGGCTGGGTCGATGACCGCTCGGTCGCCATCGACCAGGGTCTCCTGGTGATCATGATCGAGAACGACCGCACCGGATTGATCTGGAAGCTCCTGCGCGGCTCGCCGATCATGCGCAAGGGCCTCGAGAAGGCCGGTTTCAAGGGCGGCTGGCTCGATGGCGAACCTGACGCCATCTCCTGATTTTTCAAAGGAATGCGCGGCGGCCCCGGCCGCCGCGCATTCTATGGCATCCCTTATTCGACGTCGAACTTGACGCCCTGGGCGAGCGGCAGCGTGCGGCCGTAATTGATGGTGTTGGTGGCGCGACGCATATAGGCGCGCCAGGCATCCGAGCCGGATTCGCGGCCGCCGCCGGTTTCCTTCTCGCCGCCGAAAGCCCCGCCGATCTCGGCGCCGGACGGGCCGATATTGACATTGGCAATGCCGCAATCCGAACCGCGTGACGACAGGAAGGTCTCCGCTTCCCTTATGTCGTTGGTGAAGATCGACGACGAAAGGCCCTGCGGCACGGCATTGTGCAGGTCGAGAACCGCATCGAAATCGCTGTACCTGATGACGTAGAGGATCGGCGCGAAGGTTTCCTCGACGACCGGGCCGGTCTGCGCTGGGATTTCCACCAGCGCCGGCCGAACGTAGAAGGCATCCGCGCCATCGGCCTCAACGCGCTCGCCGCCGGTGACGGTTGCGCCCTCTGCCTTGGCTGCTGCCAGCGCCGCCTGCATCTTGTCGAACGCCTGCCTGTCGATCAGCGGTCCGACCAGCACGCCGTCTTCCATCGGATTACCGACGCTCACCGAGCCATAGGCCTTCTGCAATCGCGGTACCAGCTGGTCGTATACGCTCTCGTGGACGAATAGGCGACGCAGCGAGGTGCAGCGCTGGCCGGCCGTGCCCATCGCCGAAAAGGCGACGCCGCGCAGCGTCAGGTCGAGATCGGCCGTCGGGCAGACGATGGCGGCGTTGTTGCCGCCGAGTTCGAGAATGCCGCGGGCAAAGCGGGCGGCAAGTTTCGGGCCGACAGTGCGGCCCATGGCGGTCGAGCCGGTGGCAGACACCAGCGGCACCTTGACGTGATCGACCAGCGCTTCGCCGATATCGCGGCCGCCGATCAGCAGTGTCGAAAGATTAGCCGGCGCAGAACCGCCTTCCGCGACGTAGCGCTTCAGCGCCTTTTCGAACAGCGCCTGGGTGGCGAGCGCCGTCAGCGGCGTCTTTTCCGATGGCTTCCACACCGTCGAATTGCCGCAGACCATGGCCAGCGCCGCATTCCACGACCAGACGGCAACGGGGAAATTGAAGGCCGAGATGATGCCGGTGACGCCGAGCGGGTGCCAGCTTTCCATCATCCGGTGCTCGGAGCGCTCGGTGGCGATCGTCAGTCCGTAGAGTTGGCGGGACAGGCCGACCGCGAAGTCGCAGATGTCGATCATCTCCTGCACTTCGCCGAGACCTTCCGAGGTGATCTTGCCGACCTCGATGGAGACCAGCCGGCCGAGTGCCGCCTTGCCGGCGCGAAGCTCTTCGCCGAGCAGGCGGATCAGTTCGCCGCGTTTCGGCGCCGGAACCGTGCGCCAGGTGAGGAAGGCTTCATGCGCCGCGTCGATGGCCGCGCGGGCCTCTGCAACGGAGTGCTCCGGCAGGCGGCCGATTTCGCCGCCTGTGATCGGCGATGTTACCGACAGGGTGCCGCCGGTAAAGCGTTCCGTGGCGACGCCGAGGTCGGTTAAGATCTTTTTGGTTTCCTGGGCAAGATCGAGAGCGGTCATGTGAGGCTGTCCCTTGAGTTGGTCTGATGGTGGCCTGGCGCCGGCTAGAAGCGGGACTCGGCAAGATGGGCAATCTGGGCGCCGGCCTCGTACCACATTTCCTTGAGGGCACGGAAGCGGGGGGCGCCAACCTCGGTCGGTGGCAGCGGCAGTTCGTTTTCGCCGATCCGTCCGAGGATATGGGCTGCAAGGGTCTTTCCGAATGTCGTGCCTGGCGCGATGCCGCGCCCGTTATAGCCGCTGAAGCCGACGACGTTTTCGGCGAACCTGTGAAACCTCGGGAGGGCATTGTCGGTCATGCCGATCTTGCCGTACCATTCGCATTCGAATTCGATGTCGCCAAGCTGCGGGAACAGCCGCTTCAGGGACCGCCGGGCCCAGCCCTTGTGGATCGCGGCACCGGTGTTGCGCAGTGCCCCGACGCTGCCGAACACCAGGCGCCCGGCCTGGTCCATGCGGAAGGAAGACAGCACCTCCTTGGTGTCCCAGACACCTTCGCGGCCGGGCAGGATGGATTTGCGCAGATTGTCTCCCAGCGGCACGGTGGCAAAATTGAAATAGGGCAGCAAAACCTGCTCGCCGCGCACCTGTTCGAACGGCCCGGTGCTGTAGGCATCGGTGGAGACGACGATCCAGTCGGCGGTGACGCTGCCGGCGGCTGTCCTTACCACCCAGCGACTGCCCTCGCGGCTGGTCTCCGTAACGCGGCTGCCGGTGTGGAGTGTTGCGCCGGCACGGATGGCCGCCTTGGCAAGCCCGCGCGCATAGGCAAGCGGCTGCAGCGTCCCGGCCCTCATGTCGAGCAGCGCGCCGGCATAGCCGTCGCTGCCGATGCGGCGGCGCGTCTCGTCGGCATCGAGCACGGTGACGGGCGCCCCTCGACTCGCCCACTGGCGGGCGCGGGCCTCGATCTCCTTCAGCCCATCGGCGCCGACGGCGCAGTGCAGCGTCCCGTTGCGCTCGAGTTCGCAGGCAATGCTGTGCTTGTCGATCAGCGCCTTCACCAGTTCAGGGCCGTTGCCGAGCGTATCGAGCAGGCGCTCGCCGTAGAGCGGGCCAAGCACGCCCGGCACGTCGTCGGGCATCACCCACATGCCGGCATTGATCAGCCCGACATTGCGCCCGGCGCCACCGAAGCCGATCTCGTTGCCTTCGAGAAGCACCACCCGCGTGCCGGCCTCGGCAAGATGCAGGGCCGACGACAGGCCCGTATAACCGCCGCCGACGATCACCACATCGGCCGATACCGCGCCGGCAAGCGGCTGCGTCACAGGCGGCGGCGGGGCGGTCTTTTCCCATAGGCCATGGGAGCGCGGGTCGTTGAGCATCATTCGGTCCATTCGTTGCGTGGGCCCACCTTAGCGCCCGACTTGCGGTTGTGAAAGACGATTCCGAGGGCTTTGCACCGGCCCGACAACAACCCCCACGCTTCCCCGTTCACGCGGCCTGTTCGGTCCGTGTCATGACAATTCTGATGGCCGGGGCACACCGAGTGCCTGATGATTTTTAGTGAAGTGACACGCGATGTGCCCCGTTCGACAGTTTTTATCCGCAACTCCGGATCCTCTGTTTCCGACCCAGGTCCCGTTAAGGGAAAAGCTGCCGGAGTTATGCCACACAGGCACGCCGAGCCTAGGGGCCCGAAGGGATCCACTTCTGCGGACCCTTGAAGAAGTCGCCTGCGTAGACAGCAACCCCTCCAAGACCCGGCCCCACCTCGCCGGTAACGCAGACCGGTGTATCCGATGGTGGAACGGGGTGATTATAGATCGGGATGAAAGCACGGGGATGAAATTATGATGCCGGCATTGTTTCCAAACGGAAATCCCAACGGTTTATCCCTATGAGGTGCTGCGGGCAGGGGCGATGGAGGGAAGCGGGAGAGGAGAGAGTGCGAGAGATAGAGAGAGTGTGTGTGCGTGTGAGGTCAGAAAGATCACAAAACCAAAAAGCCACCCCCGACCTCCCTCATTCCTGTGCCTGTCACAGGAATCCAGCCGCCCAAGTCTTTGGGCGATAGATACTTTCCTCACCAACAGAGAGTCCTCCCACGGCGCAGACGCGCCGTGACTGGATTCCTGTGACGAGCACAGGAATGAGGGAAGTGGGGGCGCGCATCCCAGGCGAAGTTGGATCTTAGAATACGTGGTAGCAATTGATCCCTTTTCACGGAGTTGGGCGCCTCGATAGACTTGAGTTTACAAGGCCTTGCTCAGAGAGGCCCCCACTTCCTCCCGTCATTCCGGTGATGGGCACAGGAGTGAGGGAAATTGGGGAAATCGTGGGTAATGTCGTGGTGAAAAGTTTGGCTTCTGCGACCGCGTTTCGTTTTCAGGGGAATGGTCAATCCCGTCGACGACGAACTTACAAATCCAGCTCTTGGACTTGGAACCGGAGGCCGGGTTTGTTGGCCTCCGGTTTACTCAGACGCTTATGCCTATTTCCACTCGCGGATATCGACGAAGTGGCCGGCGATGGCGGCGGCGGCGGCCATGGCCGGGGAGACCAGATGGGTGCGGCCCTTGTGGCCCTGGCGGCCTTCGAAATTGCGGTTCGAGGTCGAGGCGCAGCGCTCGCCCGGCTTCAGCCGGTCGTCGTTCATGGCCAGGCACATGGAACAGCCCGGCTCGCGCCAGTCGAAGCCGGCGGCCTTGAAGATCTTGTCGAGGCCTTCGGCTTCCGCCTGTTCCTTGACGAGGCCGGAGCCGGGCACGATCATCGCGTCGACTGTCGGCGCCACCGTGCGGCCTTCGACAACCTTGGCGACGGCGCGCAAATCCTCGATGCGGCCGTTGGTGCAGGAGCCGATGAAGACGCGGTCGATGCTGATGTCGGTCATCTTCGTGCCGGCGGTCAGGCCCATGTAGTCGAGGGCGCGCTGCTTCGAGGTGCGCTTGTTCTCGTCCTCGATCTCGGCCGGATCAGGCACGACACCCTGCACGGAGACGACGTCTTCCGGCGAAGAGCCCCAGGAGACGATCGGCGGCAGGTTGGCGGCATCGAGCACGACGACCTTGTCGTAATGGGCGCCTTTGTCGGTCTGCAGGGTCTTCCAGTAGGCGATGGCCTTTTCCAGGTTCTCGCCCGATGGTGCGCGTGGCTTGCCCTTGATGTATTCGAAGGTCTTCTCGTCTGGGGCGATCAGGCCGGCGCGGGCGCCGCCCTCGATGGTCATGTTGCAGACCGTCATGCGGCCTTCCATCGACAGGGCGCGGATGGCTTCGCCGGCAAATTCGATGACGTGGCCGGTGCCGCCGGCGGTGCCGATCTCGCCGATGATGGCAAGGATGATGTCCTTAGCGGTGACGTGGTCGGGCAGCTTCCCGTCGACGCGCACCAGCATGTTCTTGGCCTTCTGCTGGATCAGCGTCTGCGTGGCCAGCACATGCTCGACCTCGGATGTGCCGATGCCGTGCGCCAGCGCGCCGAAGGCACCATGCGTCGAGGTGTGGCTGTCGCCGCAGACGATGGTCATGCCCGGCAGGGTGAAGCCCTGCTCGGGGCCGACGATGTGGACGATGCCCTGGCGGATATCGCTGGCGGAATAGTACTCGACCCCGAATTCGGCGGCATTGGTGGCCAGCGCCTCGACCTGGATGCGGCTTTCCTCATTCTTGATGCCGAGGTGGCGATCCGGCGAGGTCGGCACGTTATGGTCGACGACAGCGAGCGTCTTCTGCGGCGCGCGAACGGTCCGGCCCGTCATGCGCAGGCCTTCGAAGGCCTGCGGCGAGGTCACTTCATGAACGAGGTGACGGTCGATGTAGAGAAGACAGGTACCATCGTCTTGCGTATCGACGACGTGGTCGTCCCAGATTTTGTCATAGAGCGTGCGGGGTGCTGTCATGGCGGCGGATCCATATTGGAGTGGGTATCGCGGAAAATGATGGGGCGGCGAGGGGCTCGCCGGCCGCAGGCTCGATCAGCAAACCCGGCTGTTGAGCGCGCCTGAAATCATCGCAAAGAAACGCGCTGGCAGACGCTTGTGGTCCTGCAGCACGAAAGTCTCTCCGCCGATGCATCTAAACTTCGATTCCATGGGGCTGGCTTTACCAATTTTTCTGGCGCACGGCAATTCGAATCATTGGGGTTCTAGCGCCTGACCTGGCGCATCCGCTTCTCAAACTGCCGCAGCAACAGCGACAGGCCAACCGTCAGTATCAGGTAGATATAGGTGACAATCGAATAGGTTTCAAAGAACCGGAAGGAGCCCGAGGCGTAGACCTTGCCCATCTGGGTGATGTCGGCAACGCCGAGCACCGAGACCAGCGACGAGTCCTTGACCATCGAGACGAAGTCGTTCGACAGCGGCGGCAGGATGACGCGGATCGCCTGCGGGAAGACCACGAGCCGGAAGCGCTGGACGCGGGAGAGGCCGAGCGCCTTCGATGCCTCGATCTGGCCGTGATCGACCGCTTCGATGCCGGCGCGAAAGATCTCGGCGATGAACGAGGCATAGCCGATCGTCAAGGCAATGATCGCCCGCCACATCAGCGACAGCTCGCGCACCATCAGCGGCTCGGTCCATCCGGCAGCCACCAGCGGCGCGGTCAGCATGTTATAGGCAGCGACGATGGCGGGGGCGCCGACGAAGGCGACGTAGAACAGCAGCACCAGCATCGGGATGCCGCGGATCACCTCGATGTAGAAGCGCGAGACCTGCCTGAGGACGACGTTGTCGGCGCGCCCGAGAAGCATCACGCCGAGGCCGAGCAGCGTCGCCAGCACGAAGGAGACCAGAGTCACGAAGACGGTGATCGTTGCGCCGGTCACGACGGTGAGGAAGACCTGTGTATAGAGGCCGCTGGTGGCGATGACGATGGCGACCGCCACGCAGATGACGATCAGGGCGACCAGCCACCAGGGGTAGTCGCCCTTGTCTTTGCCGCTCGGCGAGGGCTGGGCTGCAATCACCGGCGGCACTTCACTGTATCGAGCATCAGCCGCCCATCTTGTAGTCGACGAACCATTTCTTATCGAGCGCCGCGAAGGTGCCGTCTGCCTTGAGTGCAGCAATGGCGGCGTTGACGGGAGCCACGAGGTCGGATCCCTTCGGGAAGATGAAACCGAAGTCCTCGACGCCAAGCGGGCCGCCGATCAGCTTCAGGGCGCCGCCAGAACTTTCGACATAGCCCTTGCCAGCTGTGCCGTCCGTCAGAACGGTATCGACATCGCCGGTCTTCAAGGCCTGGACGGTGGCGCCGAAGGTTTCGAACAGCTTGATGCGCGGGTTCTGCTCGTTGCCGTCGAGCACTTCGTAGACGGATGTGTAAAAGGGCGTGGTGCCCGGCTGGGCGCCGACCAGGCCGTCCTTGAAGGCGGCGAACGTCTTGGCGTCGGTGAAGCGCTTCTCGTCGCCGCGCACCAGCATGAATTGCTGTGAGCGCATGTACGGGTTGGAGAAATCGACCTTCTGCTTACGGTCTTCCTTGATGGTGATGCCGGTCATTCCGATGGCGTACTGGCCGTCTGACACCGCCTGGATCATCGCGTCCCAGCTGGTGTTCTGGTATTCGACCTTGAAATTCAGCCGCTTGGCGATCTCGTTCATCGCATCGTATTCCCAGCCGATCGCCTTGCCGGTCTTCGGCTCGACGAACTGCAGCGGAGGATAGGCATTTTCGGTGACGACGACGACCGTCTTGCCTTTCAGATCCGGAAGGTCGGCGGCAAGGGCTGCGAGCGGCGACAAGACAAGGGCGGTCAGACCCAGCAGGAACGAGCGGCGGAACGTCATGGAAAATCTCCCCAAATGGCCAATCGCGAAATTGTCACAGGTGCAAAGTCGCTGGCAAGGGCAATGGCATGGCCGGGACGATAAAAACAGAAAAGGCGGCCCAAAGACCGCCCTTTCCAGATACTATTTTTGCGTCAAAGCCTGAAGGCTTATTCCGCAGCAGGTTCGGCGGCAGCGGCGGCTTCTTCAGCGGCCTTCGCCTTTGCTGCTTCGTCGGCAGCTTTTGCTTCAGCGGCTTCGGCTGCTGCCTTCTCGGCGGCCAGTGCCTGTGCTGCTGCGACCTTCTCAGCTTCGATACGGGCCTTCTCTTCGGCCATCGCAGCGCGCTCGGCGTCGTTCAGCTTGCGGGCGCGGATACCGGTGTCTTCAACGATACGAGCCGACTTGCCGCGACGATCGCGCAGGTAGTACAGCTTGGCGCGACGGACCTTACCGCGACGGACGACGTCGACGCTTTCGATCATCGGCGAATACATCGGGAATACGCGCTCGACGCCTTCGCCGTAGGAAATCTTGCGAACCGTGAAGTTCTCGTGGATGCCGCCGCCAGAACGGCCGATGCAGACGCCTTCATAGGCCTGCACGCGGGTGCGCGTACCTTCGGTTACCTTGACGTTGACGCGGAGCGTATCGCCCGGGGAGAATTCCGGCAGCTTGCGTACGGCTAAGATCTTGGCAGCCTGTTCGGCTTCCAGTTCCTGAATGATGTTCATTGGTCTAACCTTTTCGAGTTCTTCTAAAACAGCCAGAGCGCCCTGCCAGTATCCGTAGGTCGATGCCGCGGGATCTTGTCCTTTCGGACGGGGGCGAATTCACTATTATTTCTTTGCTGGTCGACGGGGTTGACCCCATGTCCGCGTGGGCAGTTACACCAAAATGCAGGGTTTGTCATCCCTCGCGCCGTATTTTTCTCGATCCGGGCTGTCGGCAATGGGGCCGATATCAGCGGCCTGACACGTCGGCATCGTCGAGCAGGTCGGGCCGGCGCGCCCGTGTCAGCTTCAAGGCCTCCTCGGCCTGCCATCTGGCGATGGCGCCGTGGTTGCCCGATGTCAGGACAGCCGGGATCTCGCGGCCTTCCCACTGCTGCGGGCGCGTATAATGCGGGTGCTCCAGCATGCCGTTTTCGAAGCTCTCGTGCGTACCGGAGAGGTCGTTGCCCATGACGCCGGGCAGGATGCGGATGATGGCATCCAGCAGCACCAGCGCTGCCGGTTCGCCGCCGGAGAGGATGTAGTCGCCAATCGAGATTTCCTCGAGGTCGCGGGCATCGATCACACGCTGGTCGACGCCCTCGAAGCGGCCGCAGACGATGACGACGCCCGGCCCCGCCGCCAGTTGGCGGACGCGTTGCTGCGTCAACGGCCTTCCGCGCGGGCTCATCAGCAGGCGGGGGCGACCGTCGTCAGAGCCGGCGTGGTCGATGGCGCGGGCGAGCACGTCGGGCTTCAGCACCATGCCGGCGCCTCCGCCGGCCGGCGTGTCGTCGACGGTGCGGTGGCGATCGGTGGCAAAATCGCGGATCTGCAGCGTGTCGAGCGACCACTGGCCGCGCGCCGACGCCTTGCCTGCAAGAGATGTCGCGAGGTGGCCGGGAAACATCTCGGGATAGAGCGTCAGGATGGTCGCCCGGAAACTCATCGGACCTACTTCTTCGGGCGGTCGGTTTTTGGCGGCTGGCCGATGTCGGTCGGATCGTCGATCAGGCCGGCAGCCATCGGGTCGATCAGCACCTTGCGGTTCTCGAGGTCGATCTCCAGCACGGCTGCTTCGGAAAAGGGGATCAGCACGGGGCGCTTGCCCGGTCCCTTCAGTTCCAGCAGGTCGCCGGCGCCAAAATCGTAGACGCCGCTGACGACGCCGTAGCCGACGCCCTTGGCATCGACGACTTCCAGACCCTCGAGGTCGGCGTAGAAGAATTCGTCGTCGTCGAGTTCGTCGTCCGGCAAGTCCTCGCGTTCGACGAACAGCTCGAGGCCGTTCAGCGCTTCGGCAGCCTCGCGGTCGTTGATGCCGCGAAACCGGATGATGACGACAGTCTTGCTGGCGCGGATGTCCAGCACCTCGAACGTGCGGCCATCGGCGGCGTGCAGGTTGCCGTATTCGGCAAGCGCCATCGGATCGGACGTGTAGGAGCGCGCCCTGACTTCGCCGCGCAGGCCCTGCGCGCCGCCAAGTGTGGCCATCAGAATGGGGTTTTGGAGTTTCGCCATGACTATGCCGCAGATCGAATGAGGGTGAACATCGTTCTTCTCATAGAGGAACGGAGAACGATGGCAAATAAAAAGCGGGCGGCATGTCTCCATGCCACCCGCTCCGGTGATTGCCTGTGACGGCTTATTCGGCAGCAGCAGTCTCGGCAGCGGCGGCGATGTCGGCAGCCTTCTGGGCGCGTTCAGCGATACGCTCTTCGGCCTTCTTGCCTGGCTTTGCCTTTTCCGGGTTGCTGCGCGGATCGCGCTTGGCAACGCCGGCTTCAGACAGGAAGCGCAGGACGCGGTCGGTCGGCTGGGCGCCCTGGTCGATCCAATGCTGGATGCGGGCGGTGTCGAGTTCGACGCGCTTGGCATCTTCCTTGGCGAGCATCGGGTTCCACGAACCGACCTTTTCGAGGAAGCGGCCGTCGCGTGGCGAACGGGCGTCGGCAACGACGACGTGGTAGTAAGGGCGCTTCTTGGAGCCACCGCGGGCGAGACGAATTTTCAGTGCCATTGTATCATACTCCTTCAGAGTGTTGTCAGGACGCCTTGGCGGGCGGCCTTTTGTCTTTCAGTTCTTGTCGATCATGCCTTGAATTCGGCGGCGATCTGTTCGTGGTGCCGGATGACTTCGGTAATGACGAAGTTCAGAAACTTCTCGGCGAAATCCGGGTCCAGATCGGCATCCTTGGCAAGCCGCCGCAGACGTTCGATCTGGTATTCCTCGCGCGCCGGATCGGCCGGCGGCAAATTGTACTTTGCCTTGAGAACGCCGACTGCCTTGGTGCAGCTGAAGCGTTCGGCCAACATGTGGACCAGCGCGGCGTCGATGTTGTCGATCGACTGACGGTAGCCGGAAAGCTGGGTCTTGACGTCGTTATCGGTCATTAGGGCGCTCCCTTACTTCTTCTTCGGCAGGCCGGGCAGGCCAGGAAAACCACCGCCAAGGCCGGGAAGCTTGGGGCCGCCGAGACCCGGCAGGCCACCCATTCCACCGCCCATGCCACCAAGCCCGGGCATGCTGCCGGGACGGCCGAGGCCAGCCGCCTCCGCCTGCTTCTGCAGGGCTTCCAGCTGCTTCGGATCGAGGCTGGAGAGATCGGGCATGCCGCCCATTCCGCCCATGCCGCCGAGGCCCATCTTGCCGGCAAGGCCACCCATCATCTGCTTCATCATGCCGCCCTTGCCCTTAGCCCCCATGGCTTTCATCATGTCGGCCATCTGGCGGTGCATCTTCAGGAGCTTGTTGATAGCGGCGGAATCGGTACCGGAGCCGGCGGCGATGCGCTTCTTGCGGGAATGCTTGAGGATATCGGGATTGGCGCGCTCGGCCTTGGTCATCGACTGGATGATGGCGATCTGGCGGCCAAACAGCTTGTCGTCGAGGCCGGCGGCGGCCATCTTGTCCTTCATGCCCGACATGCCGGGCATCATTCCCATGATGCCGCCCATGCCGCCCATCTTCTGCATCTGGCGCAGCTGGTCGGCGAGGTCGTTGAGGTCAAACTTGCCCTTGGCCATCTTGGCGGCCATGGCGGACGCCTTCTCGGCGTCGATATTCTCGGCGGCACGCTCGACGAGCGAGACGATGTCGCCCATGCCGAGAATGCGGTCGGCGATGCGGCGCGGATGGAACTCTTCCAGCTCGCCCATTTTTTCGCCGGTACCGATCAGCTTGATCGGCTTGCCGGTGACGGCGCGCATCGAAAGGGCCGCACCGCCGCGGCCGTCGCCGTCCATGCGGGTCAGCACAAGACCGGTGATGCCGACGCGCTCGTCGAAATTCCGGGCAAGATTCACCGCGTCCTGGCCGGTCAGGCTATCGGCGACCAGCAGGATCTCGTGCGGGTTCGACTTGCGCTTGATCTCGGCCATCTCGACCATCAGCGGCTCGTCGATATGGGTGCGACCGGCGGTGTCGAGGATGACGACATCGTGGCCGCCAAGGCGGGCAGCCTGCACCGCGCGGGCGGCAATGTCTGTCGGTGACTGGCCGGCAATGATCGGCAGCACGTCGATGGAGGCCTGCACGCCGAGCTGGCGCAACTGCTCCTGGGCGGCCGGGCGCCGCGTATCGAGCGATGCCATCAGCACCTTCTTGCGGTCCCGTGTCGTCAGCCGGTGGGCAATCTTGGCCGATGTCGTGGTCTTGCCCGAGCCCTGCAGGCCGACCATCATGATGACGACGGGGGCCGGCGCATTCAAATCGACGCCGACGCTGTCGGCACCGAGCATCTCGATCAGCTCGTCATGAACGATCTTGACGACCATCTGGCCGGGCTTGATCGACTTCAAGACTTCGGCGCCGATGGCCTTTTCACGGACGCGATCGGTAAAGCCACGCACGACGTCGAGCGCCACGTCGGCTTCGAGAAGAGCACGGCGAACCTCGCGCAGCGCTGCGGAAACATCGGCTTCCGACAAAGCGCCACGGCCGGTCAGTCCATTCAGAATGGAGCCAAGTCGGTCCTGGAGGTTTTCAAACATCAGCTCTTCCTTCTCGCTTCCGATTTTTTGACCGCATATCGCCTCAGGGCATCGCGCGGCGTCGGCCGGAAACTTTGTTCTTTTCCTTGACGAAAACAAGACGCAAAGCCAAAAAGCACCCGAGGGCGCATCGCGCTGTCGGGTGTTGACCTCCGGGATCCAATTCCCTTGCGGGGTCCCGGTCGGCGGCTAGGAGGCTTGAGCTCGTCGCAGATGGGCGCGGTAAACAGCAATTGGGCGGGAAAGTCAAGATCGGCGAGGAAATTGCCCGGTCGCGAGCGGGGGATGGGTAATTCCGGGGGGGCTGTGCTTGTTTTGGGAAAGCCCGGCCCTTGGGGTTCGTCATCCTCCGGCGGTCGCTTGCGTTTGGATCCTCGGGTCAAGCCCGAGGATGACGAGCCCCGGGGGTGGGGCTGCCGTGTGGCGGTGGTGCGGGATGGGTGGTGCGGGGTGGTCGGTCTTGTCGGCCGGCCTTTAGCGGGTGACCGTCATTCTGTAATTGGCGCCCCCAAACATAGTCCTTGCTGTGGCAAAGCCCAGCCCACCGCACTTCGTCATCCTCGGGCTCGACCCGAGGATCCAGGCGCAAGCGGTGCGGCATTCGTGGTGAACGCATGGCACGCATGCCGCCTACCCCGGTTTTCCGCTAAGCCGGGGCCCCTGAAATACTTACGGTGGCTTGCGTTTGGATCCTCGGGTCAAGCCCGAGGATGACGAACCCCGTGGGTGGGGTTGCCGTTTGAAGGTGGTGCGTGTGGACGGTATGGGGCGGTGGTGCTGGGTGGTTGGTGCGGGCTTGTCGACAGGCTTTAGCGGATGACCGTCATTCTGAAGTTGGCGCCTCAAACGCAGCCCTTGCATCGACAAAGCCAAGCCCCCACAATTCGTCATCCTCGGGCTCGACCCGAGGACCACCATGTTCACCACAGCTCGTAATACAGGTCCCTCCAATCCGGGTTGGTTTTTTCGATCAGATCGATCTTCCATTGGCGATACCAGCGCTTGAGGGACTTTTCGCGCTGGATGGCGTCCTGGATGTTGAAGTGCTCTTCGTACCAGGCCAGTCGCCGGCAGCCGTATGTGGCGGTGAAGCCGGGGGTGAGGGCTTCGCGGTGTTCGTGGATGCGGCGTGCGAGGTCCGAGGTCACTCCGATGTAGAGGGTGCCGTGCTTGTGGTTCGTGACGATGTAAGTGTAGTCGGTCATAGGCTCAATGTGCTCGCTTAGGTTGCTATTGGTCAAGCTTGGCGAGGCAGGCGGCCTGTCTTGCGCCAAGACTGGTAATTCGCGGCCATTTCCGCCATATACAGGCTCCAACAATGGAACGTCTGATGGGTGACACGGTCGAATTTGCGCGCATGAACGGGCTTGGCAACAAGATTCTGGTCGTCGACATGCGCGGTCGCAAGGACAAGGTGACGCCGGCGGCAGCGATTGCGCTGAATGCCGATCCGGCCACGCAATTCGACCAGATCATGGCCATCCACGACCCGAAGGCCCAGGGCACCGACGCCTGGATCGACATCCTCAACTGCGATGGCACCAAGGCTCAGGCCTGCGGCAATGGTACGCGCTGCGTCGTGCAGGCGCTTTCATCGGAGACCGGCCGCAAGGTTTTCACCTTCCAGACCGTCGCCGGCGTCCTCAATGCAGTCGAGCACGATGATGGGACGATCTCGGTTGACATGGGCAGGCCGGTGTTCGAATGGGACAGGATCCCGCTGTCGGAAGAGTTCTTCGACACCAGCCGCATCGAACTGCAGATAGGCCCGATCGACGCGCCGATCCTGCATTCGCCTGCCGTGATGTCGATGGGCAATCCGCACGCGATCTTCTGGGTCGAGCGCGACGTGATGTCCTACGATCTCGCCCGTTTCGGACCGATGCTCGAAAACCATCCGATGTTTCCCGAAAAGGCCAATATCACACTGGCGCAGGTGACCTCGCCGTCGTCTATGATCACCCGCACCTGGGAGCGCGGCGCCGGGCTGACGCTTGCCTGCGGATCTGCCGCCTGTGCCGCCGGCGTCAGTGCTGCGCGCACCGGCCGCACCGGTCGCACCGTCGAGATCGACGTTGCCAGCAGCGTGCCGCGCGGCAAGCTTCAGATCGAGTGGCGCGACGACGATCACGTCGTCATGACGGGTCCGGCCGAATGGGAGTGGTCGGGCAGGGTCGATCCGGCGACAGGCGTGTTTTCGCGCGACGAACAATCCGAAGTGGCGTCGGTGCGGTGAGCGGCGTCGAGGTCATTACCTTCGGCTGCAGGCTCAATACCTACGAATCCGAAGTGATGCGCGGCCAGGCTGAGAAGGCCGGGCTGAACAATGCCATCCTCGTCAACACCTGCGCGGTCACCGGCGAGGCCGTGCGCCAGGCGCGCCAGGCGATCCGGCGGGCGCGGCGCGACAATCCGCATGCCCGCATCATCGTTTCAGGTTGTGCTGCCCAGACCGAGAAGCAGACATTTGCCGAGATGCCCGAGGTCGACATGGTGCTCGGCAACGAAGAAAAGCTGACCCAAACCTCTTACCGGGCATTGCCTGATTTCGGCGTTTCGGCGGAAGAAAAGCTGCGCGTCAACGACATCATGAGCGTCCGCCACACGGCGCCGCAGATGGTCAAACACATCGACGGGCATGTGCGCGCCTTCATCCAGGTGCAGAACGGCTGCGACCACCGCTGCACTTTCTGCATCATTCCGTATGGACGGGGCAATTCCCGCTCGGTGCCGATGGGATCAGTTGTCGAGCAGGCGCGCCAGCTGGTGGCGTCAGGCTATGTCGAGATCGTGCTGACGGGCGTCGATGCCACCAGCTATGGCGGCGACCTGCCGGGCCGGCCGACGCTGGGGATGCTGGCCAAGACCCTTTTGCGCCAAGTGCCCGAAATCCGCCGGCTGCGGCTGTCGTCGATCGACAGTATCGAGGCAGACCGGCACCTGATCGACCTGATCGCCGACGAGCCGCGCTTCATGCCGCATCTGCACCTGTCTCTGCAGCATGGCGACGACATGATCCTGAAGCGGATGAAACGCCGCCATTCGCGTGCCGAGGCGCTCGCCTTCTGCGCCGAGGTCCGGCGGTTGCGGCCGGGTATCAGCCTCGGCGCCGACATGATCGCCGGCTTCCCGACCGAGACAGAAGCAATGTTCGAGAATGCGGTGAGTATGGCGGAAGAAGCCGGCATCGCCCATCTGCATGTGTTTCCTTATAGTCCGCGGCCGGAGACGCCGGCAGCGCGCATGCCACAGCTCGACCGGGCCGTCGTCAAGGAGCGGGCAGCCCGGCTGCGTGCCACTGGTCTTCGGCTGCAGCAATCCCATCTGGATGGCATGGTCGGCACGACGCAATGGCTGCTTGTCGAAAACAACGGTATGGCGCATACGGAAAACTTCACGCTTGTCGCGGCTCCGGGCCTTGCGCCTCGTGCGCTAGTCCCGGCCGTCATCACCGGCCACGACGGCAAGCGCCTCGATATACAACTTGACGCCGCAAACGCGGCCTGACTGACGGAATTTTCATGGCGATCGGTTTCATCAAAAAAGTCTTCACCTTCCGCCACGACCAGCCGGGCTTCAACGAGGTTCCGGCCGAGTTGCTGCCGGACGAAGACAAGGGTCTTGCCGCAGAGCTGGAGCCGAAGAGCCGCGAGGAGCACCTGCCCGAGGCTGCCGATCCGGTCTTGCCGGCGGAAATGGAGACAGCCGGTGGGCCTGCGGCCGATGGGATCGTTGGCGATGCCGAGGACGATACGCCGCCGATCCTGCCTGTCGTCACTGCGCTGGACGATCTCGGCGTCACACCACTGGCGTTGCTCGAAGCCGAGGCTGAGATTCCCGAGGGTGGGGCGACACCCCCCTCTGTCCCTGCGGGACATCTCCCCCGTAAGGGGGGAGATCAGACGGAGAGTGGCGCGGCTCCGACGACAATCGTCGACAGCCTGGCTGATTTAACATCCAAGGCCGCTCCGGCGCCAATATCCCCCCTCGTGGGGGAGATGTCGGCGAAGCTGGCAGAGGGGGGCGAACTGGCGTCGCAGCCAACCATCCCGTCCCCTCCCATTCTCCCCAAAGGCTTTTCCACCGGTCCCGCCATCGTCGCGCCCGTCCCCGAATCCCCGAAGACCACCTGGTTCCAGCGCCTGCGTGCAGGCCTGTCGCGGACCTCGTCGCAGCTCACCGGCCAGATCACGGCGCTGTTTACCAAGCGTAAGCTCGACGACCAGACGCTGCAGGACCTCGAGGACCTTCTGATCCAGGCCGATCTCGGCGTCGAGACGGCCTTGCGCATCACCGATGCGCTGGCCTCGGAGCGCTACGGCAAGGATGTGTCCGGCGAGGATGTCAGCCGCATCATGGCGGCCGAGATCGTCAAGGTGCTGAAGCCGGTGGCCAAGCCCCTGCAGCTCGACCTCAGCCATAAGCCGCATGTTATCCTAGTGGTCGGCGTCAACGGAACCGGCAAGACCACGACGATCGGCAAGCTGGCGTCCAAACTGTCGGGCTCCGGCCTGAAGGTGATGGTTGCTGCCGGCGATACGTTCCGCGCCGCAGCCATCGAGCAGCTGAAGATCTGGGCCGACCGGACGAAGTCGACCTTTGTCGGCACCAAGATCGGTGCCGATGCCTCCGGTCTCGCATTCGACGCATTCCAGCAGGCGAAAGCCGATGGCACCGACGTCTTGATCATCGACACTGCCGGCCGGCTGCAGAACAAGAAGGAGCTGATGGACGAGCTCGAAAAGATCGTCCGCGTGCTCGGCAAGCTTGATCCCGAGGCGCCGCACACCGTGCTGCAGACGCTGGATGCGACGACCGGCCAGAATGCGCTCAACCAGGTCGAGATCTTCCGCAATGTTGCCGGCGTTAACGGTCTTATCATGACCAAGCTTGACGGCACCGCCCGCGGCGGCATTCTTGTCGCCATCTCGGCCAAGCACAAGCTGCCGGTCTATTTCATCGGCGTCGGCGAGGGGGTGGACGATCTGGAGCCGTTCGAGGCGGAAGAGTTCGCCCAGGCGATTGCGGGGATCGACGGATAGCAACCGGCGCCATAGATAAGCCATCGACGCCGATCATGGCGCAACGGGATTTGGACCAAGGTCAGGACGGATAATGACGAGCAGCGAAAGCGACGTAACACCCAGCACGGCGGATCGTCAGAATCCGATGTTGAAGATGGCGCTCGAGATCGGGCCGCTGATGGTGTTTTTCTTTGCCAACCTGCGCGGCCCCTGGCTGGTGGCGCAATTTCCGGCGCTTTCAGCGCTGGGCGGTCCGCTGTTTGTCGCCACCGGGTTGTTCATGGCCGCGACGATCGTGTCGCTGATCGTCTCGAAGTTCGTGCTCGGCCACCTGCCGATCATGCCGTTCGTCTCCGGCATCGTCGTGCTGGTATTCGGCTCGCTGTCGATCTACCTGCAGGACGAGACCTTCATCAAGATGAAGCCGACGATCATCAATGCGCTGTTCGGCTGTGCGTTGCTCGGTGGCCTGCTGTTCGGCAAGTCGCTGCTCGGCTATGTCTTCAATGCCGCCTTCCAGCTCGATGCCGAGGGCTGGCGCAAGCTGAGCGTACGCTGGGGCGTCTTCTTCCTGTTTCTTGCCGTGCTCAACGAAGTCATCTGGCGGAATTTCTCCGATGATTTCTGGGTCGCTTTCAAGGTCTGGGGGACGATGCCGATCACCATCCTGTTCACGCTTTCGCAGATGCCGCTGATCATGAAGCACACGGTGCAGCCGCCTGCTGCCACGGACGCGGAGAAATGACGGTCGTCGACCAGACGTACCGGGCAAACCGCCACACCGCGTGGTTCGTGGCATGCCTCGCCGTGCTTCTTGTGCAGGTCCTCGCCGAGCACCTGATGGGCCGGGTTGCCATCTGCACCTGCGGCTATGTCAAATTGTTCGAGCCTGCGGTCAATTCCAGTGGCAACTCGCAGCATCTCGCCGACTGGTACACGCCGTCGCACATCATTCACGGCTTCCTGTTTTTTGGCCTGACGCATCTGATCATGCGGGCCAAGCCGCTGTCCATGCGGCTTTTCGTTGCCATGCTGATCGAATCGGGCTGGGAGATCCTCGAGAACTCGCCCATCATCATCGACCGCTACCGGGCGACGACGATCTCGCTCGCCTATGTCGGCGACAGCATCCTGAATTCGGCGATGGATACCGTGTTCATGGCCGTCGGCTTCGTCTTTGCCTGGCGGGCGCCCGTCTGGCTGACGATAGCAATCGCCATCTTCTTCGAACTCCTCACCGGCTGGCTGATCCGCGACAACCTCACCCTGAACGTGCTGATGCTGGTCTGGCCGGTCGACGCAGTCAAGACCTGGCAGGCGGCGCTTTAGGTCTGGCAGGCTGCGCTGTAAAATCTCGTTTTCAAAGGGTTACCCCACGCCCCTCATTCCTGTGACAAGTACAGGGATGAGGGAGGAGAGGGCGGCGACTGACGCGTTTGGGGTAGCCAGGTGCGACTGGTCGCCCGCCGCGCGGTGCGGGCAATAGCAAGCGTATGATGCTACGAACCGTGTCCCAGGGCCTTGTCGATCGCCGGGTACAGGCCTTCCCTGAGGCTGAGAGTATCGAACGGGCCGACGCGTTTGTAGACGATGGTGCCGTCGGGGGCGACGAGATAGGATTCGGGGATGCCGTAGACGCCCCAGTCGATTGCGGCTGCGCCCTTCGGATCGATGCCGATGGCCTTGAACGGATTGCCGAGTTCGCCGAGGAAGCGCAAGGCATTCTCCGGCTGGTCCTTGTAGTTGATGGCAACCACATTCAGCCGCCCGTCTTTCGCCAGTTCCTTCAGCAGCGGATGTTCCTCGCGGCAGGGAATGCACCAGGATGCAAAGACGTTGACCAGCGTCAGCTTGCCCTTGATCGCCGCATCCGTCAGCGCCGGCAGATTGGCGCCATCGAGTGGCGGCAGCGCCAGCGACGGCGCTTTCCGGCCAATCAGGGCCGAGGGAATCGTGGCGATGTCCTTGCCGTGAAAATCCTGGTCGTAGAGCATTTTGCCAGCCGTGCCGGCAATCACCCCGAACACCAACAGCGGCAGCAGGGCTGCGGCATAGCGGCCGATACCGCGCGACTTTGGCGCCGGGTCCTGATCGGTGCTTTCGGCCATCAGGATGTGACTTCCTTGTTGCGCTGCGAGCGCCGGCGGATGCCGGAGGCTTCCAGCGCCGCCAGTTCGCGGCGACGCAGGCGACCGTCGATCCAGGTCCAGCCAATGAGTGCGATCACGGTCAGTGCGGCAAAGCCGTAGGAGCCATAGACGTAGAAGGCGTGGTCCATCGGCTCAGCCCTCCCGGCTTGCCATGCGGGCGGCAAGGCGGCGCTGGGCGGCTATGCGGCGGCGCCAGATCTCATTGCGGATCGCCATCAGGTGCAGCGTGAAGAATAGTAGCGTAAAGGCCAGCGCCATGACGAACAGCGGCCAAAGAAATTCCGGCGCGATGGTCGGGCCGTCCAGCCGCACGATGCTTTCCGACTGGTGCAGCGTGTTCCACCATTCTACAGAAAACTTGATGATCGGGATGTTGACGAAGCCTACGAGGATCAGCACTGCGCTCACCCGCGCACCGCGCGAGGGATCGTCGATGGCGCGATTGAGCGCGATCAGGCCGAGATACATCAGGAACAGGATGAAGACGGAGGTCAGGCGGGCATCCCAGACCCAGTAGGTGCCCCACATCGGCTTGCCCCAGAGCGAACCGGTCACCAGCGCCAGCAGGGTGAAGGCGGCACCGAGCGGGGCTGCGGCCTTGGCAGCAACATCGGCCAGCGGATGGCGCCAGACCAGCGTGCCGATGGCAGCCACGCTCATCACCGTATAGCACATCATCGACAGCCAGGCGGCCGGCACGTGGATGTACATGATGCGCACGGTGTCGCCCTGCTGGTAGTCCGCATCCGTCGAGAAACAGAGGTATATTCCGATGACCGAGAGCATCGCCGTCAGCGCAGCCAGCCAGGGAATGACGCGGCTTGCCAGCGCCAGAAACCGGGTCGGGTTGGCCAGATCGGAAAACCGGCTCAGTGTCGGGCTGACTTCGCTCATCGATTTTCCTTAGCGCGATATTGTGAAGCCTGCAATTCAAACGCTGCTGGCAAGGCGATCAATCCGGCGTGCTCCTGAGAGCCAGGGCTGCTGCGGCCGGTCCGAGGACTGCGAAGAACAGCGTCAGGGCGATGAGGATCAGGAAGGGCGGCAGGAACGGCGCCGGGCCTTCGACGGCGGCATAGGTGGCCGAAACACCGAAGATCAGCACCGGGATAGCCAGCGGCAGGATCAGGATCGACACCAGCAATCCGCCGCGCGGCAGGGCAACGGCAACGGCCGCCCCGACCGCGCCGATCAGCGTGATGGCCGGCGAGCCGACCAGTAACGTCAGCATGGTGGCGCCGATCGCCGTCTCGCTCATGTTCATGAACAGCCCCAGCAGCGGCGAGGCGATCACCAGCGGCAGCCCGGTGGCCGTCCAGTGGGCCGCGCATTTGACGAGCACGGTCAGCACCAGCGGCGTTTCCTGCATCAACAGCAGATCGAGCGAGCCGTCATCGCGCTCCGCCTGGAACAACCGGTCGAGGCCGAGCAGCGCCGACAGCAGCGCGCCGATCCAGACGATGGCCGGTCCGATGCGGGCAAGCAGTTTCAGGTCCGGCCCGACACCGAAGGGGATTACGGCAACGACGGTCAGAAAGAACAGCACCCCGATCAGCGCACCGCCGCCAGAGCGAACGGAAAGCTTGAGGTCGCGAAGAAAGAGCGCAATCATCGTTTGCCTCCGACATGGCGAGGGCAGTTGCAAGCTTCGGAGGGCAAGGCATCCACCTCCCTCATTCCTGTGCTAGTCACAGTAATCCCGTCGCCCAAGTCTTTGGGCGGAAAATTCTTTGCCGAACAGCGGTGAGTCGTCTCACGGCGCAGACGCGCCGTGGCTGGATTCCTGTGACGAGCACAGGAATGAGGGAAGAGGGGGTTGGGAATGAGGGACATATTGTGGGCCTGCACGTGTGGGAGAGAGGTCGCACGGTCAGAGTGTGGGGTTGGGAGTGGTAGGGGCCAAGCGATCAATCGCATGACTCCTCTCCGGAAGCAGCAAAACCTGTCATCACCGGACCGCATGCGATGCCCAGCCCGATTGGCTTGTGCATTGCGACCAGTGTTTCGGGAGGGCGCTGCATCCACCTCCCTCATTCCTGTGCTTGTCACAGGAATCCAGTCGCCCAAGTCCTTGGGCGAAAGCCTCTTTGCCGAGCAACAGTGAGTCGTCTCACGGCGCAGACGCGCCGTAGCTGGATTCCTGTGACAAGCACAGGAATGAGGGAAGAGGGGGTTGGGAATGAGGGAGATATTGTGGGCCTGCCCTTGTAGGGGAGAGGCCGCACCGTCAGGGAGGGCGGTCGGGAGCACCAGAATCCCGGCGATCAATCGCATGACTCCTCGTCGAAGGCCGCAAAACCTGTCATCGCCGGCCCGCATGCGATGCCCAGTCCGATTGGCTTGTGTATTGCGACCAGTGTTTCGGGAGGGCGCTGCATCCACCTCCCTCATTCCTGTGCTTGTCACAGGAATCCAGTCGCCCAAGTCCTTGGGCGAAAGCCTCTTTGCCGAGCAACAGTGAGTCGTCTCACGGCGCAGACGCGCCGTGGCTGGATTCCTGTGACGGGCACAGGAATGAGGGAAGAGGGGAGAGGGTAAGGCAGGGGTACTTGTACGTGTCCGGTGACCCCGCTCTTGTTGTGGAGGTGGCGCGTGAACATCGGGATGGCTTGGCAGCGGCAAACTTGGAACCATCAACCCCATACTCCCTCATCCACACCGACAAATCCGGTCATCGCCAGTTCGCGGGTGTTATCCAGTCCGAGGGGCTGGTGGGTGGCTGCGAGGACAATGCCGCCGCGCTGCTGGTGCTTGGTGATCAGGTCGGCAAACAGGAGGTCGGCGTTGGCGTCGAGGGCTGCCGTGGGTTCGTCGAGGATCCAGACCGGGCGGTGGGCGACGAGCAGCTTGGCGAAGGCCATCCGGCGCTGCTGGCCGGCGGAGAGGTAGCCGAAGGGCAGGTGCAGGATGGCGGCAAGGCCGACGGCCTCGGCTGCTTCCTCCACGGACACCCCGCCGTCAGACCCGAGGAACGTGCGCCAGAAGGACAGGTTCTCGGCGACGGTAAGCTCGTTTTTCATCGCGTTGCGGTGGCCGAAATAGTGGCTGACCTCGCCCACCGGACGCTCCGATTCTCCTGCCCCGTCGACGCAGACGATCCTGCCCTTTTCGGCCGCCAGAAGACCGGCGACAACACCCAGGAGGGTCGATTTTCCGGAGCCGTTCGGGCCGGTTAATATCAGGGCCTCGCCGGCTCGCAAGTGAAAGGAAATGTTAACGAAAATCAGATCTTCGCCCCGCCTGGCAGCCAGGTTTTCGGCACTCAGATGCATTGGCGGAGGCTTTCCCGGTTGGCATGACGCATGTGCAAAAAATTGTCCGATTTTGGGCTTGCCTGCTATGGCAAGTTTTTTGGAAATTATCTATAAGACCTGCAACCACGCCAGCGGTCGGCGTGAACTTCATCCTAGCGCCGAACTTGCGGTTGTCTCAAGGCAACCTCACGTGCGGACAGCGGAAATGGCCGTACCCGCATCCTGATGTGCATTACGTGCATAGGCGTCCACACGACTGTGTTGGCTATCAGAAACGGGGTCTCTCGTGTCTAAATCTCTCGACAGTTTCAATTGCCGTTCCACGCTCAGCGTGAACGGAAAGGATTATGTTTACTACAGCCTGCCCAAGGCTGAGGCAAACGGCCTTTCCGGTATTTCCAAGCTGCCTTATTCCATGAAGGTCGTCCTGGAAAACCTGCTGCGCAACGAAGACGGCCGCTCGGTTGTCAAAAAGGACATCGAAAGCGTTGCCGCCTGGCTCATCGACAAGGGCACCGCTGAAAGCGAAATCGCATACCGTCCGGCCCGCGTGCTGATGCAGGACTTCACCGGCGTTCCCGCCGTGGTCGATCTCGCCGCCATGCGCGATGCCATGGTGGCGCTGGGTGGCGATCCGGAAAAGATCAACCCGCTGGTTCCCGTCGACCTGGTCATCGACCACTCCGTCATCGTCGACGAATTCGGCACGCCGACGGCACTCGCGCGCAACGTCGAACTCGAATACGAGCGCAACGGCGAACGCTATCGCTTCCTCAAGTGGGGCCAGCAGGCCTTCAAGAATTTCCGCGTCGTTCCTCCGGGCACGGGTATCTGTCATCAGGTGAACCTCGAATATCTCGGCCAGACTGTCTGGACGAAGGAAGAGGATGGGGAAACGGTGGCTTACCCCGACACCTGCGTCGGTACCGATAGCCACACGACGATGATCAACGGTCTTGGCGTTCTCGGCTGGGGCGTCGGCGGCATCGAAGCCGAAGCCGCCATGCTCGGCCAGCCTGTTTCCATGCTGCTGCCCGAAGTCATCGGCTTCAAGCTGACCGGCAAGCTCAAGGAAGGCTGCACCGCGACCGACCTCGTGCTGATGGTCGTGCAGATGCTGCGCAAGAAGGGCGTCGTGTCGAAGTTCGTCGAATTCTTCGGCGCCGGTCTCGACAACATGTCGCTTGCCGACCGTGCCACCATTGGCAACATGGGCCCGGAATACGGTGCGACCTGCGGCTTCTTCCCGGTCGACAGCGAAACCATCAACTATCTCACCATGTCCGGCCGCACCACCGACCGGATCGCGCTCGTCGAAGCCTATTCGAAGGCGCAAGGCATGTGGCGCGACAATGACGGGTCCGAGATTGTCTTCACCGACACGCTGGAACTCGATCTCGGCGACGTCGTGCCTGCCATGGCCGGGCCGAAGCGTCCCGAAGGCCGCGTGCCGCTGGAAAGCATCGCCGCCGGTTTCGCTGCTGCTCTCGAAGCCGACTACAAGAAGCCGGGCCAGATCGACATGCGCTATGCTGTCGAGGGTACGGACTACGACCTCGGCCACGGCGACGTGGCAATTGCCGCGATCACCTCCTGCACCAACACGTCCAACCCGTCGGTGCTGATCGCCGCCGGCCTGCTCGCCCGCAACGCCGTTGCCAAGGGCCTGAAGTCAAAGCCCTGGGTAAAGACATCGCTGGCACCCGGTAGCCAGGTCGTTGCCGAATACCTGTCGAAGTCCGGCCTGCAGACCGATCTCGACACGCTCGGCTTCAATCTCGTCGGCTTCGGCTGCACCACCTGCATTGGCAATTCCGGCCCGCTGCCGGCGCCGGTTTCCAAGACAATCAACGACAAGGGCCTGATTGCAGCTGGCGTTCTTTCCGGCAACCGCAATTTCGAAGGTCGCGTGTCGCCCGATGTGCAGGCGAACTACCTCGCATCGCCGCCGCTGGTCGTCGCCTACGCGCTGGCGGGCTCGGTGCAGATCGACCTGACCAGTGAACCGCTCGGCGAAGACAAGGATGGCAACCCGGTGTTCCTCAAGGACATCTGGCCAACCTCGCACGAGATCCAGGAATTCATCCTGAAATACGTCACCCGTGAACTCTACGAAAGCAAGTATGCCGACGTGTTCAAGGGCGATGTCAACTGGCAGGCCGTGCAGGTTCCTCCGGGCCAGACCTATGCCTGGGACGACGATTCCACTTACGTCCAGAACCCTCCCTACTTCGTGGGAATAGGCAAGAGCGGCTCCGGCATCTCCGATATCAAGGGCGCTCGCGTTCTTGGCCTGTTCGGCGACAAGATCACCACCGACCACATCTCGCCGGCCGGCTCGATCAAGGCAGCGTCGCCGGCGGGCGCTTACCTGCTGGAGCACCATGTCGGCGTTGCCGACTTCAATCAGTACGGCACGCGTCGCGGCAACCACGAAGTGATGATGCGCGGCACCTTCGCCAACATCCGCATCCGCAACCACATGCTCGGCCCGAACGGCAAGGAAGGTGGCTACACCATCCACTACCCGTCCAAGGAAGAGGAATCGATCTACGACGCGGCCATGCAGTACAAGGCCGAAGGCGTGCCGCTGGTCATCTTTGCCGGTGTCGAATACGGCAACGGCTCGTCGCGTGACTGGGCTGCCAAGGGAACCAACCTGCTCGGCGTCAAGGCCGTCATCGCCCAGTCGTTCGAGCGTATCCACCGCTCCAACCTGGTCGGCATGGGCGTCATCCCGTTCGTCTTCGAGGAAGGCACGACCTGGGCCTCGCTGGCACTGAAGGGTGACGAGACCGTCACCATCGAAGGCCTCGAGAACATCAAGCCGCGCGAAAAGAAGACCGCCGTCATCACTTACGGCGATGGCACGGTGAAGAATGTGCCGCTCATCAGCCGCGTCGATACGCTCGACGAGGTGGTCTATCTCAACAATGGCGGCATCCTGCAGACGGTTCTGCGCGATCTCGCTGCCTGATAGACAATACAGGCCACAGACAGGCGCCGCCGGAGAGAAATCTCCGGCGGCGTTGTTCTTTCACGGTGAAGTGTATCGTTGTCCGCTGTTGCCGCGTTGCCTCACCCGTTCGTGACTTTGCGCGGCTGCTGCGAGCCATTATCTCTTGCTTCAGATTTGTCAGGCTTGATGCAGGCCGAGGATTTTGGCTAACAAGGTCTGAAAGAGGTGTTGCCCCATGTCCGTTCGGTTCCTGATATCCCTGCTGGCCGGTGTCGCGTTGACGGGCGCGGCGCATGCGCAGGACTTGGGCAAGCTGAAGGGCGTCGTCGAGCTCTTCACCTCGCAGGGCTGCGCCTCCTGTCCGCCGGCGGACGCCGCGCTCAAGCAACTGATCGAGCAGGGCAATGTCGTGGCGCTGGCCTATCACGTCGACTACTGGAACTATCTCGGCTGGAACGACACCATGTCGTCGAAGGACAATACCGCCCGGCAATATGCCTATGCGCGGACACTCGGCCGCAGCAGCGTCTACACGCCGCAGGCCGTGCTGAATGGCCGGGATCATCTGAACGGCGCCGATCTCGGGGCTATCAACGTCAAGCTGGATGATCTTTCGCGTGCCGGACAGGGACTGACCGTTCCGGTCAGCGCCGCGATGAAGGGCGACGAACTGGAAATCGACATCGCGGCAGGCATGGGCAAGGCCAACGTGGTAGTCGCCTATTTCGACCGGGAACAGCGCGTCGACGTCACCAAGGGTGAAAATACCGGCCAGCAGATCGCCTACATGCACAGCGTTTCGGACGTCGAGACTGTGGGCATGTGGGAGGGCAAGCCGATGCACCTAACATTGCCTGCGAACGTTATGGACAAGGCCGGCCGCAAGGGGCTTGCCATCATGCTGCAGTCTTCGACGGCCACGGGAGATCCGGCAGCCATCATCGGGGCCACCGTCATGACTGTGGGTGCCGACGACTAGAGGCGTCAAATCTTCGCTATCGCAAATGTCTTCCAGGCTGGATGCCCGGTGAAATCTGCACCGGCGCAAATCCGGATGCGCGGCATCTTGCAATTTTATTGCGGCGGGGCGACACTGTCACCCTGCTGTCATGGGCGGAGGCTTCGAGGAATTGATGACTGATCAGCCGGATTTGCGACGCGGCCAAAGCAACAGCGTCGATAGCAACTCTTCCGTTGTCGTCGATATTACTCAATATAAACAGAGCAAGGATATCCTGCCAGTGACGTTTCACAGGCGGGAGCTGGATGCTATACTGTGGATCTACGGTCGAATGGTGGGCGAGAACGAGTGGCGCGACTATGCCATAGACCACACCAAGGAAAAGGCGATCTTCTCGGTTTTCAAACGCTCCGGCGAGTTGCCGCTGTTTCGCATCGAGAAGGACCCGAAGCTTGCCGCCAAGCAGGGTGCCTACGCCGTCATCAACACAAACGGTATGATCTTGAAGCGCGGGCACGATCTGCGCCAGGTGCTGAAGATTTTCGACAAGACGTTGAAACTGGTCGAGAAGTAGTCGCTCCGAGGGGGGTTCTGCTATCTGTAGTAGCGATCTGGAGCGAAGGGCCAGTGCGGCGGTGCTGCTGCACTCTGCCGGATACCCTCCAATTTTTCGTAGCTAATGCGTGCGATAGACCATGTAAAACGCCAGTCCCCAACACATCACCGTGGAAATGCTCAAAAGGAAAATGCCTATTTTCAATACGTAACTCCGTGGATGTTTCTACCGCAGGTGTGGGTACGTCGGGGCAGGACAAAGAGTTTCGGCGGCCACAGTCTTTTTTCATGCTTTCCCGGCGGAGAGCCAATCATTCGTATGGCAGGATCTAAATCCTATTTTCGAGCTCGTTCGCGCTGATTGAACTATTTTTTGTCGAAGTGTTGTCCGGAGCTCGGCGCAATCCGCTGAACCAATGCTGAATCTATATTTTTTTAGAAGAAGTTGCGCTCCCCTGGAATGAAGCCCGGACTGGCACCTCAGCAGTTGACGGTATTATGCCAATTACCCTGAATTGCATTTATTTAAAATGCTACCCTTGATATCCATCAAGTAGGATTGTAATCCTACGATCTATGATCCCTTGGAATCAGGCCGTGGCGCCAACATCAGAACCGCTGTCCGATGCCCAAGGGCGAGGTGAGGTCGCCGGCTTTCGCTTTTCCACGGCTGATAACGATGCGCCCTTTGCCGCCTGGCGTGCAGTCCTCGCGACGTTGTTCGAAGCCACGCAGACCCAGCAAATTACCCCTAGCGGGTTCAAGGCCGATCTTGTTGTCCAGCATTTCGGGACGTTCCTGCTTTGCCGCAGCTTTGCGGGCAGCGGGCGCTTTCTTCGTGACCATCAGCGGGTCTGTTCAGACGATCTGGACCATGTCGTTGTCTCCTCGGTGTTGAGCGGAGGGATCGCTGTCGGCGGCAAGGCGAGGCGGTTGCGGCCGGGAGACGTTACGGTCGTCGATCTTTCCTCGCCGATGCGTTTTGCCATGGTGGCGGCCGACGCGCTGCATCTGATCGTTCCGCGCGCCGGTTTGCCCAGTGCCGTGGCGTCCCTTTCGCCAATGCCATGCCGCGTTTTCCAGGGCGACACCGCAATGGCTATTTTCCTGCGGGGTATCCTCGAAAGCCTCTCCAACGCCTCCCTTTATTTCAGCGCGCTTGAGGTCAATGCCCTCGGTGCCTGCTTTCCCGACCTGCTCGGCTGGTGCCTGGGGACCGTTCCCGTGGTTTCAGCGGTAACAACGAGAGGCGATCTCGGCCGGCGGCTGCGCCGTCATATCGAGGAGAATATCGACCGGGCAGACCTGACTGCCTCGCGGCTGGCGCGCGAGATCGGCGTATCCCGCAGTCAGCTCTATCGGCAGTTCGAGGCGAGCGGCGGTGTCGACACCTACATCCGTGGCCGGCGATTACGGCGCTCATTGCAGGCGCTTGCCGACCCACGACGCGCAGATGCCAGGATCGCCGACATCTCCTACGAAATGGGTTTTTCCGACGAGGCGCATTTCAGCCGGCTGTTTCGGCAGACCTTCGGGCAATCGCCGCGCGACATCAGGGCGGCGGCGCGCGCCGGCGACAGCAGTTTGAAGGGCCTGAAGTTCCCGCCGGGTCCCGTCCCCTCCTTCTCCGATTGGCTTCTCATGCTCGGCACGGGCTGACGCGGTCCGTGATTTGGGACGCCTGTCCAAGTTTGCGGGACGGGCATCCAAGGACAACCAGGAGAGGATCGCTAGTATCCACAGCAACAAAAGAGAAAGCCGAAGCAATTCAATTGTTCTCAAACGAATAGCGACAGGAAACGATACAATGTCGATCGATGCACAAGCGGGCGCCGGCACCACCTTCGAGCTGAAGGCCACCAACGACTCCAGCCTTCCGGGGCAGAATTATTTCAACGTCTATCCACCGATACTGACAAATCTGGACGCCAAAGCCCAGACCCTTGTCGCTCTGGTCTCCGATGCGACGAGCAAAGGGCAATCCACAACGATGACATGGCAAGGCGGTAACGGTGCGCTGTCGTTGTTTGCCGTCACGGCCGGAGCTAGCCGCGTCACCGAGCCTAGCACCGCAGTTGCGCTGGGCGACACCGTGGTCGTCGACTGGGCGGCCGGCGCTTTCACGATCACCCCCGCAGCCGGCGGCCCAGCAGACAGCATTCAGGTGTCGTTCACCGCCCAGGTCCCGCCTGGCACAAAGCTCGGCCTGGTGGTGGGTCCAGGATCGATTCTGGTTCGGCCAGCGATGGGCCAAGCAGTACTCACCCTGACGCCTGACATGTCTCTCGTTGCAACGGTGTCGTTCGGTACTGCCTTTCAGCTGCCGCCACCGCCTGTCTCCGATGTCAGCCAGCCGAGGCAGGTGACGTTCCAGCCGGGGACATCGAGCAGCGGCCTGCTCGCAACCGCAGAGATCTCTGTCGGAGTGACCGACGAGATCGTCCAGCTCGGCTAGCTGCAATTTCCGATTGCCCGGCTTCCGCCACCGAGCCGGGCATCCTCGCCGTCTCCATGCTCCGCACGACTTGAGCGGCGAGGCGGGCCGGCACCGCATCCTCCCCTGGGCGGTGCCGGCCTCTTGATCACAGGGGATCTTCCCGAAACGAAAGGCGACGACAATGACGACTTACTCTCTGACATGCATCAATAACTCGCAGATGTCCGGCAGCTTTGCGGTCTTCCAGAAGCCACCACCGATGACCATTCCCGGTAACATCTTTTCGCTGGCCTGGTTCGCCCGGCCAACGGCCGTGTCCAGCAAAGTCACCTTTACCTGGGGTCTCGACTACAGCTTCGTCTGGTCGGAGACTGGCCTGCTGCAGCCGGGCATCAACTTTGCCGCAACACAGAATGTCGCAGCAGATCCGAACGGGCAGAACGTCGTGCAGCTGACGCAAGACGGTTTCGGGGCCACCACCTTTGCCAATCCCGCCGGTACGGGTGCAATCGGCTCCCTGACGATCCAGCAGCTGTCCAACGTCCAGCCCAACTACACGTCAGTCGGCATCGGCATGGCGGGATCCGGGACCCACGCCGTCCAGGCGGCTCCGAACATGACGGCCGTCTTCACGCCGCATCCAAACTACTGGGTGATCTTCGGCAACTACACGACGGGCGACGTCATGGACATCGAGGACATCAGCTCGGCGGTCGAGGTGACGTACGGCGGCGCGCTGACATCGCGGACGGCCACGCTCGGCCTGAACAACCTGATCACCACAGCCTGATCTTCGGCACGGCGGCCCTGTTGCTGCCGTGCTGGACCTCTGCGGGCAACCTGCCGCAGATCCTGAGATGGCAACGGCCTTCTTTGACAGACTTCGGAGCGTCCCAAGCACGCTCTGCCTAGCCCCCCAAACATTGCGGTGACCCGTCACCGCTTCTGCATTTCCGGCAACGCTCTGCGCATGGTGCGACGAGCGACCACTCCCTTATTGTGAAAAGGAAAGTCCAATGAAAATCGACAAACTGCGTCACAGCCTGTTGGCAGCGATGCTTGCCTCTTTCACCACCATCGGTCTCGCGAACCATGCCCAGGCCTATGACGTCTATCATACGGTACATGCCGCCGCGAATGGCACCGTGGACTGGAGCCTGGCGAGCTTCGGTGTCAGCGGCGTCAACCCGAACCTGTCGTTTTTTTACGCCGCTAGCGACGTGGAGGCGCAGCAACTTTTGCCCCGATATGAATGCTTTGTTAAAGTCCATCTTGCCAATACCGTTGCTCACCCGCTGCAAAATGCCCAGGATATCGTCGGCGATGTGAGCGTTGCCATCGGCGGTCCGAACAATCCTCTGCCTTTTCCATGGAGAATTGTTTTCGACAATGTGCCGCCAGGCCATTGGAACATCGGCAAGGGCGAAATGGTAAACATGGTGCCACAGCCTCCTCCCTCAAATAATACAGCCTCCAGGGTCGCGGCCTTGGGCTTTCATAATCTCGCCTTCAATGCCAATAATTTCGGCGTAACGGTCATCAACGGCTCGCAGCAAAATTGCGTGCGCTGAAGGTTTCCCGGTAGATTTGAGTTCTTCCGGTAAAAGTGTTTCGCCGCTGGGCAACCTTGCCTGGCGGCTTCCCAATGGGAGTCCCGCATGGCAATCCTTCATCACGCCTTTCGTTGCCCGGCTACGGCCGAATTCGACCAGAAGGTTTCAACTTTGCTGGCCGCGTGGAGCCGGCGCGACTACCGAGAGCTTTCGACCTTGGCGCTGGGCGCGTATGGCTCGCTGGCAGAGCGCGAAGATCTGCGATCGGCGTTCCGCCTCCATCAAGAGGGAGTTGTTTCGTCGTGGATGCAGCCACAGTTCATAAGCCCGGGGCTCGCTGCCCTAGCTACACTGGCCGGTGCCTTCGTTCCCATTCCCGGCCTTAGCGCCAGCAACGATGCCAACCATCACCTGCTGGAGACGCAGCTGCCCCTGCTGGGTTGGTCGTCGGAGGACATCAGCTTCCTTCTCAGGGGAAATCCGGTTGAAGCGATGCTGGAAAGCTACGCTGCGCCGGCCGTGAAGCTCGATCAAGGCGGCTACCGCGACACCGGTGGCTGGACGCCGGGACGCATCGGACAGGCGCTGAAGAAACGCCTCGATCACTTGGCTAGAGGCATCCCGCCACACGCCGACGACCAGACCCTGGCTGCGTGGTCACTTTTAAAGGAGAGCCATGCCCTTGCCGATGCGCAGGCAATGCTGGCAGAGATCACCGATCGAGACTGGCTGGTGATGACCATCACCGCGTGACGACCGCTGGCAAGATCTATCTCAGCGGTCATCGAACTGAAAAACAATACAGAAACGGGGGCAGCGATGCCCCCGTATGGTCGATTTCTCGTCTCAAAAGACTTCTCGGAGCCTGGCGCCTGAGCCTTACTTCCGGTTGCCCATGAACTGCAGCAGGAACATGAACAGGTTGATGAAGTCGAGGTACAGGGTCAGGGCGCCCATGATGGCCTTGCGGCCGGCAACGACGTCGTCGTCTGCTTCGAAGTACAGTTCCTTGATCCGCTGGGTATCGTAGGCCGTGAGGCCGGCGAAGACCAGGACGCCGATTGCCGAGATGGCAAACTGCAGGGCCGAGGACTGCATGAAGATGTTGACGACCGAGGCGATGATGATGCCGAACAGGCCCATCATCAGGAACGAACCCATCGCCGACAGGCTGCGCTTAGTCGTGTAGCCGTAGAGCGAAAGCGCACCGAAGGCGGCAGCCGTGATGAAGAACGTCTGGACGACGCTACCAGTCGTATAGACCAGGAAGATCGACGACAGCGACAATCCGACCAGGCCCGCATAGACCATGAATGTCGTCCGAGCAGCGGACACGCTCATGTTGTTGATGCGGAAGCTCAGGAAGAACACGGCAGCCAGGGGCGCCAGCATGATGACCCACTTCAGCGGCGAGCCGTAGACGGCAACGCCGGCGCTGGTCAGCATGACGCCGTGGAAATTGGCCGCTGCCTGTGTCGGATCAGTGGTCGTGGTGAGTGCGATCAGGGCGTAGGCGGCGACGCCCGTCAGCACCAGACCCAGTGCCATCAGGTTATAGACCTTCAGCATGTAGCTGCGAAGGCCCTCGTCGATCACTGCGCCCGATTGCGCGCCGGTTGCCCGGTTGGGGAAATTACGAAAGTCAGCCATGTTTTCCTCTTTCAAGCTCCGAGTGGATGACGGTGTCGGGCACTTCAGTCCCGGGCGCCGCTGCGGAGCTCCAGCATGCCTGACGAGAATATGAGGCTTTCGAGGCGCGCGTACAAGAGCCAACGATCTGCAATCGGGTTAAATCGATGTAACCTCGGGGCTTTTGGCCGCCTGGGTTAATGGCGGACCCTAGAGTTCGCGCAGCACGGGTGCTGCTTTCTGGCCTAGAATGCGCCACGTGCCGATGAGGCCGATGCCGACCGTCAGCACCAGAGCGATGACAATTGTCGAAAAGGCGACGTCCGGCAGGAAGCTTGACGGCAAATGCATGATCCGGCTGACGATGTACCACGCCGCGACCGAGCCGGCAGCGAGCGCAAAGATCGCCGTTGCCACGCCGAGGATGAGGTATTCGTAGGTGAAGGCGCGGATCAGCATGGCGCGGGTCGCCCCCAGCGTCTTCAGCACCACGGCATCGTGGGTGCGGGCCCTGTTGCCGGCGGCAAGCGCACCGGCCAGCACCAGCACCGAGGCGATCAGCGCGATCGAGGCGGCGGCACGGATGGCTGTCGCCAGCTGGGCCACGAGGGAGTTGATCATGTCGAGCGCATCCTTGACGCGGACGCTGGTGATAGTCGGATAGGCATTGGTCACGGTTCGCAGGATCGTCGCCTCCTGCTCGGCCGTCGCGGACGGGTCTGTCAGCGTCGCCAGCCAGGCGTGTGGCGCGCCCTTGAAGGTGTTCGGGGTGAAGATCATGACGAAATTGATCGACAGCGATTGCCATTCCACCTTGCGGAAGTTGGCGATCTTGGCCGTCATGTTGCGCCCGAGCACATTGACGGTGACGCTGTCTCCGAGCTTCAAGCCCAGCGCCTTGCCTTCCTCCTGCGAGAACGACACCAGCGGTTCGCCGGTATATCCCCTGTCCCACCACTTGCCTTCGGTGATGGCGGCATTTTCCGGCGGCGTTTCGGCATAGGTGATGCCTCGGTCGCCGCGCAGCACCCATTGGCCGGCCGGCGGGACCTGCCGCTTGGTAACGTCCTCGCCGTTGAAGGCGGTGATGCGGCCGCGCAGCATCGGCACCTCGGTCAGTTTGCCCTTTGGCGCCTGCGCTGAGACCAGCGTCTTGAAGCCATCGAGTTCGCTGCCCTGGATATCGACGAAGAAGAAGTTCGGCGCCCTGTCTGCCATGTGGCCGGTCAGTTCGCGCCGCATGTTGCTGTCGATCAGCGTCAAGGTCACCAGCAGTGCCAGGCCGAGGCCGAGAGACAACACGACGGATGCGGTCAGCGCGCCCGGCCGGTGGATGTTGCCGATAGCAAGCCGCAGTGCCGGCGAATTGACGCGCGGACTGCGCTTTGCGAGCCATGCCAGGCCCCAGGCGACCAGCCGCAGGACTGCGAAGGCCACCGCGATGGCCACGATGAAGACGATGGCGATAAAGCGGTCATAGGCGGTAAAGACGGCAAGCGCGGAGAGGGCTGCGAGCAATAGCGCTGCGCCGAGGAGATAGGGCCAGGACGGCAGCTTGCGGGTCTCGAAGCCCTGCTCGCGGAACAGCGCCGTCGCCGGCACTTCGCGGGCGTGGCCGAGCGGCAGGATCGCGAAGGCGAGCGTGGTCAGGAGGCCGAACAGCGCGGCCAGCGTCAGCGCACCCGGGTAGAGGGTCGGCGCTGTCGAGACCGGCAGGAACTGCGCCATGAACTGAGACGCGAAAATCGGGGCTATCGCGCCGATCACAAGGCCGACAAGAATGCCGGCGAGCGCGATCAGGGCGATCTGGATCAGATAGATCATCACCACGACGGAGGCGGGAGCGCCGAGGCATTTGAAGGTTGCGATGGTCGTGCGCTTGCTGTCGAGAAAGGCGCGCACGGCATTGGCCACCCCGACGCCGCCGACGATCAGCGCCGTCAGGCCGACGAGGGTGAGGAATTGCGAGAAGCGGGTGATGTTGTCGGCCAGCGACGGTGCTGCCTTGTCGCTGGTGCGGATCGACCAGCCGGCTTGCGGAAAGGCCTTGTTGGCACGGTCTGCAATGCCTTTCAGTCCATTGGCAGGGTCTGCCATGCGGATCTTGTAGCCATGCTCGACGAGGCTGCCGTTCTGCACCAGGCCGGAGGCTGTCAGGGCATCGGCGCTGGTGAGCAATCTCGGCGCAAAGGCGAAGCCCTCGGAAATCGCGTCGGGTTCGTTCTTGATCGTGCCTGAAATTCGCAGCTTGGCGCTGCCCAGCAGCAGTTCGCTGCCGATTTTCAGGTTGAGGCGATCGAGCAGCAGGGGCGCTACCAGCGCGCCATAGGTGCCGTCCTTTTCCGCCAGAAGCGTCGAAAGCGGCTGATCCGGATCAGCTTCGAATTTGCCATAAAGCGGATAGGCCTGATCGACGGCCTTGACCTCGACCAGTGACTGGTCGGTACCATCCGGCAGGCGCGCCATCGATCGCACACCGGTCGACGCAGAAAGCGTGCCGAGGCCTTTGAGATAGGACATCTCTTCTGGCGTTGCCTCGCGATTGTTGATTTCGAAGCGCACGTCGCCGGCCAGCAGCGTCTGGCCCTGCGTTGCGATAGCATCGGTGATCGAGCGCGAAACGGAATTGACGGCGGCGATGGCGCCGGTGCCGAGCGCGATACAGGCGAGGAAGATATAAAACCCGCGCAAGCCGCCACGCAGTTCGCGCAGCGCCAGACGGAAGGCGAGTGAAAGGCGGGCGCCGCCGAGCGTCATGCGAAAATCGCCTGCTGGTCGGACGTCTTCGTGTTGTCGCTGTCGATTGCGCCGGAGCGGACGCGGATCTGGCGCGAGCAGCGGGCCGCCAGCGCGTTGTCGTGGGTGACCAGCAACAGGGTCGTGCCGCGCTCGGCCTTCTTTGCAAACAACAAGTCGGCGATCTGCCGGCCGGTATCGGTGTCGAGGTTGCCGGTCGGTTCGTCGGCGATGATCAGGGCCGGCGAGGGGGCAAGCGCGCGGGCAATCGCCACCCGCTGCTGTTCGCCGCCCGAGAGCTGGCCGGGATAATGGGTGAGACGTTCGCCCAGCCCGACGGACTGGAGCTCCCGGCGGGCGATGTCGAAGGCATCCCGCACATTGGCCAGTTCCAGCGGCACCGCGACATTTTCCAGCGCCGTCATGTTGGCGATCAGGTGGAAGGACTGAAAGACAATGCCGATGTTGCGGCCGCGAAAATCGGCGACCTTGTCTTCGCTGAGCGCATGCAGCGGGGTGTCGCGAATGATGATTTCGCCGCTGTCGAGGCTCTCCAGCCCGGCCAGAACCATCAGCAGCGTCGATTTGCCTGATCCGGAAGGACCGACGATGCCGACGGATTCGCCTTCGAAAATGGTCAGGTCGATGCCTTTCAGCACATGCACCGACGCGGCGGCGTTGCCCAGCGTCAAATCCGCCTTCTTCAGCTCGATGATTGTTTTAGCCAATGAGAACTGCCCTATATAAGCGAAGACGGGCCGCTGCTGCGCGCCCAATGCAGGCAATCTAGGGAATCGATCATGCGTTTTAAAGTTGCCGGGTTTCAATTCGTCGTCATTGCCGCTGCCCTTGTGTTCGGCCTCTGCGGTCCGGCGGCCGCAAGAACCATCCAGCTGGTCGGTCTCGGCGACAGCCTGATGGCCGGTTACATGCTGCCACCGGGCGACGGTTTTCCGGCAAAGCTCGAGGCCGCGTTGAAAGCCAAGGGGCTCGATGTCGCGGTTTCCGATGCCGGTGTGTCCGGCGACACGACCTCCGGCGGGTTGGCGCGGACAGACTGGTCGGTGCCAGACGGTACCGATGGCGTCATTCTCGAACTCGGCGCCAACGATGCGCTGCGTGGCATTGCACCGGAGGAGAGCGAGAAGAACCTCGATGCGATCATCGCCAAGCTGAAGGAACGCAAAATTCCCGTTCTTCTGGCAGGCATGCTAGCGCCGCCGAATATGGGTGGGGATTACGCCGCCCGTTTCAACCCGATCTACAAGCGGCTGGCCGACAAGTACCAGTTGCCGTTGTACCCATTCTTCCTTGACGGCGTTGCCGCTCAGGCAAAGTTGCAACTGCAGGATGGCATGCATCCCAATCCTGAAGGGGTCGATGTCATGGTACAGCGGATTATGCCACAGGTGACAAGTTTCATTGGGACGATCGCTGCGGTGCAGAAATAGACACTTGCGCCGCATTTGATTGCGTGATTCGCTGCATGTATCTGCAAAAGATTCGGGGATCTCGCCATGCCGAGACTGTTTACCGCCCTCGAAATTCCCCGTAACGCGGCGATGAGCCTGTCGTTGTTGCGCGGTGGTCTACCGGGCGCCCGGTGGATTGACGTAGAGAACTACCACATCACCTTGCGCTTTATCGGGGACGTCGACGGCCGGACCGCCGATGAAATCGTCGAGCGCCTGGACCGGATCGAAAGGCCCGAATTCCAGATCAAGCTAGATGGCATCGGTGCCTTCGGCTCCAAGAAACCGCATTCCGTCTGGGCCGGGGTCACGCCCAACCCCGAAATGTATGCCCTGCAGGGCGAGATCGAGCGGATCTGCCAGCGGGTCGGCCTGTCGGCGGATCCCCGGAAATTCATGCCGCACGTTACGCTGGCCCGGTTGAAATCGTCCCGTCTGGACGATGTCGCGCACTATCTCTCCGGCCGCGGCAATTTCCAGACATCGCTGTTCACGGCGTCACGCTTTGTGCTGCTATCGTCTCGGGAATCGGTGGGCGGCGGTCCGTATCTGACGGAAGAGATTTTTCCGCTTCACGAGGTGCGAACTTTCCCGGCGGTTTCCAGCAAGGCCTTGCAGCCGGTCAAGAGCATGCTGTAGGCACGGTCAAAATCATCCCGGCCGCCGTAGTAGGGATCCGGGATGTCTTCGCCGGTTTCCAGCGCATACCGATTGAAGAGATGCAGCTTGGCCGCGTTTGCGCCACTCGCCATCTTTTCGAGAACCCTTAAATTGTCACGATCAAGCGCCAGGATCAGGTCGAAATGATCGAAGTCGGCAGCTGCGATGCGGCGTGCGCGCTGGGCCGCGATATCGATGCCGTGCGCAGCGGCAACAGCGATCGAGCGCGGATCGGGCGGGTTGCCCTGATGCCATCCGCCCGTGCCGGCCGAGTCGATATCGAACTCTGCGGCGCGTCCGGCGTTTATTGCCATATGTTTGAAAATTCCTTCGGCGAGCGGCGAGCGACAGATGTTGCCCATGCAGACGAAGAGGATCTTGAAGCGATGCATACGAACTTTCGACTGTTCAAACGAGGGCCACCGACATGAAATACGACAAACTTGAAGCGACGGCCATAGAAGAAAAGATGACCGGCCTAGAAGGCTGGACGCTTGCGGGGGACGCGAAATCGATCACCAGAAGCTTCAAATTTGCCAACTTTCGCGAAGCCTTCGGTTTCATGACGGAAAGCGCGCTTGCGGCGGAAAAGTTCGATCATCATCCCGAATGGTTCAACGTCTACTCGAAGGTCGAGGTGACGCTGACCACCCATGATGCCGGCGGATTGACGGAGCAGGATTTTCGCATGGCGAAAGCGATGGACAAGGCTGCGGCCGGCCGTATCGGTTGATTGCTCGAGCGGCCGCTTCCATATGTGTGCCTCAAGGGTCCCACAGGATTTTCTAGCAATGCAAGATATCAAGTTCGGCGAAATTCTTCTTCCTGGCGATGACGATACCCGTCAAAGCCGGGAGAAGACCGTGCGCCGCAAATTCTGGCCGGCGCTTCGCAAGGCAATCCGCTACGTCCCGTTTGCGCGCGACATGGTGGCTGCCTTTTACTGCGCTCTCGATCCGCAAACGCCTGCGCGCGTGCGAGGCATCTTGCTGGCAGCGCTTGCCTATTTCGTGATGCCCTTCGATATCATTCCGGATTTCATGGCAGTCGTGGGCTACACGGATGATATAGCGGTGCTGACGGCAGCGTTTCGCATGGTCAGCGGGCATATCAACGAAAGTCACTACGATGCCGCCGACCGGGCGCTGGCGGATGAACTGGATGCCGGCAAGCCGGCCTAGCAGGTGAGCGCAGGCAGACGGCGACCTAGACTGCCTCAAGCCGTTTCTTAAGCTTGCCGAAAGCCAGCCTGATGCGCGACTTGACAGTCCCGAGCGGCAGGCCGGTGATGGCAGCGATCTCCGAGTGCGATTGTCCGAGGAAGAATGCGGCGCGCAGAAGTTCCTGCTGTTCGTGCGGCAACTCGGCCATTGCAGCGCGCACCTGTGCATCGCGGTCTTCGTATTCCATGACGACGTCGGCCGCCAATTCGCCGATTGGCTGCAATCCCGGATCATTATCGTCGAGCACACGAATTTTTGATCGACGCTGCATATCGATGCGGCGATTGCGGGCAATACGGAAAATCCAGGTCGACAGCGAAGAGCGCGCCGGGTCGTATAGCCCAGCCTTGTGCCAGAGGACGATCATCACCTCCTGGACAAGCTCCTCTGCCTCTCCATCGGCCATGCGCTGCCGCAAAAGCCAGGACTTCAGCCTTGGCGCGAAGTAGTCGTACAGATGGGAAAACGCCGTCTGGTCACGGCGCTCGGCAACGGCCCTGGCGAGGACAGCAAAGCGCTGTTTTTCCTTCGCATCCATTTCCCCTCCACCTGCCCCCCAGCTCTTGCAACTCGCAACCGTCGTCCGAATGGTTTATGAGGTACAGCGGATTTTATAAACGTCAAACTCTTGCCTGAATCTTTCTGTCTTAAATCGCTATAAAGGCTGGCGATCTCGCCAATCAGGTCCATCTATCTTCAGAAGTTTCGACAATCCATCGATCATCGCTTGACTGAATCGGCACAGTTAAGAGGCAATCGACCATCCCATTGACGGTTTGGTAACCGAAATTACGCCAAAATAAGGCGCCTCGTGAATACGCATCTCCCGACGAAATTCACGTCGGGCTCTGGATCGCAAGAAACCGGCAGGAAATCATGTTTGTAAAAAGCTCCGCAATCGCCCTCACGCTCGTTCTGGCCACCGCCGGCATCGCATCCGCTCAGAAAACCAAGCCAAAGGCCGCGCCTGCGGCTGCCGCCCAGACGCAATCTGCAGCGCCGACCCGCATCAAGCAGTTCGATGCCTGGGGTGCCTATTCCTACCAGTCGGGAACCGGCAAGGTGTGCTACGTCCTGTCGGTGCCGACGGCAAAGCTGCCGGCAACGGGCATCGACCACGGCGACAACTTCTTCATCGTCACCCAGCGCCCCGGCCAGAACATCTCCTACGAGCCCCAGGCGATGATGGGCTATGTGCTGAAGGAAAACTCCAAGGTCAACGTCACCATCGACAACAAGACGTTCGTGATGTTTACCAAGGACAAGGCTGCATGGGTCGAGAACGCCGCACAGGAGCCGGCTTTGGTCTCGGCCATGAAGACCGGCCACTCCCTGACCGTCACCGCGACGTCGAAGAAGGGTACGGGGACATCCTACACCTACTCGCTGGCTGGCATTTCCGCCTCGCTGAAGCAGATCGAGAGCTGCAAGTAGGCTGAGCCGGGTTTCGCTTTTCGTGTGTGAAAAGCGCGGGTGCAAGATCATGGAGGCTGGCCTTGCGCCGGCCTCTGGCATTTTCAGGGGGATGACGGGCGACGAAATTAGTGCTATTGCCGCCGCGAACTGCGGATGTGCCTGCGATGCTGTCGCCCCTTCCGTCACCGAATTCAATTTCAATACCCTAGATCGCGCCTGCAGCTTCCTCGAAGCACGGCAGGCATCAACCTTTTGGATGATCCCATGTCCGTGATAGATGCCATGACCATTGCCAAGCCCGCTTCGGCGCCCGTCGTGCGCGGTGGCGAAGCTCTGCCGAAGCCGTCTTTGATCGGCCTGACGCGCGAGGAGATGGGGCAGGCACTGCGCGACAAGGGCGTTCCCGAAAAGCAGATCAAGATGCGCGTCAGCCAGTTGTGGAACTGGCTGTATGTGCGCGGGGTGTCTGATTTCGACGCCATGGTCAACGTTGCCAAGGACATGCGCGAAATGCTGAAGCAGCATTTTACCATCGCCCGCCCGGAGATCGTCGAGGAGCAGGTCTCCAACGACGGCACCCGCAAATGGCTGATGCGTTTTCCGGCACGCGGTGCAGGACGACCGGTCGAGATCGAAACCGTCTATATCCCGGAGGAAGGCCGCGGGACGCTGTGCGTCTCCAGCCAGGTCGGCTGCACCCTCACCTGTTCCTTCTGCCACACCGGCACCCAGCGGCTGGTCCGCAACCTGACGGCCGAGGAAATCCTCTCGCAGCTGCTGCTGGCACGCGACCGGCTCGGCGACTTCCCCGATCGCGATACGCCTGTGGGTACCGCCATGCCTGCCGAAGGCCGCAAGGTCTCGAACATGGTGATGATGGGCATGGGCGAGCCGCTCTATAATTTCGAGGCCGTGAAGACCGCCCTGCTGATCGCCTCCGACGGTGACGGCCTGTCGCTGTCGCGTCGTCGCATCACGCTTTCGACCTCGGGCGTGGTGCCGGAGATCTTCCGCACCGGTGACGAAATCGGCGTCATGCTGGCGATATCGCTGCACGCTGTGCGCGACGATCTGCGCGACATCCTGGTGCCGATCAACAAGAAGTATCCGCTGAAGGACCTGATCGACGCCTGCCGCAAATATCCCGGCCTGTCGAACGCCCGCCGCATCACGTTCGAATATGTGATGCTGAAGGACGTCAACGACAGCCTGGAAGATGCCAAGGGGCTCATTCAGCTGCTTAAGGGCGTGCCGGCAAAGATCAACCTTATCCCGTTCAATCCCTGGCCTGGCAGTAATTACCAGTGTTCGGACTGGGAGCAGATCGAGAAATTTGCCGATTTCATCAATGCGGCCGGCTATGCCTCGCCGATCCGTACGCCACGCGGACGCGATATTCTCGCCGCCTGCGGCCAGCTGAAATCGGATTCGGAGCGCATGCGCAAGACCGACCGCCTCGCCTTTGAAGCGATGATGATCGCCAACCACGGCGAGGACTGACGGTCAACGGGCGAAGTCGTTCGCAACGAGCAGACGAAACTGACGGCGACCCATTTCGACGGGATTGCAATTGCGATCTTTGCGGTCGGCGCGCTCGGGTGCGTTGATCTATATCACCCGCAGGGATGGCCGACCACGCGACGTACTTAGCGCGCGTGGGTAAGCAGGATCTTCGCCGCGAAGATCGAGAAGACGCCGGCGAAGGTGTAGTCCATGCCGCGCAAGACTTTCCTGTTGTTCTGCAGCCACGAGGCCAGCCTGTCTGACGCGAGCACGACCAGGGCGTTCACCGGCATGCCGACCGAAATGAACAGAAAACCGAAGAAGAGCAGCTTCTGGGTGACGGCCGGATCGCCGGCAGTGACGAACTGCGGCAGGAAGGTCATGAAGAAGATGATGACCTTCGGGTTCAGGAGGTTGACCCAAAACCCGCTCGCCATGTTCGACAGCGGTGACACTTTCGGCTCTTCCACGGCATTGACGCTGAGTTTCGAGCCGAAGCGGATGGCCTGAACAGCGAGCCACAGGAGATAGGCCGCGCCGCCGGTCTTCAGGATTGTGAAGGCAACCGGAGAGGCCGTGATCAGGGCCGATATCCCAAACGCCACCAGCATCGTGTGGACGACGATTCCGAGGCTGGTCCCAAGTACGACAAACAGCGCAGGCGTCTTGCCCTGCGACAGGGCGCGGCTGATCGAAAGCGTCATGTCCGGGCCTGGCGTTGCGGCCAGAAGAAGGCTTGCGGCGACAAAAGCGAGCGCCGTCGCAAAGCTCGGCAGGAAGTCCATGGCAGGCTCCTCGGATCAAAGGTTTCCAGGATGCCTACCTTGTTTAGCGGCTGTTGCCAATCAGCCCTTGCCGGCGACAAAGGCCTTGAATGCGTCATCGTACCCCCCGTGCCAGCGCGACAGCGGAGGCCTGTTTTCGACGATATCGCCAGCGGCCCAGAGAATTCGCTTTTCATCCAGTGAACGGGGCACATCGTTGTCGGGGCAGAGGATGTAGAAATCGTCGCGCTCAAGACTTTTCATCATGAAATCGACGGTCTCGTCCGGTGTCCAGGCGGCGGCGGGCTTCTCCGTGCGGTCGCCCTTTGTAAGAGGTGTGTAGACAAAGCCCGGTATCAGCAGGTGGGCGGTGATACGGCAACCTTCCGTGTTGCGAAGTTCATGCTGCAGCGCCTCGGTGAAAGCCTTCACGCCGGCCTTGGAGACGTTGTAGGCAGGGTTTCCCGGCGGCGTGGTAATGCCCTGCTTGGAGCCGGTGTTGATGATCATGCCCGGCTCGCCGTGGCCGATCATGTGCGGCCCGAATGTCCTGGTGCCGTTGATCACGCCCATCATGTTGACGCCGAGAATGTTGTCCCAGGCGGCCTGCGGGCTGAAGATCGATGTCTCCGGGCCGATGCCGGCATTGTTCATCAGTACATGGACGCGGCCGAAGCGCTGGATGACGGTGCGCTCCAGGGCGTCCAGCGATTCCTTGTCACTGACATCGGTCTCGATGGCCATGACATGTTCGTCGCTACCATTGGAAAGGGCGATGATCTCTTTCTTTGCCTTTGCCAACCGGTCGCCACCGAGGTCTACCAAGACGACGCTCATGCCGCGCGCAGCAAAGTTTTTGGCAGCGGAAAAGCCGATGCCGGAAGCGCCACCGGTTATGACGGCGACGTTGGATTTTGCGAATACGGCTTGTGCGTTCGTCATGTCGTCGCTCCCGGTTGAGACATTGTTTTGGCGCTAGCAGATATGGTAGATTGAACGACCAAGTCAAATGGCAGGAGGGGACTGTGACGAAGGTCATATCCGTGACGCTCGATCCGCAGATGGATGAATTTATCGATGAGCAGGTGAACGGCGGATTTTACGGCTCGGCCGAAGAGGTCGTCGAGGCATCCCTGCAACTTCTTCGACAGCGAGCCGAGTTGGAGGCAATTCGCGCGGCAATCGCTGAAGGTGAAGAATCCGGGGAGCCGCAGCCGTTTGATTTCGATGCTTTCATCGAAAGAAAACGTGCCAACCGGCTTCAACGATGAAGCGTTTGGTCTACTCGCCTAAAGCGGCGGGCGACCTCGATGAAATATATGACTATACCGAGGCAAACTGGGGATTTCAGCAGGCGGAGGATTATGTCCTTGAAATTCGCGCCTGTTGCGAGGCCGTTTCAACGGGGGCAAAATTCGGACTGCTGGCCGCTCGGATAAAGCATGGCTACTTTCTTATTCGCAGCGGTGCACATTTCATCGTTTAGAAAGCCGATGCGCGCGCGGTCACAATCATTCGTATCCTGCATCAACGTATGAATATTACTGCGCATCTGCGCTGAATGCCGGCTTCAGTTTGTCTTGCGCATGGCGCTAATCTCGATAAAAGTGCCGCGACATCAAGATTTGCGGCGTCCGGCGCCGCGCGCATAAAAACGGACCTCATCATCATGGTATCGCACAAAGACGTGAAAAAAGTCGTTCTCGCTTATTCCGGCGGTCTCGACACCTCAATCATCCTGAAATGGCTGCAGACGGAACTCGGCGCCGAAGTCGTCACCTTCACTGCCGATCTCGGCCAGGGCGAAGAGCTGGAGCCGGCCCGCAAGAAGGCCGAGATGATGGGCATCAAGGAAATCTACATCGAGGACGTCCGCGAAGAGTTCGTCCGCGATTTCGTCTTCCCGATGTTCCGCGCCAATGCCGTCTATGAAGGCGTCTACCTGCTCGGCACGTCGATTGCCCGGCCGCTGATCTCCAAGCACCTGATCGAGATCGCCCGCAAAACCGGCGCCGATGCGATTGCCCACGGCGCGACCGGCAAGGGCAACGACCAGGTTCGTTTCGAACTCGCTGCCTACGCGCTGAACCCCGATATCAAGATCATCGCCCCCTGGCGCGACTGGGACTTCAAGTCGCGGACAGACCTGCTGGCCTTTGCTGAAGCGCACCAGATCCCGGTTGCCAAGGACAAGAAGGGCGAAGCGCCGTTCTCGGTCGACGCCAACCTGCTGCACTCGTCCTCCGAGGGCAAGGTTCTGGAAGACCCGTCGCAGGAAGCGCCGGAATATGTGCATATGCGCACCATTTCTCCGGAATCCGCACCCGACAAGGCGACCATTATCAAGGTCGGCTTCGAGCGTGGCGATGCGGTGTCCGTCAACGGCATCAGGATGAGCCCGGCGACCTTGCTCGCCACCCTCAACGACTACGGCCGGGACAACGGTATCGGCCGTCTCGATCTCGTCGAGAACCGTTTCGTTGGCATGAAGTCGCGCGGCGTCTACGAGACGCCGGGCGGCACGATCCTGCTGACCGCCCACCGGACGATGGAATCGATCACGCTCGATCGCGGGGCTGCGCATCTGAAGGATGAACTGATGCCGCGCTATGCGGAGCTCATCTATTTCGGCTTCTGGTATTCGCCGGAGCGCGAAATGCTGCAGGCGGCGATCGATAAGAGCCAGGAGCATGTGGAGGGCGAAGTGACGCTGAAGCTCTACAAGGGTAATGTCATGGTCATCGGCCGCGAGAGCCCGAAGTCGCTGTATTCCGACAAGCTGGTCACCTTCGAGGACGACCAGGGCGCCTACGACCAGAAGGATGCAGCCGGCTTCATCAAGCTCAACGCCCTGCGCCTGCGCACGCTCGGCAAGCGCAACCTGTCGAACTGAGCCATCGAGCTCAGCCTGATCAAGGCCTGTCACCGCTCATGGTGGCGGGCCTTTTTCGGGTAAATTCAGCTATCTGTGATCGGAGCGTTTTCGATTGCGGGTTGTTCGACTTTCTGCAGGTTGAGCCGGAAGCTTTTGAGAGCCTTGCTCACGTCGCACAAAGCCTGCTCGTCCAGCCCCATCGTTGCTTCCTGCTGGACGGCCGCGATTTCGATGCTGATGGCGCGGATCATGTCTTCCGCAGCATCCGACAGGAGTATCCGCTTTGCACGGCGGTCCAGGGGGTCGGGCTGGCGTTCGATCAGGCCGCGGGCCTGCAGACGGTCGAGGAAAGCGCTCACCGTCATCGGCTCAAGCCCCATGCGTATAGCGATGTCGAGTTGTCGGCTGCCGTTGACCGCAGCGATCTGAACGAGGGTTCTTGCCTCGCCGGCGGTGATGCCGAGGCCGGCCGACGAGATGCGTTTCTCGAAAGCCATTCGCATCAGCCGTGCACAATCGGCGACGAGAAATGCGAGCGTATCCGTATCTATTGTGATGCTCATTGCGTTTCTCGGCTCTTTATCGCGGTTCTCTCTGGTTTTCCTTAATCACTCTATAGCGTGAACACAATTGAATCTTTGCCGGCGACAAGGGCGCCTTGACGCCCGCAGTGCCGGCGTTAAGCTGGCCGCAAATCAAGCGGAAACCGTGCCATGACCTCCTCCCTGATTGCCGGCACTTTCCTTGCCGCACTGTTTTACGTGCTCATTCCCGGTCCGGCTTTTCTGGCGCTGCTGGGAATAGGTGCAGGCCAGGGGCGAAGGGCGGGGGCGCTTTTCATGTGCGGCCATCTGTTCGGCGACCTCATGTGGTCTGCCCTGGCCCTGACCGCAATCATCGGTGCGCGGACCATCGGCAGCCTCGTATTCGATCTGCTTGGCTTGTTCTGTGGCCTCTATCTCGCCTGGATCGGCTGGCACGCGGTGACCGCCAAGCCCCGGGTCGACGGTGCGGCGATGATCGCAGTCGAGCGCCCCTTCCGACGCGGCCTTATCTTCGGCGCCACCAATCCAAAGGGATATCCGGTGGCGCTCGCGACCTTCACGGCGCTTGTCGCCGGTTCGGCCAGTGCCTTGCAGTTCAGCGAGCTTCCGTTGCTGCTGGGCGTTGCCTTTGCCGGGTTCGTGGCCGCCGATATCATTCTGATCGGTATCATCGGTGCCGGCGCCGTGCGGCGGCTCTATCGGTCCCACGAACGCGTCATCGTGCGCTGCTCCGGGGTTTTGTTCATGGGTTTTGCTGCGCAGGCGCTCTTGCATTCCGCGCCGGGGCTGCTCGGGTGGCGCAGGGCCTGATGCCTCTCCAACATGTCGCCGCCGCACCGTTTTGCTGAGAGGCTGCGATCACCATACCATTGCCGGTCCGGGGTTCTTATATGCCCGTGACCAATCTGATGCCGAAAGGATGTCCCATGTCATCGCAACTCTCCGTCAATCCCGCCCTCGTCGAATGGACAGGGCATGAGGGACTGCCGCACTTCGACCGCGTCCATGACGCCGACTTTGGGCCAGCCTTTGATGCTGCCATGGAACTGCACAACGGCGAGATCGACCAGATTGCCAACAATCCGGAGCCACCGACTTTTGCCAACACCATCGTCGCCTTGGAGATCGTCGGCGACGAGTTGTCGCGCGTCTCGTCGCTGTTCTGGAGCAAGGCCGGTGCCCATACCAACGACGTGATCCAGGGCCTGGAGCGCGAGATCGCGCCCAAGATGTCACGCCACTATTCGAAGATCGGCATGAACGCGGCGCTGTTTGCCCGGATCGATGCACTCTGGGAAATGAGAGATACGCTCGGCCTGACGCTCGAGGAAAGCCGCGTGCTGGAGCGCCACTGGAAAGGCTTCGTGCGCTCTGGCGCAAAGCTCGCAAAACCGGAGCAGGAGCGGCTGGCTGCAATCAACGAGACGCTGGCAGGCCTCGGCGCCAGTTTCGGCCAGAACGTGCTGGCCGACGAGAAGGGCTGGGCGCTGGTCCTGTCCGACGCGGCCGATCTTGCCGGCCTGCCGGGGTTTGTCACCGAGGCCATGGCGGCAGCTGCCACGGAGCGTGGGGATGCGGGCAAGTATGCGGTGACGCTGTCGCGCTCGATTATCGAGCCGTTCCTGACCTTTTCCGAGCGTCGCGACCTGCGCGAGCAGGCGTTTGAGGCCTGGGTGGCGCGCGGCCGCAACGGCGGGGAGACGGACAATCGCGACATCATCCGCCAGACGCTGGCGCTGCGTTTCGAAAAGGCAAAGTTGCTCGGCTATGGCAATTATGCCGAACTGAAGCTCGACAACACCATGGCGAAGACGCCCGAGGCGGTGAACCATCTGCTGACCACGGTCTGGGCCAAGGCTGTCGCCAGGGCGCGGGAAGAAGAGACGGATATTGCCGCCTTGATCAAGGCAGGCGGCGGCAACCACGATGTCATGCCCTGGGACTGGCGCTTCTATTCGGAAAAGATCCGCACGGAGCGGTTTGATTTTTCCGAGGCCGAACTGAAGCCCTACCTGCAGCTCGACAAGATCATCGCAGCCTGCTTCGACGTTGCCGGCCGCCTCTTCGGCCTTCATGCCGTCGAGATCCACGATGCGCCCGCCTATCATCCGGATGTCCGCGTCTTTGAAATCCGCGACCGTTCCAACAAGCTCATCGCGATGTTCCTCGGCGACTATTTTGCCCGGCCGTCGAAGCGTTCCGGCGCCTGGATGAGTGCCTTCCAGTCTCAGCACAAGCTGCCGTTGAAGAACGGCGCTTTGGGCGAGCGGCCGATCATCTACAATGTCTGCAATTTCGCCAAGCCGGCCGAGGGCAAGCCGGCGCTGTTGTCGATGGGGGATGCCTACACGCTGTTCCACGAGTTCGGCCATGCGCTGCACGGAATGCTCTCCGATGTCACCTACCCGTCGGTTGCCGGCACAGGCGTATCGCGCGATTTCGTCGAATTGCCGTCACAACTCTACGAGCACTGGCTGACGGTGCCCGATATCCTGAAGACCTATGCCGTGCACTACCAGACCGGCGAGCCGATGCCGCAGGCGCTGCTCGACAAGGTTCTGGCCGCCCGGACTTTCAACTCCGGATTCAATACCGTCGAGTTCACATCGTCGGCGCTCGTCGACATGGCATTCCATACGCGTGGGCCGGTCGAGGATCCGATGGCGGAACAGGCGGAGATTCTGGCCACGCTCGGCATGCCGAAATCGATGGTGATGCGGCACGCCAGCCCGCATTTCCAGCATGTTTTTGCCGGGGACGGATATTCGGCCGGCTACTATTCCTACATGTGGTCCGAGGTGCTCGATGCCGACGCCTTCGCAGCCTTCACGGAAACCGGCGACGCCTTCAATCCCGAGATGGCCGAGAAGCTGAAGGCTCACATCTATTCGGTCGGCGGCTCCATCGACCCGGAAGATGCTTACCGGGCGTTCCGCGGCAAATTGCCGAGCCCGGATGCTATGCTGGCGCAAAAAGGCTTGGCCGCATAAGGCTTTGTGCCGGCGGTTGATCAATTGAACAGCATACCCTGTCCCAGCCATGCGATTGCGCTGGGGCAGGGAAGACGCTGCTTTGTCGCGCCCCCCCTTTCGCAAATGCGAAAAACAGGCTATGAGCGCCTCAACCGAAGATAAGGGCCGCACAATTGGCTGCCCGCAAACCCTCCGAGTAGCCCATATGTCTATGCGAAATATCGCGATCATCGCGCACGTTGACCACGGCAAGACGACGCTTGTCGACGAACTCCTGAAGCAGTCCGGTTCGTTCCGCGACAACCAGCGCACCGTTGAGCGCATGATGGATTCGAACGAACTCGAAAAGGAACGTGGCATCACGATCCTGGCGAAGGCGACCTCGGTCGTCTGGAGAGATGTTCGCATCAACATCGTCGACACCCCCGGCCACGCCGACTTTGGCGGCGAAGTCGAGCGTATCCTTTCGATGGTAGATGGCGCTATCGTGCTGGTCGATGCTGCCGAAGGCCCGATGCCGCAGACCAAGTTCGTGGTCGGCAAGGCGCTGAAGGTCGGCCTTCGCCCGATCGTCGCGATCAACAAGATCGACCGTCCGGACGCGCGTCACGAAGAAGTCGTCAACGAAGTCTTCGACCTCTTTGCTGCCCTCGACGCTACCGACGAACAGCTCGACTTCCCGATCCTTTACGGTTCCGGCCGTGCTGGCTGGATGAACACTGCACCAGAAGGCCCGATGGACCAGGGCCTCGGCCCGTTGCTCGACCTCGTGCTCAAGCATGTACCAGAGCCGACTGTCGGCGAAGGCCCGTTCCGCATGATCGGCACGCTGCTCGAAGCCAACCCGTTCCTCGGCCGTATCATCACCGGTCGCATCCATTCCGGTTCGATCAAGTCGAACCAGCCTGTCAAGGTCATGGGCGTCGATGGCAAGACCATCGAAACCGGCCGTATCTCGAAGATCCTCGCGTTCCGCGGCATCGAGCGCCAGCCGATCGAAGAAGCCTTCGCAGGTGACATCATCGCCATCGCCGGCCTTTCCAAGGGCACGGTTGCCGATACTTTCTGCGATCCGGCTGTTACCGAGCCGCTGCATGCCCAGCCGATCGATCCGCCGACCGTCACCATGTCCTTCATCGTCAACGACAGCCCGCTGGCCGGCACCGAAGGCGACAAGGTTACCTCGCGCGTCATCCGCGACCGCCTGATGAAGGAAGCCGAAGGCAACGTTGCGCTGAAGGTCGAAGAGTCGGAAGCCAAGGATTCGTTCTACGTATCCGGCCGCGGCGAATTGCAGCTCGCCGTTCTGATTGAAACCATGCGCCGCGAAGGCTTCGAACTGGCTGTGTCGCGTCCTCGCGTCGTCATGCATGACGACGAAAACGGCAACAAGCTGGAGCCGATCGAAGAAGTCGTCATCGACGTCGACGAAGAGCATTCCGGTATCGTTGTCCAGAAGATGTCCGAGCGCAAGGCCGAGATGGTCGAGCTTCGTCCGTCGGGCGGCAATCGTCTGCGTCTGGTATTCTACGCGCCAACCCGCGGCCTGATCGGCTACCAGTCGGAGCTTTTGACCGACACGCGCGGCACGGCGATCATGAACCGCCTGTTCCATAGCTACCAGCCTTTCAAGGGCGAAATCGGCGGCCGCAGCAACGGCGTCCTGTTGTCCAACCAGTCCGGGGAAGCCGTGGCCTACGCCATGTTCAACCTTGAAGATCGCGGCCCGATGATCATCGAGCCAGGTGAAAAGGTCTATGCCGGCATGATCATCGGCATCCACACGCGTGACAACGACCTCGAAGTCAACGTGCTGAAGGGCAAGCAGCTGACCAACATCCGGTCTGCCGGCAAGGACGAAGCTGTCCGCCTGACGCCGCCGATCCGCATGACGCTCGACCGGGCGCTCTCCTGGATCCAGGACGACGAACTCATGGAAGTCACGCCGAAGTCCATTCGTCTGCGCAAGACCTATCTGGACCCGAACGATCGCAAGCGTTTCGGCAAGAAGAGCGCATAAGGCTTTTCGACACCCAGAAGACCTCAAACCCCGGTGCTTGCATCGGGGTTTTTTATTTGCATGTTCGATTTTTGGCCTCTTGTGACATCCGTTAAAAAAGAGTTAACGTTTGGCGCTAGTCCACACATAAAGCCTGTGGGCAAATGGTTTCCGGCAATATTGCTGGATGGTTAATTTGCGGTTGCCGGGCCAAAGTAGGCGTTATGAAAACGTTATCGATTGATGTCCGGCGGGCTGAACCGCACGATGCCCGAGCCATTTCGGAGACGCATCGGCTGTCCTGGCAGTATGCCTACACCGGCATCATTCCACACCGTGCACTGTCGCAGATGATCGAGCGGCGCGGCGAAGCCTGGTGGCGCCGGGCGACGCGCGGACCGGCGACCCTGCTCGTTCTCGATGTTGCCGGCACCGTTGCAGGCTATGCGACACTTGGCCTCAACCGGGCAAGTGCGCTACCGCAGGAAGGCGAGATCTACGAGCTTTATCTCCGTCCGGAATATCAGGGGATCGGCCTCGGCCGTCTGCTGTTCGGCGAGGCGCGGCGGCTGCTGAAGTCGCTGGGCTGCAAGGGCATGGTTGTCTGGTGCCTGGAAGACAACGAGAATGCCGAGCGTTTCTATCGCAGCCACGGCGGGCTCGATTTCTGCGAGGGGCTGGAGACCTTTGGCGGCGAGCAGGTGAAGAAGATCGGCTTTGTCTGGCCGTAAGGCCGGCTGGCGATCACGGCGGTCGGGCATAATGCGGCGGCCGTCGTAATTTCGCCGCCAATTCATTTGTAGGTGTCGGGGTTTTTGGCCTTGGCTCAAAGCAGGCCATGCTTTCGAAGCGCTGTTGCCTTACCGGTTATTTCCGATTAAGTGGCTGGCAGCTATCATAGTTTAGGGGACTCCCATGCGCATCGACGCAATTTCCATTGGTAAAAATCCACCTGAAGACGTCAACGTCATCGTCGAAGTGCCGGTTGGCGGCGACCCGATCAAGTACGAAATGGACAAGGAAGCCGGCACGCTTGTCGTCGACCGTTTCCTCTACACGCCGATGACCTATCCAGGCAATTACGGCTTCGTGCCGCATACGCTGTCGGAAGACGGCGACCCGATCGATGTGCTGATCGCCAGCACCCGGCCGCTCGTTCCCGGCTGCGTCATCAACGTCCGCCCTATCGGCGTGCTGATGATGGAAGACAACTCCGGCAAGGACGAGAAGATCATTGCCGTCCCGTCGCCGAAGCTGACGCTGCGCTACGAGAAGGTCAAGGAATACACTGACCTGCCTGATATCACCATCAAGCAGATCGAGCATTTCTTCCAGCATTACAAGGATCTGGAGCCCGGCAAGTGGGTGAAGATCTATGGCTGGAAGGGTGCCAAGGAAGCCGGCGAATTGATCCTCGAAGCCATCGCTCGCCACAATGCGGCCGAGAAGAAGGCCTGATCAGGCTTCTACGACAGCATAGAGAGCCTTGCATATTTCCTCCGGGTCGCCGTCGATCCGGAGGATTTTTTTGCGCGCTGTGTCGCCGGAAATGATGCTGATGGAGGATTTCGGCAGGCCGAGCCTTTTCGCCAGCAAGGCGATCAGCGCCTTGTTGGCCTTGCCCTTTTCGGGCACATCGCTGACGCGCACCTTGATATGGACCTCGCCATCGGCGCCGGTCTCGATACCGTCTATCTCATCGCGGCCGCCATTCGGCGTCAGCCGGACGGACAATCGGACATGGTCTGCAAGCTTGCGCCAGGCGCTGCTCACATCGTCAGTTGAAGGAGGGCCGGGTAGACCGTGTTATGCAGGACCGCCTGAATGAAGAAGATGATCAGCAACACGACAATCGGCGAAATGTCGATGCCGCCGAGGTTCGGCAAGATGCGCCGGAGGGGATTGAGAACCGGCTCGGTGACATTGTAGAGGAAGCGGCCGACCGAGTTCACGAACTGGTTGCTCGAATTGATCACGTTGAAGGCGTAGAGCCATGAGAAGATGGCACTGGCTATCAGGATGTAGACGTAAAGCTGCAAGACGATATCAATGACTTGAAAGAGCGCCAGAAGTATTCCGGACATGTACGTCTCCATTTCGCGATTGACAGACATGTAGACATTGGCGAAGGCGCGAGCAAGTGGTATGCCCGCCGGCACGATGAATCATGTTTAACGGCCGTGGGGGATCTACGGCGGTCGCTAACGGAAAGCCGTTCATGTCGCTTATCTCGTCTGCGGATCGCTTCGCCGCATTCCGCCATGTTTCCTACACGCGTTTCTTCTTTGCCCGTTTTCTCGTTTCCTTCGCCGCGCAGATCATCAGTGTCTCCGTCGGCTGGCAGATGTACGACCAGACGGGCAGCGCCATCTACCTGGGCCTTATCGGCCTCGTGCAGTTCCTGCCGTCGCTGCTTCTGACGCTGGTCACCGGTTCGGTCGCGGATCGCTACAGCCGCCGCCACATCGTGGCAATCTGCACGCTGGTCGGTGCGCTCTGTGCCGTGGCGCTGTGGGTGATGACGTCGACGGGATCATTCGCACCGTTGCCGGTCTTCGGCATTCTCACCATCATGGGGATCGAACGGGCTTTCCTTGGGCCGGCCACACAGTCGCTGGCGCCCAATCTCGTCCCGCCAAAAGACCTGTCGAATGCCGTCGCCTGGAATTCGTCCTCGTGGCAGACTGCTGCAATCGTTGGTCCTGTTGCCGGTGGTCTGCTCTACGGTCTTGGACCAAGCTTTGCCTATGCGGTGGCCGCGGTATTTTCCATTCTCGGCGCCATCCTGATCCAGATGATTGCCAAGCCCGTCCAGCGGAGCACGGGGATGGCAACCAACTGGAGCACCATCCTCGCCGGATACCGCTTCATATGGTCTGAGAAGGTCGTACTCGGTGCAATTTCGCTCGACTTGTTCGCAGTGCTGCTCGGCGGCGCCGTGGCGCTGATGCCGATCTTTGCCCGCGATATCCTGACACTCGGACCCTGGGGGCTTGGGCTGTTGCGGGCAGCACCGGGTGTCGGCGCTATCGCTACGGCGGTGCTGCTGGCTACCTATCCGCTCCGTCATCGGGCAGGCGTCTACATGTTTGCCGGCGTGGCGATGTTCGGTGTGGGAACGCTGATTTTCGGCCTGTCCAGCACGCCCTGGCTGTCGATCGTTGCCCTGATGATCATGGGCGCTTCAGACATGATCTCGGTCTATGTGCGGGAAACCCTGATTGCCCTGTGGACGCCGGATCATGTTCGAGGCAGGGTCAATGCCGTCAACATGGTCTTTGTCGGTGCCTCGAACGAGCTCGGCGAATTCCGTGCGGGGACGATGGCCTCCGTATTCGGGGCGGTGCCGGCGGTCGTGATCGGCGGTGTCGGCACCTTGGCAGTGGCTATCATCTGGGCAATAGGCTTTCCGCAGCTGCGCAAGATCGACGCGCTGGATGCCCCGGATGAAAACGCCGCAGGGTCAGCCTGATCGGTTCAGGCCGCGACCGCGACCTGCGTCTCGAAGACGATATCGAGAAATTCCGACAGCCACTGCCTGAGCGCACCGTCGAAAAGCATACGGCCCTCCAGATGATCTCGACCTTGTTGGGCGTTGGGCAGTGCGAAGCGATGGGCACCATGGACGACCCAGCGCTGCATCATGGCACGGGTCAGTTCGGCGTGAAACTGCAGGCCCCAGGCGTTTTCGCCATAGCGGAATGCCTGGTTGGGGTAGGTATCGCCCTTGGCCAGGAGCTCCGCTCCAGCGGGCAGATCGAAGCCTTCGCGGTGGAAGTGGTAGACCATAGGCGGCCAGCGCATCAGCTGACGTCCGCGCTCGGTCGGATGCAGCGGATACCAGCCGATTTCAGCCTTTTCATCCGGCCGGGCCTGTACCTTGCCGCCGAGCTGGCGCACCAGCATCTGGGCACCGAGGCAGATGCCGAGGAACGGGCGGTTCTCTCGCAGCGGAACATCCAGCCAGCTGATTTCCGAGCGCACGAAGGGATCGCTGTCGTTGGCACTCATCGGTCCGCCGAAGACAACGGCGCCGCCGTGCGCCTCAAGGGTTTCCGGCAGGGGATCGCCGAGGACGGGACGGCGAATATCCAGGTCGTAGCCCTTCTGCAGCAGCATCTGCCCGACGCGCCCGGCGCTGGAGCGCTCCTGGTGCAACACGATCAGGATCGGCCGGCGGTGGCAGCTGTTGGCCGCCTCAATCCGCATCGTCGGCCTCCACGGCGAGGCCCGGCACCCGCGCCGCTGCCTCCTGCCGCTTCATGATGCGCTCGCGGCCGGACACGCCCAGCAACTCGGCGATCCGCCAGATGGCATCGTCTTCCATTTCGCTGCGCTCGCCATCGGCATAGACGATATCCCAGAGGATGCCGATCAGTTCTATGCGCTGGTCGCTGTCGAGATGGCGCTTGAGATCCGAGGTAAAGCGGAAATAGTCGACGGCCTCGTTCTCGGCCTCGGTGCCTGCCGCGATCAGCGCATCCAGCTCACGGCCATCGAGGCCATACTGGTCCTTGAGCAACCGGCGCAGGGCCTTCTTCTCGCTGGCCTCGACCTTGCCGTCGGCCTCCATCACCTGGATGCAGAGCGCCGCCACCGAGATCCGTGGATCGTCGGGCGCAAGGCCGGGCTTCGAATGATCTGTCGTCAGACTTTGAAAGAATTCCTGGAAGCGTTCAAACATGCGGTTTCATTCTTAAAAAAGCTTCAGCCGGGTCTTGGGCTCCAGATCTGCCTTTGTGGTGCGGACACCCGGATCGTCCGGGGCGCCGCCAAAGAAGGGGCGGGGCTCGGGCTTTTTCGGGCTTTCGGGTTTTGTCACGGTGACCAGCGCCGTCGATGGCTGCGTTCTGGCCGGCATGGGTTTGGCTGGCGGAGAGTTGGCTGGCAACGGTCCCGATGGCAAAGGCTTGGCTACAGCAGGTGGCTCCTGGACAGGTTGCCCGGAAACTGGAGCAGCGGCCGGGCGCAGATCCGCCAGCGGCGGCAGGTTGCGGAGCGCCGTCTCGAAAGAGGCGACCGTGCCTTCCTCGACCGGTCCTTCAAGTTGGCTGAAAGGCGACCGCCATTCGAAGGCATCGAGCTTGCCCGAGATCGGAGAAACCGGGAGCCACTTGTCGGACACGAAACCATCGGCCATCCAGGCCGGGTCGCGCGGTGCGCGCAAGGCCTGGGCGAGCCAGTGGCGGGTGCGTCCCTGGTCGCGTGTCTCGGCGTCCTCTATGTCGGCGAGCAGCATGAAGGCGCCCTCGCGGGGCTGCATGCGGGCGGCGGCTTCCGCCTTGCTGCGGGCGACAGCAAAATTGCCGGCATCGAGTGCTGCCTGCGCCGTGATCAGCAATGCTTCCACATTGTTGGGTCGCAGCGCTTCCAGCTTCTCGGCGCGTTTCAGGCGATCCAGCACACTGTCGCCGCTGCGGGCGCGAACGTAGGCGCGGCCTATTTCGGGATGGGGAGAAACCTTCCAGGCATCCTCCAGCACCGCTGCTGCCTTGCGGATCTTGTCTTCGCGAAACAGCGCCTTGGCGGCAATCAGCGCGGCAGGCACGAGATTGTCGGAAAGCTTCAGGGCGGCCAGCGCGTCGTCGCGCGCACCGGTCGGGTTGGCGTCGAGCCGGTCGGTGGCGCGTGCCGTCAGAAGCACGGCGCGCAGTCGGTTCGCCTCGTCCTTGCCGATGACCCTTGCGACCTTCTGCTGGTCGAGAAGACGGATGGCATCGTCCCAGCGGCCGGCGCGGCTGCGATATTCGAGCGTCGCCTGTGCTGCCCAAGGCAGGTAGGGCGCCTTGTCTGCAGCCTGTTCGGCATATTGCCGGGCAGCTTCATCGGCACCGAGGCGCTTGGCCTCGAGATAGAGGCCACGGAGGCCGAGTTCCCGGGTCTCCGGATCTTTGGCCATCAGCTCGAACTTGGCGCGCGCCTCGTCGTGGTTGCCTTCGATCAGCGCTGCCTGCGCCTCGAGAAGGCTGATCAGAGGTTCCTGGTCGGCGCGGATCAGGCCACGCGAACGAGCAGCCATCTTGCGGGCCAGCAGCGCATTGCCGGCGCCGGCGGCAATCAGCCCGGTCGACAATGCCTGATAGCCGCGGTCACGCTTGCGGGCCCGAAAATAGCGGCTGACGGCATGGGGCGAGGTCCAGATCATCCGCAGCAGCGACCAGACGATCATGACAGCAGCGACGATGGCGATCAGCAGGCTGGCGGCGACAATCAGCTTGGTCTGATATAGCTCGCCACCCCACATCAGCGACAGGTCGCCCGGACGATCGGCCAGCCAGGAGAAGCCGTAACCGAGTGCAAGGATCAGGACGATAAAGACAAGCAGTCTGACGATCATGTTCTTACCTCAGCTCTGCTTGCCGGCGCCGGCAATCGCCTTCGACAGGGTTTCACCGACGAGATCCTCGACCTTGATCCTGGCTTCGATCGACTGTTTGAACGCCGCCGATGCCATCTTGCCGGTTTCCGGGAGACTATTCCACTCACTGACAGCGCCCGGCAGGTCGCCGTTGCGGATCTTGTCCTCGAAGCGGGCGGCAATGGCGTCGACTCCGTCACCCTTGATATTGCCGACGGGGCGAACGGTCACCAGCGACTTGGCGCTTTCCATCAGGCGGTCGCTCCAGCCCTGGGTTTCAGCCGGCTTTTCTGTCGCACCGATGATGGTGGTGGCAACATCCGGGACCTGGCGGATCAGTTCCGCGCGCGATGGCACGCCGGTTTCGGCAAACTTGCCCAGGGTTTCCACTGTCGGGTCGTTAGGAGAGACGCCGGCAAAGGTGTCGAGTTCGGCGCGGAACGGGCCGCCGCGATCGATCGCCGCCTTGAGGCCGGCAGCAGCGATTGCCTGGGCAACGGCGACATCCTTGCCCGGGTCGTTCAGTTTCTTTTCAGCATCGTCCAGCCGCTTGCTGATGTCGGCGCCGGTCGTGGCCTGCGTCTGCGAGGTCTGCGTCAGGCTGGCCTTGAGCTGGTCGACTTCGGCCGTCAGATCGGAAATTTTCTGGGCGGAGGCGGTGTCGACGGCGCCGTTGGCGGTTGCTGCCTGCGGGTTGTTCTTTAGGGCTGTCTCGAGCGCGCCAATGCGTGCTTCCAGCGCGGCATCCGGCGTTGCTGCGGGAGAGGTGGCCAGGTTGGCGACGCTCTGCTTCAGCCCGTCGATCTCAGCGTCCAACGACGTGAATTGCTGCTTATCATTTCCGGAAGCGGCGGGCAGGACGCCTGCATATTGCAGCGCTCCGGCACCGATCAGCGCGATCAGGCCGCCGACGATGCCGGCTGCAATCAGTCCCGTGGTGCTGTTGGCGGGTGCCGTGGCTGTCGGGGCCGGTGGCTCTGTCGGCGTTGTTCCGGCGGGCTCGTATGCCGGTTCCGGCTCGGGCTGCGGCTTGATGTCCACTGTGTCCGTGGCGGAGGTGCCGATTTCGTCCTTGTGACTTTCGATCTCGGCTTCGCGGCGGTCAGCCGCGTTGGCTTCCAGATCGATCGTTACGGGCTCTTCGTCGGGCTTCGTATGATGCGGCGGATTACCGGGGATCATGGCGTCCTCATGTGATGCACTGCGAAGAAGGTAGACAGTGAAGCGGTTTATGGAAAGAGCTTAGATCAAATTAGCGCTCGGATCGGGATCGAGAAGGCCGAGCATGCTGTCTTCCTCCGGGATCTCCGCTATTTCGACCGCTGATCGCAACGGGTAGGGGACGATTGTGGCAATCGTCGCGCTCAGGCAAAGAAGTCGCGTCTTTTTCAGCTTCTCCAGATGCCTGGATACTGTAGCGAGGCCGAAAAAACGTCTGGCGGTGTGACTGGAGTAGAAGAGCACTGCATCGACAGGAACGTCGCTGAAAAGGCTCTGCAGCAGTGTTTCAGGCGGCTCTACCGGCTCCATGCGGTAGCATTCGATGCAGTCGAACGGGACGCCGTGCAGGGAAAGCTGCTTTTCGAAGCCTGACGCGCGGGGGTAGCCTGCGAGATAAGTCAGCGGACGATCACCCAACAAGAATTTCTGGCTGGCCACGAGATCGGCAAGTTCAGTGCCATCGCCTTGGGAATGGTGGACAGTGGTGAAACCGGCTGCGACTGCCTTTTCGGCGGTTGCCTTGCCGACGGCAAAGAGCGGTCGTCCGATATGTGCGGAGAGCGCCGGGCCGATGGCCTGCAATGCACGGAGCGCCTCTGCGCTGGTAACGGCAATGGCGCCGGTGGAGTTGTCCAGTGCCGCCGATGCCGCCTCGGGATCGTGGACTGCTGCCGTCAGCGGCAAGAGCAGTGCCTCATGGCCGCGCGCTTCGAGCTTTTTCGCGGTGCGCTCGCCCGATGCTGCGGGACGTGTGACGAGCACGCGCATCGGTCAGCTCCAGCTATCGAAAAAGGTCGGGCCGGCCTTGTCACGCACCGCCTCGCCGGCCGCAGCGCCAAGGGCTTCGGCATCCGAGCGCCGGCCTTCGACGGTGATGTTGTGCTCGATGCGGCCGTCCGGGGTGAGGATCATGCCGAAAAAGCGCAGGTTGTCGCCGTCGCAGGTTGCGTAGCCGGCAATCGGCGTGCGGCAGGAGCCGTCGAGCGTCGCGAGGAAGCCGCGCTCGCAGGAGACGGTGTCGAAGGTGGGGATGTCGTTGATCGGCGCCAGCAGCGCGTCGGTCCTGATGTCTCCGACCCGGCTTTCGATGGCGATTGCGCCCTGCGCCGGCGCCGGCGGAAAGGCGTCGGGGTCGAGTATCTCGGTAAGCACGTCGACCTTGCCCAGTCGCTTCAGCCCGGCCACGGCCAGAAGCGTGGCATCGGCCTGGCCTTCGTGCAACTTGCGCAGCCGCGTGTCGACTGCGCCGCGAAAGACGATGACATTGATATCCGGGCGGATGCGTCTGATCAGTGCCTGCCGGCGAAGCGATGCAGAGCCGACCGTTGCGCCCTGCGGCAATTCCATCAGGCTCGGCGCCGTGCGGCCGATCACGGCATCCCTGATATCTTCGCGCGGCAGGAAGGCGGAGAGATAGAGGCCTTCGGGCAGATTGGTGGCTATGTCCTTGGCCGAATGCACGGCAAAGTCCAGGTCCTCGGTCAAAAGCCGCAGTTCGAGTTCCTGGGTGAACAGCCCCTTGCCGCCGATTTCAGCCAGCGAACGGTCGGTAATGCGGTCGCCCATTGTCGTCATGACGACGATCTCGAACATTTCCGGGGGCAGGCCATGGGCGGCAATCAGCCGGTCTCGCGCCTCGTGGGCCTGGGCCAGCGCAAGCGGACTACCGCGTGTGCCGATCCGGAAAGGTTTCGTTTGCATCCGTATTGATCCGTTGTTACCGACAGTTCTCGTAAACAGGTTTAGACTGCACCGCAATCCGACGTTCAGGTTCCATGACGCCCTTTCTCCGCATTCTCGGCATCGAAACAAGCTGCGACGAAACCGCCGCTGCCGTTGTCGAACGCCGTTCGGACGGGCAGTGCTCTGTATTGTCCGACGTCGTTCTCAGCCAGATGGAGGAGCACAGTGCCTATGGCGGCGTGGTCCCCGAAATCGCGGCCCGCGCCCATGTCGAGGCGCTTGATACGCTTATCGAAGAAGCTTTGAAACGCGCCAATGTGTCGCTTGCCGACGTCGATGCGATTGCCGCAACGTCCGGCCCTGGCCTGATCGGTGGTCTGCTGGTCGGGTTGATGACGGCGAAGGCGATGGCGCGTGCCTCGGGCAAGCCCCTCTATGCCATCAACCATCTCGAAGGCCATGCGCTGACGGCGCGCCTGACCGATGGGCTGGCCTTTCCCTATCTGATGCTGCTGGTCTCCGGCGGCCACACGCAACTGATCCTGGTGCGCGGCGTCGGCGTCTACGAGCGCTGGGGCACGACGATCGACGATGCGCTCGGCGAAGCCTTCGACAAGACGGCCAAGCTGCTGGGCCTGCCCTATCCCGGCGGTCCGGCGGTGGAAAAGGCGGCAAAGACCGGCAATGCCGACCGGTTCGTCTTCCCCAGGCCGCTGGTCGGTGAGGCGCGGCTCGATTTTTCCTTTTCCGGCCTGAAGACTGCCGTGCGGCATGCCGCAATGGAGATCGCGCCGCTTTCGGATCAGGATATCGCCGATATCTGCGCCTCCTTCCAGAAGGCCATTTCGCGGACACTGAAGGATCGCATCGGGCGCGGGCTGCAACGCTTCAAGGCCGAGTTTCCGCAATTGTCGGATCGTCCGGCGCTGGTCGTTGCCGGCGGTGTTGCCGCCAATCTCGAATTGCGCCGGACCTTGCAGGAGCTATGCGACCAGCGGGGCTTCCGCTTCATCGCTCCGCCGCTGCATCTTTGCACCGACAATGCCGTGATGATCGCCTGGGCCGGCCTCGAGCGGATGGCAACCGGTGAACCTGCAGACGATCTCTCGGTGGCGCCGCGATCGCGCTGGCCGCTGGACGCTAATGCTGCGGCGCTGATCGGCCACGGCCGTCGGGGCGCAAAATCATGAGTGGCACGGAGCGCATCGCGGTTATCGGCGCCGGCGCCTTCGGAACGGCGCTGGCCTCCGTCATTGCCCAGGCCGGCCGCCACGAGGTGGTGCTCGTCGGCCGCGATGCGGCGCTGATGGCCAAACTTGCCGCCGAGCGCCGGCACGAAGCGGCTTTGCCCGGCATTGCGCTTCCGGGCGGTCTCACCTTTTCCGCCGAACCGGATGCGGTTTCCCATGCCGATATCGTGTTGTTTGCGATGCCCTCCCAGGCACAGGCAGATGCAGCGCGACAGTATGGAAGATACCTCTCGAAGGATGCCGTCGTCGTTACGTGTGCCAAGGGTATCGATCGTGTTTCCGGCTCGCTGTTGACGGAAATGCTGGAACGCGAATTGCCGCATCATGCCATCGCTGTACTTTCAGGCCCCGGTTTTGCCGCCGATATTGCCAAGGGCCTGCCGACGGCAATGGCTGTCGCCGCCGGGGACATGGCTGATGCCGAACGGTTGGCGCAGGCAATTTCGGGGCGGACATTCCGGCTCTATGCCTCCGATGACCGGATCGGCGTCCAGCTGGGCGGCGCGCTGAAGAACGTGCTGGCGATTGCCTGCGGCATCGTCGAAGGCCGTGGCATCGGCGATTCGGCCCGCGCGGCGCTGATCAGCCGGGGACTGGCCGAGATGTCGCGCTTCGTCGGCGCGCAGGGCGGGCAGGCGGAGACGGTGCGCGGCCTCTCCGGCCTTGGCGATCTCGTGCTGACTGCGACCAGCCACCAGTCGCGCAACTTGCGCTTCGGCATCGCGCTTGGTCGCGGCGAGCTTCGGGATCCGGCGCAGGGGGGACTGGTCGAAGGGGCGCTTGCCGCTTCCGTCGCCGTTCGGCTTGCCGCCGAACTCGGCATCGCCATGCCGATCACCGAAGCGGTTGCGGCCATTATCGACGGCACGCTCGATATTTCCGACGCCATCGAACAATTGATGACGCGGCCGATCACCACCGAATAGATCTGACCACAAAACAGGAGCAAACCCATGCTTTTCGCTTTTCTCTGCAAGGACAAACCCGACCATCTACATGTCCGCATGGACACCCGCCCTGCCCATGTCGAGCATCTGAACAAGCTGAATGACGAGGGCACGCTGAAGATGGCCGGCCCGTTCCTCGGCTCGGATGAAAAGCCCTGCGGCAGCCTGGTGATCGTCGAAGCGGCGTCGCTCGCCGATGCGCAGGCCCTGGCCGATGCCGATCCCTATGCCAAGGCCGGCCTGTTCGAAAGCGTCGAGGTCAAGCCGTTCAACTGGGTATTCAACAAGCCGGAGGCGTGATCGTGGCTCACTGGCTGTTCAAGTCCGAACCGAAGACCTGGGGCTGGCAGGCGCAGAAGGATGCGGGCGAGGCCGGCACCGAATGGACCGGCGTGCGCAACTATCTGGCGCGCAACCACATGCGGGCGATGAAGATCGGCGACAAGGGCTTTTTCTACCACTCGAACGAAGGGCTCGAGATCGTCGGTATCGTCGAGGTCTGTGCCTTGTCGCATCCGGATTCCAGCGCCAAGGGCGATCCGAAGTGGGATTGCGTCGACATCCGCGCCGTCTGCGATATGCCGAAGCCGGTGACGCTGAAGGATGTCAAGGCGAGCGAGAAGCTGGCGAAAATGTCGCTGGTGACCTCGATGCGGCTGTCCGTGCAGCCGGTCACCGACGAGGAATATCTGGAGGTCTGCCGGATGGGCGGCCTCGACAATCCGCCCCGCTGAGCCGCGAGTGAAGACCGAGCCGGAAGCTTTTATCCGCGCTAACACCGATGTGCTGGCGCCGCCGCATGTGCCTGAGATCCGGCTGCATCTGGCGAGCGAAGCCCATGACCTCTGGCTGAAGACCGAGGAGGAGCTGCAGGAGATCGGCCTGCCACCACCGTTCTGGGCCTTTGCCTGGGCGGGAGGCCAGGGCCTGGCGCGTTTCGTGCTCGATAACCCCGATGTCGTCGCCGGCAAGCGTGTGGTGGATTTTGCCAGTGGATCGGGGCTGGTGGCCATTGCCGCCGCACATGCGGGTGCTGCAAAGGTGCTGGCGGTGGATATCGATCCGTGGGCGGAAACGGCAGTGCGGCTGAATGCTGCGGAAAATCGGGCCGATATCGGGTTTTCCGGCGATGATATCGTCGGCCTTCCCGTCGACGCGGACGTGCTGCTCGCTGGCGACGTGTTCTACGATCGCGAATTTGCAGACCGGCTCGTCCCCTGGCTATCGGCACTCACCTCCCGGGGCATCGTCGTTCTCGTCGGCGATCCCGGGCGAGCCTACCTGCCGAAAGCGGGTCTCACATTCCAGGCGACCTATGAAGTGCCGGTCACGCGCGCCCTCGAGGACAGCGACATCAAGAAGACGACCGTGTGGCGGTTCTCCGCAGACTGACGATCAGGGCCTGATGACGCAGACGCCGTTTTCGTAGGCGCAGCCGTTGCGCGTGCGGGCGACATCGATGATTTTTGCGCGCGGCGCCATGACAGGGGCGCTTGACCCGGTGTAGCCGCCGTCGCCATAGCCGGTGATATAGGTGCCGCCATTGGCATGGTAGACATCGACCGAGCCGGCGTAATTACTGATGAAATTATAGTCCGGCTGACGGCGCTCGATAACGGCGATGCCACCGCCACGCCGCGTCGAAAAATCCCGGGACGCCAGCATCCGGAAATGGTTTCTACGCATGTGCCCGTCGGTAAATTGGCGCTCGGGCGCATGGCTGCGATAACCGCTGGGATCGAAACGGCTGTGTTCATGGCCCTGGCGCGGGCTGCGATCGTCGGCGTAGAAGCGGTGTCCACCGGCCTCGCGGTTCCGAAAGCCGGAGGCGTGCGCTCCCTGATGGAAAATGGTCCGGCCGTGGCCGTGGTAGTCGTTCGCCAGAACAGGCAACGCCAGGGTTCCGCTCAGTGCTGCTGCGCCAAGGATCGTACCGATTCGCGAGAAAACACCAGGCATGCCGGCCTCCGGACAAATAACCGTTAACAAAAAGTTAAGGAAGAGTGCCGGAAGTGGAAGACCAAGTCCACGCAGCGGGCGACAAATCCACCCGGATGGTTAACTCGCAAGAGAGTAATACGGCGAAATCGGCGTGTGGATGACGTCAATCGATTAAATTTTCTATGGACTGCAATAGTGCTTGTCGGCAGGCATTTCGGTGATTAAACCACGCGACTGATGCAACGCACATAGGACTTTGTCATTCGTGTGTTGCCCGGGATTGCCCGCATTGGAAGCGCATCGTAACGCCGCGAGGTCTTGATGGCGAACGTCACACATAATCGGCCTATATCGCCGCATCTTCAAATCTACAAACTCATCCCGACCATGGCCATGTCGATCATCCATCGCATTACCGGTGGAGCGCTCTACGTCGGCACGCTTTTGGTCGTCTGGTGGCTTGTCGCCGCCGCGTCGGGCCAGTTTTATTTCGACTGGGCCAACTGGTTTCTCGGCACGATCATCGGCCGGCTGATCCTGCTTGGCTATACTTGGGCGCTGCTGCACCACATGCTCGGCGGCTTCCGCCATTTTATGTGGGATCTCGGCCATGGTTTCGAGAAGCATTTTTCCACCAAGCTGGCGATCGCCAATCTGATCGGTTCGCTCTGTCTCACCGCCATCGTCTGGGCTGTTGCCCTGGCGATGCGTTTCTGAGGGTTCTGGTCATGGATATGCGCACCCCTCTCAGCCGCGTTCGCGGTCTCGGTTCGGCCAAGGACGGCACGGAGCATTTCTGGCGCCAGCGGCTGACGGCCGTCGCCAACGTGCCGTTGTTTATCTTCTTCGTCGTCTTCCTGATGATTTACGCCGGCGCACCTTATGCTGTTGTCGTGCACGCGCTGTCGAACCCGTTTGTCGCCGTGATCTTCGCGCTGATGGTGATTTCGGGCGTGATCCACATGCGGCTCGGCATGCAGGTGATCATCGAGGACTACGTCCATGGCGAAGTCGGCAAACTCGTCTTGCTGATGCTCAACACGTTCTTTTCGATCGTCGTCGCTGGGCTCTGTCTCTTCGCCATTCTGAAAATCGCGTTCGTAGGATAATTGCATCATGGCACCAACCTCACCCAATCAGAATGGGCCCGAACGGACCGGCAAGGACTACAAGTACGTCGATCACTCCTATGACGTGATCGTCGTCGGTGCCGGCGGCGCGGGTCTCCGCGCCACGCTCGGCATGGCCGAACAGGGCTTCAAGACCGCCTGCATCACCAAGGTATTCCCGACCCGCTCGCACACGGTGGCCGCTCAAGGCGGTATCGCTGCGTCGCTGCGCAACATGACGCCGGACAGCTGGCAGTGGCATCTCTACGACACCGTCAAGGGCTCCGACTGGCTCGGCGACGTCGATGCCATGCAGTATCTGACGATGGAAGCGCCTAAGGCCGTTTACGAACTCGAGCATTACGGCGTCCCCTTCTCGCGCAACGAGGAAGGCAAGATCTACCAGCGGCCGTTTGGCGGCCACATGCAGAATTACGGCGAGGGCCCGCCCGTGCAGCGCACCTGTGCTGCTGCCGACCGCACCGGCCACGCTATCCTGCACACGCTTTACGGACAGTCGCTGAAGCACAACGCCGAATTCTTTATCGAATACTTCGCCCTCGACCTGATCATGTCGGAAGACGGCTCGAAGTGCATCGGCGTCATGGCCTGGTGCCTCGACGATGGAACCATCCATCGCTTCTCCGCCAAGATGGTGGTGCTTGCGACCGGCGGGTACGGCCGTGCCTATTTCTCGGCAACGTCCGCCCATACCTGCACCGGCGACGGCGGCGGCATGGTGGCGCGTGCCGGCCTGCCGCTGCAGGACATGGAGTTCGTGCAGTTTCATCCGACCGGCATCTACGGCGCCGGCTGTCTCATCACCGAAGGGGCGCGCGGCGAAGGCGGCTATCTCGTCAATTCGGAAGGCGAGCGCTTCATGGAGCGCTATGCTCCATCAGCCAAGGACCTTGCCTCGCGCGACGTCGTATCGCGCTGCATGACGCTGGAAATCCGCGAGGGGCGTGGCGTCGGCAAGAACAAGGACCACATCTACCTGCACCTCGACCACCTCGATCCGGCTGTTCTCAACGAGCGCCTGCCCGGTATCTCGGAATCGGCAAAGATCTTTGCCGGCGTCGACGTGACGCGCGAGCCGATCCCGGTCCTGCCGACGGTGCACTACAACATGGGCGGCATCCCGACGAACTACTGGGGCGAAGTGCTGAATGCGGACAGTGAAAATCCGGAACGCATCCTTCCGGGCCTCATGGCTGTCGGAGAAGCCGGCTGCGCATCGGTTCATGGCGCCAATCGCCTTGGCTCCAATTCGCTGATCGACCTCGTCGTCTTCGGACGTGCTGCTGCCATCCGCGCTGCCGAAGTCATCGATCGCGCTGCGCCAATCCCTCAGCTCAACCTGGCTGCCTGCGAAAAGATCATGGATCGCTTCGACAAGCTGCGGTTCTCCAATGGTCATACACCGACATCGGTGCTGCGCGAAAAGATGCAGCATGCCATGCAGGACGACGCTGCCGTATTCCGTACGCAGGAATCGCTGGCCTCGGGCTGCGAGCGCATGTCGGCGATCTGGAAGGAGCTTTCTGACGTAAAGGTCACCGACCGTTCGTTGATCTGGAACTCCGATCTGGTCGAGACGCTCGAACTGCACAATCTGATGGCCAACGCGATCACCACGATCTACGGCGCGGAAGCCCGTAAGGAAAGCCGCGGATCGCATGCACGGGAAGACTTCACCGACGGTCCGTTCGGCGGCCGTGACGACGTCAACTGGCGCAAGCACACGCTCTCCTGGGTCAACGACTCAGGCGAAGTGAAACTCGACTACCGTCCGGTTCACACCGAACTGATCGCCGAAGGCATGGATCCGCAGAAGATCGAGCCGAAGGCGCGTGTGTATTGATTTGAGAGGAACTGGACATGGTTGAACTCGCTCTCCCCAAGAACTCTCAGATGCGCGAAGGCAAGGTCTGGCCGAAGCCGCAGGGTGCGACGAACACCCGCGAACTGCGGATCTATCGCTGGAGCCCAGACGACGGTCAGAACCCGAGCATCGATACCTTCTACATCGATGTCGACGACTGCGGGCCGATGGTGCTGGATGCCCTGCTTTACATCAAGAACAACATCGACCCGACGCTGACGCTGCGCCGCTCCTGTCGCGAGGGGATCTGTGGCTCCTGCGCCATGAACATCGACGGAACCAATACACTCGCCTGCACCAAGGGGCTGGACGAGGTGAAGGGTACCGTCAAGGTCTATCCGCTGCCGCACCTTCCTGTGGTGAAAGACCTGGTTCCTGACCTGACGAACTTCTATGCCCAGCACCGCTCGATCGAGCCTTGGCTGAAGACCGTATCGCCGGAGCCTGCGAAGGAATGGAAGCAGAGCCATGACGACCGCCAGAAGCTGGACGGTCTTTACGAGTGCATCCTGTGTGCCTGCTGCTCGGCCTCCTGTCCGAGCTACTGGTGGAACGGCGACCGGTATCTCGGTCCAGCCGTCCTGCTGCAGGCATATCGCTGGCTGATCGATTCGCGCGATGAGGCCACCGGTGAACGCCTCGACAATCTGGAAGATCCATTCCGGCTTTATCGTTGCCACACGATCATGAATTGCGCCCAGACATGCCCGAAGGGCCTGAATCCGGCCAAGGCGATTGCCGAGATCAAGAAGATGATGGTCGAGCGGCGCGTCTAGTCGCTTACTCTCACGATCGCGCTACAAGCCGCCCTCATGTTGATATGAGGGCGTCTTTCGTTCAGACGTCTGGAAAAATGCGCCAAATTTGTCCCATGACTGCGGCAAGGGCAGCAGCCCGCGACAATTTCTCCTTGTGCTCACTTGATTCATCAATGCCTTTCACGATAATTCCGCCGTGATTGCGCGCCAACGTCGGGGCAGGCTGGGCTATTTCAGGAGTTTCCTAATGCGATTCAAATATGCTGCGACGGCTGCAGTTATCGGTGTAGCGCTGGCTGGTTGCCAGCGGACGGGTTACAACAACGATTATGGCTCCGCTTCGCCAGCCTATTCTCCACCGCCGATCCAGGCCGCGCCCGTCGGGCAGGTCCAGTCCAGCCAGCTTCCATCCCCGACCGGTACCGGCTCGCAGTTTCCAGCCCCTCCGTCGGCAAACCCGGGTGCTGGCGCGCCGCAGCAGAATGCAGCGCTTGCCGCCTCCGGCCTCGATGTTACCAAGGAATCGATGGTCGGTAGCTGGAAGGTCGGCAACGGCGGTACAAGCTGCGACATGTTCCTGACACTCACCAATCTCGGCAGCGGATCGCGCGGCGGCACACGTGGCTGCGTCGGCGAACTGACGACGATGGGATCCTGGGAAGTGGCCGGCAAGCAGGTCGTTCTCAAGGACCGCAGCGGCAACCAGCTGGGTTCGGTTTACAAGACGGCCGACTCGCGCTTCACCGGCACCACGGCCTCTGGCCAGCCGATCACGCTTAGCCGCTAGGTCTGCGGCCCACCGGCCATCTTTCGACGCGCGAGGCGAATCTCTCCATGCAGCCTATGCCTGACTACTCGATCAGCGTGAGCGAAAAGTTGAAATCGCTGACGGCTTCCGGTTCGCTGCAGGTGGATGCAGCGCAGATGGATGTTGCAAAACATCTCGACCGGGTGCTGGCCGCTCTCAAGCAGCGGCGGCCGGCTGCGAAGTCCAGCGCGCTCGGATGGCTGTTTGCGGCGCGCAAGAAGCCCGAGCCGATCCGTGGCCTCTACATTCACGGCAGCGTCGGGCGCGGCAAGACGATGCTGATGGACATGTTCTTCGCCATGGCACCGTCCAAGAAGAAGCGGCGGGCGCATTTCCACGAGTTCATGGCCGACGTCCACAACCGCATCGCGGCCCATCGGCTGAAGATCAAGAACGGCGACACGAAGCTTTCCGACCCGGTTCCGCCTGTCGCCGCCGATCTGTTTGCCGAGGCGGAGCTGTTGTGCTTCGACGAATTCAGCGTCACCGACATCGCCGATGCGATGATCCTGTCGCGGCTGTTTTCAGAACTGTTCTCGCTCGGCTGCGTTCTTGTCACCACGTCCAACGTCGAGCCGGATAACCTTTACCGCGAGGGGCTCAATCGTTCGTTGTTCACGCCGTTCATCACGCTTTTGAAGACTTATGTCGACGTGGTGACGCTGGATTCGCCGACCGATTACCGCATGGAGAAGGACGACAGTCAGCCTGTCTACCTGACGCCGCTCAACGCCGAGACCGACAAGGCGATGGATGCAGCCTGGGCGCGGGCGCTTCACGGCCGCACGGCACAGCCAGTCGAGATCCAGAGAAAGGGCCGGACCGTCCATGTGCCGGCTGCCGTCGACAGGCTGGCGCGGTTTTCATTCGCCGATCTCTGCGAGGCGCCGCTAGGAGCCGGAGATTTTCTCGCCATAGCTGCCCGTTTCGACACGATCTTCATCGACCGCATTCCGGAGCTCGGGCCGGAAAAACGCAACCAGACCAAGCGTTTCATCATTCTCATCGATACGCTTTACGATCACGCCATCCATGTGACGATCTCCGCAGCCGCGATGCCGGAGGCACTTCTCGTGCAGCGCCGTGGAACCGAGGGTTTTGAATTCGACCGCACGGCCTCACGCCTTTTCGAGATGCGAAGCGCCGAGTATCTCGCCCAGATTCGATCGAAGTCAGCGGCCGAATAACGATATGGTGACAATAATTCTTACGTTTACGTAAGAGTTTTTCTATCTAACCGATTGAATTTTAACGTCACAAAATAATCAATTGCCATTTTTGGCCGTTGGGTCTATGCGATTGGCGGCCGTGGTCGATGCTTCAAAGTGTCGCGCCATCGTTTTCGATCGCAAAGGATATCCCGAAATGGCGCGTAACAAAATCGCACTCATTGGTTCTGGCATGATTGGTGGCACGCTGGCGCATCTCGCCAGCTTGAAGGAGCTGGGCGACATCGTCCTCTTCGACATCGCGGACGGCATTCCACAGGGCAAAGGCCTTGATATTTCCCAGTCTTCGCCGGTCGAAGGCTTTGACGTCAACCTAACCGGCGCCAGCGACTACTCGGCGATCGAGGGTGCTGATGTCTGCATCGTCACCGCCGGTGTCGCTCGCAAGCCGGGCATGAGCCGCGACGATCTGCTCGGCATCAACCTCAAGGTGATGGAGCAGGTAGGCGCCGGCATCAAGAAGTATGCCCCGAACGCTTTCGTCATCTGCATCACCAACCCGCTCGACGCGATGGTCTGGGCCCTGCAGAAGTTTTCCGGCCTGCCGGCCAACAAGGTCGTCGGCATGGCGGGCGTCCTCGACTCGTCGCGCTTCCGCCTCTTCCTCGCCAAGGAATTCAACGTGTCCGTCCAGGACGTCACGGCCTTCGTGCTCGGTGGCCACGGCGACACGATGGTGCCGCTGGCGCGCTACTCGACGGTCGGCGGCATTCCGCTGACGGACCTCGTCACCATGGGCTGGGTCACCAAGGAGCGCCTCGAGGAGATCATCCAGCGCACCCGTGATGGCGGCGCCGAAATCGTCGGCCTGCTCAAGACCGGTTCGGCTTATTACGCTCCTGCTGCCTCTGCCATCGAAATGGCTGAGTCCTACCTCAAGGACAAGAAGCGCGTGCTGCCTTGCGCCGCGTATCTTTCCGGCCAGTACGGCGTCAACGACATGTATGTCGGCGTGCCGACTGTCATCGGTGCCGGCGGCATTGAGCGGATCATCGAGATCGACATGAACAAGGCTGAAAAAGAAGCCTTCGACAAGTCGGTCGCTGCCGTCGCCGGTCTCTGCGAAGCCTGCATCAACATCGCGCCTTCGCTAAAATAAGTTTGGCGCTGAAATAAGCGTCGCGTTCCAATAGGGATAGATCCATGAATATTCATGAATATCAGGCCAAGGCTCTGCTGAAGAGCTTTGGTGCACCGGTGGCAGAAGGTGTTGCCATCTTCAACGCATCGGAAGCCGAGGCAGCCGTCAAGCAGCTTCCGGGCCCGCTCTACGTCGTCAAGAGCCAGATCCATGCCGGCGGTCGCGGCAAGGGCAAGTTCAAGGAACTGCCGCCGGAAGCCAAGGGCGGCGTTCGTCTCGCAAAGTCGCTCGAGGAAGTCCAGGCTTTCGTCAAGGACATGCTCGGCAACACGCTGGTGACAGCCCAGACCGGTGAAGCCGGCAAGCAGGTCAATCGCCTCTACATCGAAGACGGCGCCGACATCGACCGCGAGCTTTACCTCTCCATCCTGGTCGACCGTGCCGTTGGCCAGGTCTCCTTCGTCGTTTCGACCGAAGGCGGCATGGACATCGAGACCGTCGCCCACGACACGCCGGAAAAGATCATCAACGTCGCAATCAATCCGACGACGGGCGTCACGGCGGCAGACGTCGCCAAGCTCAGCGATGCGCTGAAGCTCGAAGGCGAAGCTCGCCAGGACGCTGAAAAGCTGTTCCCGATCCTCTACAAGGCCTTCGTCGAAACCGACATGGCCCTGCTCGAAGTCAACCCGCTGATCGTCATGACCAACGGCCGCCTGCGCGTCCTCGACGCCAAGGTATCGTTCGACGGCAACGCGCTGTTCCGCCATGAAGACATCGTTGCGCTGCGCGACACCAGCGAGGAAGACGAGAAGGAAATCGCCGCTTCCAAGTACGATCTGGCCTACGTTGCCCTTGATGGTAACATCGGCTGCATGGTCAATGGCGCCGGTCTCGCCATGGCCACCATGGACATCATCAAATTGTATGGCGCAGAGCCTGCCAACTTCCTCGACGTCGGCGGTGGCGCGACGAAGGAAAAGGTTACGGCAGCCTTCAAGATCATCACGGCCGATCCTGCCGTGAAGGGCATCCTGGTCAACATCTTCGGCGGCATCATGAAGTGTGATGTCATTGCCGAAGGCGTTCTGGCTGCCGTCAAGGAAGTCGGTCTGCAGGTCCCGCTCGTTGTCCGCCTCGAAGGCACCAACGTTGCGCTTGGCAAGAAGATCATCAACGAGAGCGGTCTCAATGTCATTTCCGCCGACGACCTGGACGATGCCGCCCAGAAGATCGTCGCAGCCGTGAAAGCAGCTTAAAACCATGGCCAAATCCCCGAAGAACCCCAATCGCCAGCCTTTCGGCCCGAACGAGACAGATGCCAATCTGTGCTACTTCGTCTGCTGGGACAGCGAATACGACAGCGAAGACGGCACGGCCGAGCGTTGGGCGCATTTCACGCACAACGATGACGCGCAGGCCTACTTTGCCGAGAAGATCAAGGATGCAGACCTCTTCGTCTGGAAGGGCGAGCTGGGCATTTCCCAGGTCGACCAGCACTATGACTGGTTCCGTACCCAGTGGTCCAAGAACCTCGAAGCGCACCTGACGCAAAAGTCGGCCGCCGGCAAAGGCTACCGCTTTTCCAATGACGCCTTTGAAGCATTCGATCCCCTCGAGTTCGAGGAAGAGGAAGACAACTGATGTCCATTCTGATTAACAAAGACACCAAGATCCTGGTTCAGGGTCTGACCGGCAAGACCGGCACGTTCCACACGGAACAGGCGCTCGCCTACCACGGCACCAAGATGGTCGGCGGTATCAACCCGAAGAAGGGTGGCGAGACCTGGAGCGGTTCGGCCGGCGAATCCCTGCCGATTTTTGCAACCGTTGCCGAAGGCAAGGAAGCAACTGGCGCCGACGCATCGGTCATCTACGTGCCGCCAGCCGGCGCTGCCGCGGCCATCCTCGAAGCCATCGAAGCCGAGATCCCGCTGATCGTCTGCATCACGGAGGGCATCCCGGTTGCCGACATGATCAAGGTCAAGGCTCGCCTCGACGCCTCCAAGTCGCGCCTCATCGGCCCGAACTGCCCAGGCGTGATGACGCCTGACGAATGCAAGATCGGCATCATGCCGGGCTCGATCTTCAAGAAGGGCTCCGTCGGCGTCCTGTCGCGCTCCGGCACGCTGACCTACGAAGCCGTTTTCCAGACGACCAACGAAGGCCTCGGCCAGACCACGGCTGTCGGCATCGGTGGCGACCCGGTCAAGGGCACCGAGTTCATCGACATCCTGGAAATGTTCCTCGCAGACGAAGAAACCAAGTCGATCATCATGATCGGCGAAATCGGCGGTTCGGCTGAAGAGGACGCGGCGCAGTTCATCAAGGACGAGGCCAAGCGTGGTCGCTCCAAGCCAATGGTCGGCTTCATCGCTGGCCGCACGGCCCCTCCCGGACGCACCATGGGCCATGCCGGCGCCGTGATCTCTGGCGGCAAGGGTGGCGCGGAAGACAAGATCGCTGCGATGGAAGCCGCAGGCATCCGTGTATCGCCGTCTCCGGCCCGCCTCGGCAAGACGCTGGTTGAAGTCCTCAAGGGCTGATCCGATATAGAAGGGCAGGGACATCAGCCCCTGCCCATTTCGATTTCAGGGCATCTGCCCGAAATGACTGCCGCCACTGGCGGATGAAAATTGAAATGCGGCCGCCGGAAATGACCGGCAATCCATTCAAGTCGGGAGGCGGACCAGCGTCCGCAGATCACCATGGCAAGACAAGAAGCCAACGAGCAATTTCAGATCACGTCGTTCCTCGACGGCGCCAACGCGGCCTATATCGAGCAACTCTATGCGCGCTACGAGCAGGACGCGTCGTCGGTTTCCGACGAATGGCAGTCCTTCTTCAAGGCGCTGGACGATAATCCGGGCGACGTGAAGCGGGCAGCCAAGGGCGCCTCGTGGCAGCGCAAGAACTGGCCAATTGCGGCCGGTGGCGATCTGGTCTCGGCGCTTGACGGCAACTGGGGCGTGATCGAAAAGGTCGTGGAGACCAAGGTCAAGGCCAAGGCGGAAGCAGCGGGCAAGCCGACCGACGGCGCCGACATCATCCAGGCGACCCGCGACTCGGTGCGCGCCATCATGATGATCCGTGCCTACCGGATGCGCGGCCACCTGCACGCCAAGCTTGATCCGCTCGGCATCGCTGCCCCGGTCGAGGACTACCACGAGCTGTCGCCGGAAGCATACGGCTTCACCGAGGCCGACTACGACCGCAAGATCTTCATCGACAACGTTCTCGGCCTCGAATACGCCTCGGTCCGCGAAATGATCGAGATCCTCGAGCGCACCTATTGCTCGACGATCGGCGTCGAATTCATGCACATGTCCAACCCGGAAGAAAAAGCCTGGGTTCAGGAACGCATCGAAGGCAAGGAAAAGGGCGTCGCGTTTTCTCCGGAAGCCAAGAAGGCTATCCTGCAGAAGGTCATCGAAGCCGAAGGCTACGAGCAGTTCCTCGATGTCAAGTTCAAGGGCACAAAGCGTTTCGGCCTCGACGGCGGTGAATCGCTGATCCCGGCGCTGGAGCAGATGCTGAAGAGCGGCGGCGCTCTCGGCGTGCGCGAAGCCGTGTTCGGCATGGCCCACCGCGGCCGCCTCAACGTGCTGTCCCAGGTCATGGGCAAGCCGCACCGCGCCATCTTCCACGAGTTCAAGGGCGGCTCTTATGCGCCCGACGAAGTCGAAGGCTCCGGCGACGTGAAGTACCATCTCGGTGCCTCCTCCGACCGCGATTTCGACGGCAACAAGATCCACGTCTCGCTGACGGCCAACCCGTCGCACCTGGAAATCGTCGACCCTGTCGTCATGGGCAAGGTCCGCGCCAAGCAGGACATGGGCGCCACCGTCTGGGAAGGCGACACGATCCCGCTTTCCGAGCGCGCCAAGGTCATGCCGCTGCTCATCCATGGCGATGCGGCCTTTGCCGGCCAGGGTGTGATTGCTGAAATCCTTGGCCTCTCCGGTCTTCGCGGCCACCGCGTCGCCGGCACCATGCACGTCATCATCAACAACCAGATCGGCTTCACCACCAATCCGGCCTACTCGCGCTCGTCGCCCTATCCGTCCGACGTCGCCAAGATGATCGAGGCACCGATCTTCCACGCCAACGGTGACGATCCGGAAGCCGTCGTCTACGCGGCCAAGGTCGCGACCGAATTCCGCATGAAGTTCCACAAGCCTGTCGTCCTCGACATGTTCTGCTACCGTCGCTACGGCCATAACGAAGGCGACGAACCGTCCTTCACGCAGCCGAAGATGTATAAGGTGATCCGTGGTCACCAGTCTGTCCTGCAGCTCTATTCGGCCCGCTTGATCGAAGAAGGCGTCGTCTCGCAGGAAGACGTCGACAAGATGAAGGCCGACTGGCGCGCGCATCTCGAGGAAGAGTTCGAGGCCGGCCAGCACTACAAGCCGAACAAGGCCGACTGGCTGGACGGCCAGTGGTCGGGCCTTCGGACCGCAGACAATGCAGACGAACAGCGCCGCGGCAAGACAGCCGTGCCGATGAAGACGCTGAAGGATATCGGCCGCAAGCTGTCCGAAATCCCCGAAGGCTTCAACGCGCACCGGACGATCCAGCGCTTCATGGAAAACCGCGCCAACATGATCTCGTCGGGCGAAGGCATCGACTGGGCAATGGCAGAAGCGCTGGCTTTCGGCGCTCTTTGCGTCGAGGGCACGAAGATCCGCCTTTCCGGCCAGGACTGCGAGCGCGGCACGTTCTCGCAGCGCCACTCGGTGCTCTACGATCAGGAAACCGAGCAGCGCTACGTGCCGCTTGCCAACCTGTCGTCGACCCAGGGACGCTACGAAGTCATCAATTCGATGCTCTCGGAAGAGGCTGTGCTCGGCTTCGAATATGGCTACTCGCTGGCCCGTCCGAATGCTCTGACGCTTTGGGAAGCCCAGTTCGGCGATTTCGCCAACGGTGCGCAGGTGGTCTTCGACCAGTTCGTATCGTCGGGCGAGCGCAAGTGGTTGCGCATGTCGGGCCTGGTCTGCCTGCTGCCGCACGGCTACGAAGGTCAGGGCCCCGAGCATTCGTCGGCACGCCTGGAGCGCTTCCTACAGCTTTGCGCAGAAGACAACATGCAGGTCGCCAACGTTACGACGCCGGCTAACTATTTCCACATCCTGCGTCGCCAGATGAAGCGCGACTTCCGCAAGCCGCTGATCATGATGACGCCGAAGTCGCTTCTGCGTCACAAGAAGGCTGTGTCGGGCCTCGCCGAAATGGCCGGAGAATCCTCTTTCCACCGCCTGCTGTGGGACGATGCCGAAGTCATCAAGGACGGACCGATCAAGCTGCAGAAGGACGCCAAGATCCGTCGCGTCGTCATCTGCTCCGGCAAGGTCTACTATGACCTTCTGGAAGAGCGCGAGAAGCGCGGTGTCGACGACGTCTACCTGCTGCGCATCGAACAGCTTTATCCATTCCCGGCAAAGGCGCTGATCAACGAACTTAGCCGCTTCCGCAACGCGGAAATGGTCTGGTGCCAGGAAGAGCCCAAGAACATGGGCGCCTGGTCGTTCATCGATCCTTATCTGGAATGGGTGCTTGCCCATATCGACGCCAAGTACCAGCGCGTCCGCTACACCGGCCGTCCGGCCGCCGCATCGCCGGCAACGGGCCTGATGTCGAAGCATCTGGCGCAACTGGCAGCCTTCCTCGAGGATGCGCTCGGCGGCTAAGAACGAAGCGGAGGGGATGTCTCGATATATCCCCTTCGCACAGCATACGATTGAAGACGTCGCCTGCCGGGCTCCGTCAGACCACTCTTCGGCCGCTGCCGGAGCGCCGTCCCACCGATAACGATCAAAATTCAGGATTTGAACATGGCCACTGAAATTCGCGTACCCACCCTCGGCGAGTCCGTCAGCGAGGCGACCGTCGGTACCTGGTTCAAGAAGGTTGGCGACGTCATCAAGGTCGACGAGCCGCTTGTCGAACTCGAAACCGACAAGGTGACGATCGAAGTGCCATCGCCGATTTCAGGCACACTTTCGGAAATCGTTGCCCAGGCCGGCGAGACGGTCGGTCTCAACGCGTTGCTCGGTCAGATCTCTGCCGGCGGCGCTGGCGCTGCGGCCGCCCCGGCTGCTGCTGCCCCTGCCAAGGCCGAGCCTGTTGCGGCCGCTGCACCTGTCGCTTCCGTCTCTGCCCCGGCTGCTCCCGCCGCACCGACATCGATGCCACCGGCTCCGGCTGCTGCAAAGCTGATGGCCGAAAATAACGTTGCTGCCGATCAGGTTGACGGTTCCGGCAAGCGTGGCCAAGTCCTGAAGGGCGATGTGATCGCTGCTGTCGCCAAGGGCCTTTCGGCGCCTGCTGCTGCAGAGCCTGCCAAGGCCGCGCCGCGCGCACCGACTGCCGTCGAGGATGCGCCGCGCGAAGAGCGCGTCAAGATGACCCGCCTGCGCCAGACGATCGCCCGTCGCCTCAAGGATGCGCAGAACACCGCTGCCATGCTGACCACCTACAACGAGGTGGACATGACGGCTGTCATGGCGCTCCGCACGAAGTACAAGGACATTTTCGAGAAGAAGCACGGCGTCAAGCTCGGCTTCATGGGCTTCTTCACCAAGGCCGTGACCCACGCCCTGAAGGAACTGCCCGCCGTCAACGCCGAGATCGATGGCACCGACATCATCTACAAGAACTATTGTCACGTCGGCATGGCCGTCGGCACAGACAAGGGCCTCGTCGTTCCGGTCATCCGTGATGCCGACCAGATGACCGTTGCGGAAATCGAGAAGGACCTCGGCCGTCTTGCCAAGGCTGCCCGCGATGGCACGCTGTCGATGGCGGACATGCAGGGCGGCACGTTTACCATCACCAACGGCGGTGTCTACGGCTCGCTGATGTCCTCGCCGATCCTCAACGCACCACAGTCCGGTATTCTCGGCATGCACAAGATCCAGGAGCGCCCGGTCGTCGTCGGCGGCCAGATCGTCATCCGCCCGATGATGTATCTCGCCCTATCCTACGATCACCGCATGGTCGACGGCAAGGAAGCCGTTACCTTCCTGGTCCGCGTCAAGGAAAGCCTCGAAGATCCGGAACGCCTCGTTCTCGATCTCTAAAACTGAACAGCAGGGCCGCATCTGGCGGCCCGCTTGCCCTCCGGAAAGTCTAAATGTCCTTTCAAATCACCTATCTGCTCTGGAGCGCGGCGCTGGCTTTCGCCTATCTAACGGCGCAGGCAACCGCGTTTCGCCTGCAGATCGGCGTCAAGGCGGCCAATTCGACCCGCGACGACGAGCCGGAACCCAACCTCCTGACGGGCCGGGCAACGCGCGCGCTGCGCAATTTCCAGGAAACCTATCCCATCTTCATCGCGCTCAGCGTGGTGGCGATCTTTGGCAATCACGACGATGCGCTGGTATCTTGGGGTACCGCTCTGTGGTTCTGGGCACGTTTTGCATATCTCCCGGCCTACATGCTGGGCCTCAGCCCTTACCGTTCGTGGATCTGGACGGTGTCGTTCATCGGTCTCGTGCTGATGTTCGTCGGCCTTTTCTGGTGACGTGATATGGGCAGCGACCGTCCCGTGCTTCTCGTCACCGGCGGCAGCCGCGGAATAGGCGCAGCTATCGCGCTCTCCGCAGCGAAGCAGGGTTTCGCCGTGGTCGTCAACTACGCGACGAACCGAAGCGCGGCCGAAGCCGTGGTCGATGAGATTGCAAGCAACGGCGGGCAGGCTGTCATCGCCGAGGGAGACGTCGGAAGTGCTGCCGGGATAGCCTCGATGTATGCAGTCGTCGATACTCATTTCGGCCGCATCGACGGCCTGGTCAATAATGCCGGTGTTGTCGACATGACCGCGCGGGTGGATGAGATGTCCTGGGACCGGCTCGAGCGGATGTTTCGCATCAACATCACTGGCTCTATCTTTTGTGCGGGCGAAGCCGTCAGGCGGATGTCGACACGGCATGGCGGCAAGGGCGGTGCTATCGTCAATATTTCCTCTGTGGCAGCGACGCTCGGCTCGCCGGGCCAGTATGTCGACTATGCCGCCTCCAAGGGTGCAATCGACACATTCACGACGGGCCTTGCCAAGGAAGTTGCGGCAGAGAATATCCGGGTGAACGCTGTGCGTCCGGGTATCATCGACACCGAGATCCACGCTTCCGGCGGACTTCCGGATCGGGCGCGGGATCTGGCCCATCTGGTGCCGATGCAGCGGCCCGGCGAGGCGCAGGAGATTGCCGATGCGGTGTTGTTCCTGTTGTCACCGTCGGCTTCCTATATTACGGGTGCCATCCTAGACGTCAGCGGCGGACGCTGAGAGGGGGGCAAATATGCAATATCTGTTCGAATTCCTGGGCCTGATGGCGGTGTTCTCCATCTTCATCGTCGTGCCCGGCGCCGATTTCGCCGTCGTGCTGCGCCAGAGTGTCGTCCATGGCCGTCGGGCTGCCATGATGACCGGCGTCGGCATGGGCTTTTCGCTGCTGTTCCACATCAGCTACACCATCCTCGGCCTCGGCCTGATCGTCTCTAAATCGCTGTTGCTGTTCAGCGTGATCAAATGGGCCGGTGTTGCCTACCTCGTCTATCTCGGCATCAAGTCGTTCCGGGAACCGGGTTTCAAGGTTGCCGATATCGCGGTGACGGAAGACGACCGCAAGCCGGTGTCCGCCTGGCGATGCCTGGCAACAGGCTTCATCACCAATGCGCTGAACCCTAAGCCAGTGCTGTTCTTCCTGTCGCTGTTTTCGACCCTGGTCCACCACGACACGCCTGCGCTCATCCAGTTCAGCTACGGCATCGGCATGGCGACGGCGCTCGTTGCCTGGTTTGCCGCAGTCTCGGTATTCTTTACCGTCAAGCCGATCCGCGACCGCTTCATTGCGGGCGGAAAATGGTTCAACCGTATCACCGGAGCGGCCTTGGTCGGCTTCGGCCTTCGTCTCGCCCTGGCGCGCGCCGCCGACTAACCGGAAAAATCCAAGAGGAATTCTCGATGTCTTATGATGTGATCGTTATCGGAACCGGCCCTGGCGGCTATGTCTGCGCCATCAAGGCAGCACAGCTGGGCATGAAGGTCGCTGTCATCGAGAAGCGCGCCACGTTTGGTGGCACCTGCCTCAACATCGGCTGCATTCCCTCCAAGGCCCTGCTGCATGCCTCCGAGATGTTCCACCAGGCCGGTCACGGCATGGAAGCGCTCGGCATCGAGGTCGCTGCTCCAACCCTGAACCTGCCCAACATGATGGCTCACAAGGATGCCACCGTGAAGTCGAACGTCGAGGGTGTCGCGTTCCTGTTCAAGAAGAACAAGATCGACAGCTTCATCGGCTCAGGAAAGATCGTCTCGGCCGGCAAGGTTTCGGTCACCGGCGATGATGGCCAGGTCCAGGAAATCGAAGGCAAGAACATCGTCATCGCCACCGGCTCGGACGTTGCGGGCATTCCGGGCGTCCACGTCGATCTCGACGAGAAGATCATCATTTCATCCACCGGCGGCATTGCGCTGGAGAAGGTCCCGGCGACGATGATCGTCGTCGGCGGCGGTGTCATCGGTCTCGAACTCGGATCCGTCTGGTCGCGTCTCGGCGCCAAGGTCACGGTCATCGAATATCTCGACACCATCCTCGGCGGCATGGACGGCGAGGTGTCGAAGCAGTTCCACCGCCTGCTCGCCAAGCAGGGGATGGACTTCCACCTGGGCGCCAAGGTTACCGGCGTCGAGAAGTCGGCGACGGGCGCCAAGGTCACCTTCGAGCCGGCCAAGGGCGGTGAAGCGACCTCGCTCGATGCTGACGTCGTGCTGATTGCCACCGGCCGCAAGCCGTACACCGCCAACCTCGGCCTCGAGGAAGCCGGCGTCGTGCTCGACAACAGAGGCCGCGTTGAAATCGACCACCACTTCAAGACCAACGTAGCCGGCATCTATGCCATAGGCGACGTCGTGAAGGGTCCGATGCTCGCCCACAAGGCGGAAGACGAAGGCGTCGCGCTGGCGGAAATTCTCGCTGGCCAGGCCGGCCACGTCAACTACGACGTCATCCCGAGCGTCGTCTACACCCAGCCGGAAGTGGCTTCCGTCGGCAAGACAGAGGAAGAGCTCAAGGCCGCTGGCGTCGCCTACAAGGTCGGCAAGTTCCCGTTCAGCGCCAACGGCCGCGCCCGCGCCATGCTGGCAACGGATGGCTTCGTCAAGATTTTGGCCGACAAGGAAACCGACAAGGTCCTCGGTGGCCACATCATCGGCTTCGGTGCCGGCGACATGATCCATGAAATCGCCGTGCTGATGGATTTCAGCGGCTCTGCAGAAGATCTCGGCCGTGTTTGCCACGCCCATCCGACTATGTCGGAAGCCGTCAAGGAAGCAGCCATGGCTGCCGCCTTCAAGCCGATCCATATGTAAAATCGAAAGGAGCGCCAAGGCCTCTCGCCCTGGCGCTCCTGCGCTTGCTTCGATGCCAGCCAACTGCAGGCATGCCAAAATGCGTCGCGCCTGATATGGCCGAACGTGATGGGGAAATGGCAAGCAGCCGGGTGGCTGGTGTTGTTTGTGTCGGGGTGTGGCTGCCTGCCGATCGGTTGCGATTTGACGATATCGATACGGGGGTCCGAATTCCGCTACCCGATATCCCGATCACTCAGCCCAACGCCTCGTGATCATCGCTTCCAACCATCATCGGACACCGGATATCGTCCCGTTGGAGCGACCGGTTCGCGACCCGGCTTCCCCTTCCTTTGACCTCTGCAGTATAGGCCCACCGGCAGGTATGGGGATGAAACAAGCCTCGAAAATCTGTAAGAACCTGATTTGACTGCGTGAAAAAATAAATCACGCCGGATTTATCCCCCATGCCGAAAACTGTGTTATGGGGCCGCAAATTTGCTTAGGTGAGACGCTCCTCGAGCCGCCAGATCAATCAACCGCCGTCAGCGTAAAGCCCTGCTTGCGGAACAGTTCGACCAGGCCCTGGTCGCCTGACAGGTGCAGGGCGCCGACGGCCATGAAGACGTTGCCGTTGGCAAGGATCGGCGCGGCGCGCTCGGCCATGACCTTGTTGCGGTCGAGGATGATGCGCTGCTCGAAGGAGGCGTAATCGCCGTCGCTATCGGTGTCTTCGCCATCGGGCGTGACGACCTTCAGCATAGCCATCGTCGCCCCGGCATTGCCGGACAAATAGAGTTCGGTCATCGTCTCGACGACGTCGTTCATCTTGTCGCCGAGCTGCAGGGTTTCGATCAGCGACTTCAGGTGGAAGGCGGCCGGCAGGTCGGCCATGGCCTGAAGCTGCTCGACGAGCGTTTCCAGCCCCTTGACCTGCTTGCCGGCTGCGGCTGCGTCGTTGGCGATCTTCTGGTCGAGGAACTGTGCGCCCTTGGCTTTGCGCGAGAGTTCGCAGGACGGCAATGCGACGACGCTGGAGATCATCCATGGCTGCATATGCGACACCGCGCCCAGCGTGATGCCGCGTTTGGCAAGGCCGGCCTCGAGCTTGGCGGCGTCGGCTGCCGGCAGCAGCGAATTGATCGTCGCGCCGTTGGCGAGCATGGTGAGGTCCGGGCGGGCGAGGATCGCCATCGTCGCCTTCTTTTCATCGAGTATTTCGTCGGATTCGACGATGATCGTGTCGGCCTTGGCGTCCGCTTCCGCCGCGCCCTTCGGCATGACCAGCACGCGCGGATCGGTGACGTGCATGGTGCCGAGCAGCCAGGAGGTCTTCACTCCGGGCTTTTCAATCTTCCAGAAAATGCTGCGCCCGTTCGCGACCTTGTCACCGTCAGCGAGGAAAGACGCGTATTTCGCCGGATCGTTCTTCTGCAGTTCGGCAAGCAGGTTCCTGCCGCCGCAGGCCGCATCGTCTGCGGCATGGGCGGGCGCAAAAGAAGCCAGCGTGACAACCAGCGTGACGGCGAATGCAAGGGGCAGGGACGCCGCCGCCCAGAAGCCGGCGTTGCCGAGCGTCGAAAGGATGGCGGGCCGGGTCTTCTGGCGGTAGACTGATGTCATGACGATCTTTCAGCGGACGGGATCTGCATCTGCTCTACCCCGCGCGGAGCGGATATTCTCTTAACGCATTCGGTTAACCGGAGTTTAAGCCCGCGGATGGGCGCGGTCATAGACTTCGAGCAGGCGGGCGGAATCGACGCCGGTGTAGACCTGCGTCGTCGACAGGCTGGCGTGGCCGAGCAGCTCCTGGATGGTGCGAAGATCGCCACCGCCGGCCAGCAGATGGGTGGCAAACGAGTGCCGCAGCGCATGTGGTGTTGCCGTTTCCGGCAAGTTGAAAGCGCTGCGAAGTTTCTGCATGCCGCGCTGGATAAGGCCGGGATGCAGCTTTCCGCCGCGAGCGCCGCGAAACAGCGGCAGGGCCGGGTCGAGATCGTAGGGGCAGAGCTGCTTGTACCGCTCCACGGCATCGACGACGACTGCCAGCAGCGGCACGATGCGCATCTTGTTGCCCTTGCCGGTGATGCGCAGCGACGTTTCGCCGGGGCGGAGATCGTCCGGCATGAGATCGAGCGCTTCCGAGATGCGCAGCCCGCAGCCGTAAAGCAGCGTCAGCACGGCGGCGTCCCGCGCGGCGATCCAGGGTTCCTCGTGCATCTGGGCTTCGTCGCTGACGACATTGATGGCCTGGCTGTCGGACAGTGGCTTCGGCAGAGATTTCGGTTGCTTCGGCGAGCGGACGGCAGCGGCACCGGCAGCGTTCACCAGCCCTTTTTTCTCCAGGTAACGCAGGAGAGAGCGCAATCCGGCGAGATTGCGGCCCAGCGAGCGTGCACCGGCGCCATCGCGGCGGCGGTTCGCCAGAAAGGCGCGGAAATCGGCCGGGCGCAGGGCCTGGATGTCCTTCAATGTGGTCGGGCCGGCAAGGTGGCCAGTGAGGAAAAACAGGAACTGGCGTGTATCGCGCTCATATGCATCCAGCGTGTGGGCGGATAGCCTGCGCTCGCTGCGGAGCGCCTCCAGCCATTTCTGGCGCTCGTCCAGAAGCTGGGGATGGGCCATGATCAGGATCTCGCCCACGGTAAACCTCTTGAATTCCAATTTTAGGCTGCCACTTTGCCTCAATGAGAGTTATGGAATCGCTAACGTTCCGGCTGGCGTGTCATGCTTCGATCATCTTACGCCGCGATAACCACGACATAAGCATGCAGGACCTTCCATGACGCGCCGCGATTCTACCTCGACCCTCGGACAGCTTGCCGGCGCCATCGCCCTGGTGTCGCAGGGAAGGCCCGGCCATATCGTCGATACGCTGATCGCCGAGCGCGGCGAGAAGATCGTCAAGAGCCCTTTCTGGCCGCTCATCCGTCCCTTCCTGCACGTGCTGCTGCGCTATCACAAGGCGATCCGTTTTGCCGACGATGTCGCCAAGCTTCCCGGATTCCAGTCCTTCGAATATATGAGCGACCTGCTGCAGCTCGACATCCGCTGCCAGAATGCCGAGCGTATTCCGGCCAGCGGCGGCTTCATTCTGGTGAGCAACCATCCGACCGGCATTGCCGACGGTGTGGCGATCTTCGACCTGATGAAGGCGCGCCGGCCGGACATGATGGTGTTTGCCAATCGGGACGCGGTGCGTGTCAATCCGCGCTTTGCCGAGATGATCATTCCGGTCGAATGGCGCGATGAATACAAGAGTAAGCTGAAGACGCGCGAGACGCTGGTTCTTACCAACAAGACGGTCGAGGAAGGCAAGGCGATGGTCCTGTTTCCCTCCGGTCGCATTGCCTACTGGGCGAATGGCAAGCTGAACGAGCGGCCGTGGAAGACGTCGGCGGTCGCGCTGGCACGAAAATATAATCTGCCGATCCTGCCGGTGCATCTGTCGGCGCGCAATTCCGGCCTGTTCTACTGGTTTGCCAAATGGTCCACCGAACTCCGCGACATGACGGTGTTTTACGAACTGCTCAACAAGCGCGGCGACCGCTTCGACTTCCGCGTCGGCAAGCTGATATCCCCGGACCAACTGGAAGGCGATGTCAACGAAGTGACGAGGGCGCTGGAAAAGCTGACGGTGCATGACATGGCGGCGGACGCCGATGCCGAGTTCACGCCGCTTTCGTCACCGACAAGCGAGCTGGCACCGCGCCCGCTCGTTGCGAATTCGCTCTGACGCGACATTCCCAAGTTGGTGATCATTCGGCACCATTCGCCGGTTTCATTTCTTTCCAACTCCGGGCATGGTCTGCCGTAATGAACAACGATTCCTCCGATCTGTTCGGCGCGCTTGCGAAGGTGCCGCCGGTGACGCGTACTGTGCCAGTTCTGGTGCCTATGCCTGCGCCTCGGCCCTATTCCTATGCCGTGCCCGAGGGTATGGCGGTCGAGCCCGGTTCGGTCGTGCAGGTGCCGCTGGGTCCGCGCCAGGTGATCGGCGTCGTCTGGGACGGTGGCGATGACAACGGCGTCGACCCCAAGAAGCTGCGGCCGATCACCCGTGTCTTCGACTGCCCGCCGCTCGCGAAAGAAATGCGCGACTTCATCGACTGGGTGGCGACCTACACGCTTTCGCCACCCGGTCATGTGGCGCGGATGGCCTTGCGCGTGCCGGCTGCCTTCGATCCGGAGCCGATGGTCGAGGGGCTCAAGTTCGTCGGCGGCGCACCCGACCGGCTGACACCGGCCAGAAGCCGCGTGCTGGAAATGGCCGTCGGCGCGCCTTCGTGGACGCGTAGCGGCCTCGCGCACGCTGCCGGCGTGTCGACAAGCGTGATCGACGGTCTGGTAAAGCAGGGGGTTTTCGAGACCATCTTCCTCACCCCGCCGCCTGTCGTTGCCAAGCCGGATCCGGATTTCGTCGCTGCCCGGCTGGAGGGGCCGCAGAAGCAGGCGGCAGTCGAGGTGATCGACGAGGTCAGGAACGCGACGTTCTCGGTATCTCTGATCGACGGGATCACCGGGTCCGGCAAGACCGAGGTCTATTTCGAGGCGATTGCCGAGACTTTGCGGCAGGGACGGCAGGTGCTGATCCTGCTGCCGGAAATTGCCCTGACAGCAAGTTTTCTCGAGCGGTTCCAGCAGCGCTTCGGATCGAAGCCCGCCGAATGGCATTCCGATCTCGCACCGCGCACGCGCGAAAAGGTCTGGCGGCAAGCTGTAACGGGGGATGTGCGCGTGGTCGCCGGTGCGCGCTCGGCGCTGTTCCTGCCGTTCGAGGATCTCGGGCTGATCATTGTCGACGAAGAGCACGACCCTGCCTACAAGCAGGAGGACCGCGTCTTCTACAATGCCCGCGACATGGCTGTGGTGCGTGCCCGGATCGGCGATTTTCCCGTGGTGCTGGTGTCGGCGACGCCATCGGTCGAAAGCCAGGTCAACGGCCAGAGCGGCCGGTACAGCACCATCCACCTGCCGACGCGCTTCGGCGATGCGGCGTTGCCGGATCTTCACCTCGTCGATATGCGCCGGCATGCTCCAGATCGCGGCGGTTTCCTGTCGCCGGTGCTGTTGCGTGCGGTTGGAAAGACGGTCGCGGACGGGCACCAGGCGCTGCTGTTCCTCAACAGGCGCGGCTATGCGCCGCTGACCCTCTGCCGCGTCTGCGGACACCGCTTCCAGTGCCCGCAATGCTCCAGCTGGCTGGTCGAGCACAGGTTTCGCCAGCAGTTGCAGTGCCACCAATGCGGCCATGCGGAGAGGACGCCGGAAGCCTGCCCGGAGTGCGGCACCTTCGATCATCTCGTGGCCTGTGGACCCGGTGTCGAGCGCGTCGCCGAGGAGGTGGAGAAGCATTTTCCGGATGCAAGGACCATCGTCCTGTCCTCCGATATTCTCGGCGGCGTCAAACGCTTGCGGCTGGAGCTGGAGGCGATCGCCAATGGCGAGGCGGATATCGTCATCGGCACGCAGCTGGTGGCGAAGGGCCACAATTTCCCGCTGATGACGCTGGTCGGTATCGTCGATGCCGATATCGGGCTTGCCAATGGCGACCCACGGGCGGCCGAGCGGACATTCCAGCTGCTGAGCCAGGTCACCGGCCGCGCCGGTCGGACCGGCCTGAAAAGCCATGGCCTGCTGCAGACCTACCAGCCGCAGCATCCCGTCATGCAGGCGATCGTCTCGGGTGACGCGGCTGCGTTTTACGAACGCGAGATTTCGGAGCGGGAAAGAGCTCTGCTGCCGCCGTTCGGACGGCTTGCCTCGATCATCGTCTCGGCCGAAACGCGCCAGGATGCCGAAACCCATGCGCGCGGTATGCGCAACGCCGCGCCCAACGTGCCGGGCATTGCCGTTCTCGGGCCGGCGGAAGCGCCGCTGGCGCTGGTGCGCGGCCGGCATCGGTTCCGGCTCCTGGTGCACGGCCGGCGCAATTCGGACATGCAGGGTTTTTTGCGCACCCTGCTGGCGCAAGGGCCGAAGGAGCGCGGCTCCGTCCATGTGCAACTCGATATCGACCCGCAGAGCTTTTTGTAAACCGAGCCGCTGCCGACAGCATTGGTTACCAAAACCATGGGGCGGGGCATCCATATTTCCTCGACACGGACTTCGTGCCATAAGGCCGGCAATGCTTCAGATGATTTGGGAACGGTGATGGAATTTTATTTTCCGACTGAACGGGGCGAACAGCTCGCCTATTGCGCGGCTGCCTTTACGGCCTTGCTCGGGCTCTTCATGATGTTTGCGCCTGGATATGCCTATCGCATTCTCGGTCTGCAGCCGCGCGAGGGTCGCCTCGGCGCCTATGCGGAGGCCCGGTCGATGGGCGGATCGTATATCGGCTTCGGCCTGATGGCGATCCTTCTGGCACAGCCCATGGTTTATCTCGCCCTCGGCACGTCTTTCGCGCTTGCAGCATTCGGGAGGGTGCTGTCGCTGATGTCGGACCGTGGAAACGTCGTCGTCAACCTGGTGATGCTTGTCATCCAGGTAGCTCTTGCAGCTTTGCCGATTATCTATTTTCTCGGCTGGATTTGAGCAGAATTTGACCTGCGCCAACTCGTCGCGGGGAGAATTCGGCTTTTTGCGGCAGAAATCCCCGCGAAAGGCGCAATAGGGACCGAGGTGTGTTGCGAGTCTCAACTTCCTATGTTAGACGGGCTCGGAAATGGGAAGAAGCGGGGGCATCTCCCGCGGATTTCTTGGGGGAAATCAAAACCAATTCAAAGTCCTAGGCATCCGCACGCCCGGATCCTAACTTTAGGGTTGAAATCAGGGAAAATTGTGCCCGTGGCAGACACATCCCATCCTATATCCGGTGTGGCAGAGCGATATGCATCGTCTTTGTTCGAGCTTGCGCTCGCCGAGGGCGCCATCGCCCAGGTGACTGCCGATCTCGACCGTTTCCAGGCCATGCTCGACGAAAGCGAAGACTTGCGGCGTTTCGTTGCCAGTCCGGTCTTCTCGTCCGGAGACCAGGTCAAGGCCATCGAGGCTTTGTCGGCCAAGGCTGGGATCACCGGTTTCTTCGCAAACTTCCTGAAGGTCGTTGCGCGTCACCGTCGTCTCTTTGCGCTGCCGGGCATGATCCGCTCTTTCCGCCTGATCGCTGCCGAGCAGCGTGGCGAAGTCACTGCCGAGGTCAGTTCCGCGCATGCGCTGACGCCGGAGCAGGAAAACGAATTGAAGGTGGCGCTGAAGAGCGTTACCGGTAAAGAAGTCACGGTCGCCGTAACGGTGGACCCGTCTATTCTTGGTGGTTTGATTGTGAAAGTGGGGTCGCGACAGATTGATACGTCGCTACGCACCAAACTTTCTACCCTTAAGCTTGCATTGAAAGAGGTTGGCTGATGGATATCCGCGCCGCGGAAATTTCCGCAATTCTGAAAGACCAGATCAAGAATTTTGGCCAGGAGGCTGAGGTTTCCGAGGTCGGCCAGGTTCTCTCCGTCGGTGACGGCATTGCCCGCGTCTACGGTCTGGATAACGTCCAGGCCGGCGAAATGGTCGAGTTCCCCGGCGGAATTCGCGGCATGGCCCTCAACCTCGAATCCGACAATGTCGGCGTCGTGATCTTCGGTTCCGACCGTGACATCAAGGAAGGCGACATCGTCAAGCGCACCGGCGCCATCGTCGACGTTCCGGTCGGTCCTGAACTGCTCGGCCGCGTCGTTGACGCACTCGGCAATCCGATCGATGGCAAGGGCCCGATCAACGCGACCCGCCGTTCGCGCGTCGACGTCAAGGCTCCTGGCATCATCCCGCGCAAGTCGGTGCATGAGCCGATGTCGACCGGCCTCAAGGCCATCGATGCCCTGATCCCGGTTGGTCGTGGCCAGCGCGAGCTTGTCATCGGTGACCGCCAGACCGGCAAGACCGCCATCATTCTCGACACGATCCTCAATCAGAAGGCCATCCACGACAACGGCCCTGATGCTGAAAAGCTCTATTGCGTCTACGTCGCCATCGGCCAGAAGCGCTCGACGGTTGCCCAGTTCGTCAAGGTGCTCGAAGAGCGCGGCGCGCTGAAGTACTCGATCATCGTTGCTGCCACCGCGTCCGACCCGGCGCCGATGCAGTACCTCGCACCGTTTGCCGGTTGCGCCATGGGCGAATACTTCCGCGACAACGGCCAGCACGCTCTGATTGGCTATGACGATCTTTCCAAGCAGGCCGTCGCCTACCGCCAGATGTCTCTGCTGCTGCGCCGCCCGCCAGGCCGCGAGGCCTACCCAGGCGACGTTTTCTACCTGCACTCGCGTCTTCTCGAGCGTGCTGCCAAGCTTTCCGACGAAAAGGGCTCCGGTTCGCTGACGGCTCTGCCGGTCATCGAAACACAGGGCAACGACGTTTCGGCCTTCATTCCGACCAACGTGATCTCGATCACCGACGGCCAGATCTTCCTTGAAACCGATCTGTTCTACCAGGGTATCCGTCCTGCTGTGAACGTCGGCCTGTCGGTTTCCCGCGTCGGTTCGGCCGCTCAGGTCAAGGCGATGAAGCAGGTTGCCGGTTCGATCAAGGGCGAACTTGCGCAGTATCGCGAAATGGCTGCCTTCGCGCAGTTCGGCTCGGATCTGGACGCCTCGACGCAGCGCCTCCTGAACCGCGGCGCACGCCTGACCGAACTCCTGAAGCAGCCGCAGTTCTCGCCGCTGAAGACGGAAGAGCAGGTCGCGGTGATCTTCGCCGGTGTGAACGGCTATCTCGACAAGGTCGCTGTCAGCGATATCGGCAAGTTCGAGCAGGGCCTGCTGTCTTATCTGCGGTCTGACGGCAAGGATATCCTTGACGCCATTCGCGACCAGAAGGCCATCAGCGACGATATCAAGGGCAAGCTCCAGGCTGCCATCGATACCTTCGGCAAGTCTTTCGCCTGATCAAGGCATCACTTTAGGACGGATAACGGATGCCTTCACTTAAGGATCTGAAAAACCGGATCGCCTCCGTCAAGGCGACGCAGAAGATCACCAAAGCGATGAAGATGGTCGCAGCGGCGAAGCTTCGGCGTGCTCAGGAGGCGGCCGAGGCTGCCCGCCCTTACTCGCAGCGCATGGGCGCCGTGCTTGCAAACATCACGCAGGCGGTCGGCACCAGTGACGAGGCGCCCGCGCTGATGCGTGGAACCGGTCAGGACAAGGTACATTTGCTCGTCGTCTGCTCGGCCGAGCGCGGTCTTTGCGGCGGTTTCAATTCGCAGATCGCCCGATTTGCACGCGATCATACCCGCAGGCTGCTGGCCGAAGGCAAGACGGTCAAGATCTTTACCGTCGGCAAGAAGGGTTACGACATCCTGCGTCGCGAGTTTGCTTCGCTGATCGTCGAGCGCAAGGAACTTCGCGACGTCAAGAAGATCGGCTTCGCCAATGCCGATGAAATCGGCAAGCGCATCGTCGAGATGTTCAATGCCGGCGAATTCGATGTCTGCACGCTGTTCTACTCCGAATTCAAGTCCGTGATATCGCAGGTGCCGACGGCGCTGCAGCTTATCCCGGCGATCGTGCCGACTGCACCGGTCGCGACGGAAGCGACCCAGGCGAATGCGATCTACGAATACGAACCCGATGCCGCGTCGATCCTGACGGATCTGATCCCGCGCAACATCTCCGTCCAGGTTTTCCGCGCGCTCCTCGAGAACGTTGCCGGTGAGATGGGCGCGAAGATGAGCGCGATGGATAACGCGACCCGGAACGCTGGTGAGATGATCAACAAACTGACGCTCAGCTACAACCGCCAGCGTCAGGCGCAGATCACCAAGGAACTCATTGAAATCATTTCGGGCGCGGAAGCGCTCTGAGGTTAGGAAGAGGGTAAGAATATGGCTATGGCAGCTACCCCCGCAGCAGCAACGCCTGCAGTCGGTTCGACCGGCAAGATCACGCAGATCATCGGACCCGTCGTTGACGTTGTGTTCGACGGCGAACTGCCGAAGATCCTGAATGCGCTGGAAACCATGAACAACGGCAACCGCCTTGTTCTGGAAGTCGCGCAGCACCTCGGCGAAAACGCCGTCCGCACGATCGCCATGGACGCCACCGAAGGTCTCGTTCGCGGACAGACCGTCACGGACACCGGCACCCCGATCACCGTTCCGGTCGGCCCCGAGACGCTCGGCCGCATCATGAACGTCATCGGCGAGCCGGTCGACGAAGCAGGTCCGCTGGTCACCGCGACCAAGCGTTCGATCCACCAGGAAGCACCTGCCTATATCGAGCAGTCCACCGACGCGCAGATCCTCGTTACCGGCATCAAGGTCGTCGACCTGCTCGCACCTTATGCCAAGGGCGGCAAGATCGGCCTGTTCGGCGGCGCCGGCGTTGGCAAGACCGTTCTGATCATGGAATTGATCAACAACGTCGCCAAGGCGCACGGCGGTTACTCGGTGTTTGCCGGCGTCGGTGAACGCACCCGCGAAGGCAACGACCTTTACCACGAAATGATCGAATCCGGCGTGAACAAGCTGGGCGGCGGCGAAGGCTCGAAAGCAGCTCTCGTCTACGGTCAGATGAACGAGCCACCAGGTGCGCGCGCCCGCGTTGCGCTCACCGGCCTGACGATCGCCGAAGACTTCCGCGACAAGGGACAGGACGTTCTGTTCTTCGTCGACAACATTTTCCGCTTCACGCAGGCTGGTTCGGAACTGTCGGCTCTGCTGGGCCGTATTCCTTCGGCCGTGGGCTATCAGCCAACTCTGGCCACCGACATGGGCCAGATGCAGGAGCGCATTACCACGACGACCAAGGGCTCGATCACATCGGTTCAGGCGATTTACGTCCCCGCCGACGACTTGACCGACCCGGCTCCGGCCACCTCGTTCGCCCATCTGGACGCAACGACGAACCTGTCGCGTTCGATCGCCGAAAAGGGCATCTATCCTGCCGTCGATCCGCTGGACTCCACCTCGCGCATGCTCGACCCGCTGGTCGTCGGCGAAGAGCACTACGAAGTTGCCCGTAAGGTTCAGTCGACCCTGCAGCGCTACAAGGCCCTGCAGGACATCATCGCCATCCTCGGCATGGACGAACTGTCGGAAGACGACAAGTTGTCGGTTGCCCGCGCCCGCAAGATCGAGCGGTTCCTTTCGCAGCCGTTCTTCGTTGCCGAAGTCTTCACCGGCGCTCCGGGCAAGCTCGTTGCGCTCGAAGACACGATCAAGGGCTTCAAGGGCCTCGTGAACGGCGATTACGACCACCTCCCGGAAGCTGCCTTCTACATGGTCGGCACCATCGAGGAAGCGGTCGAAAAGGCAAAGAAGCTGGCTGCTGCCGTTTGATGCTTGTCGGTGGCGCCAGGCTTTGCCAGCGCCACTGCCTTACCAAAGACAATCGAGAAGTGACGGTCCATGGCTGATTTCAAATTCGAACTGGTGTCTCCCGAGCGGCTGCTGCTGTCCGAAATGGTGACGGCTGTCGTCATTCCGGCGAGCGAAGGCGAGATGACGGTCATGGCAAACCATGCGCCGACCATGACCACCATCAAGCCAGGTGTGGTCAGCGTCCGCTCCAGCAGCGGCGCAAAGAAGGACTATGTGGTTTTCGGTGGTTTTGCAGACGTCCTGCCGACGGGGTGCACGCTGCTTGCCGAATCCGCCGTTCCGGTCGACGAACTGCAGCGCGATGAATTGACCCGTCGTATCGACGCGGCGCAGGCCGAACTCAACGATGCTGTTCATCACGAGCACAAGTCGAAGCTTGAGCAGTTCATCATGGAACTTTCGCATCTGCAGGGTAGCGTCATCCGCGACTGATACAGAGCGTCAGGACGAGATCTCCAAAGCGGCTTCGGCCGCTTTTATTTTTTGAACCGGCTTGTTCGTCCGATACCGATTTCTCCGCTAAACCTCCCGCCAATCGGCTTTCCTTCGTGGATCTAAACCCTATGATAGCGGGATGGGAGCCATCGGGCCTGGGAGAATTCTAGTGTTTCAATCCAATTTGTTTGCCAACCGGACCGTTGTCGTGACGGGTGCGGGCCGTGGGATCGGGCTTGAGGTAGCGCGGCAGTTTCTCGACTGTGGCGCGCGCGTGCTGGTGCATATCGGCCGGGATGAAAGCCGCCCGTTGCCGGCTTTTCTCAGCGACGCCAAAGATACAGGGCGTGCCGTGATCTTTGCCGCCGACTTCGGTGCTGCCGATGGGACGTCTGCCTTCGTCAAGGCCGTTGGCGAACATGCTGGCACGGTCGATGTGCTCGTCAACAACGCCGGGACGATGCTCGGACGCTACCCGGCCGCCGACCTCACCGACGCGCAATATCAGGCCGTGGTGCAGCTCAACCAGACAGCTGTCGTCGAGGTCACGCGAGGCCTGCTGCCGCTGCTGAGAGCCTCGGGGCAGGCGGCCATCGTCAACACGGTATCGATTTCCGCGCTGACGGGAGGCAGTCCGGGTTCGGCAATCTATTCGGCCTCGAAGGCTTTCGTTGCCACCTATTCCAAGGCCTTGGCGCGGGAACTGGCGCCGGACGGTATCCGCGTCAACTGCGTGTCGCCGGGGACGATCACGACAGAATTCCACGAGCGCTATTCGTCCCAGGAAAAACTCGAGGCGACCCGACGCACGATCCCTTTGCAGCGTCTAGGGACGGCAGAGGACTGCGCGCCGGCATACCTGTTCCTGTCGGCACCATCCTTATCCGGCTACATAACTGGCCAGGTGATCGAGATCAACGGTGGGCAGCTGATTTGCTGATGGGAAAGCGGTGAGCAAGTTCGAGACGACTGCGCATGTCGAGAGATTTGCGCGCCGCGACGGCAAGATGGCGCGAAGCCTTCGCAGCGTGCCTGAAGAGGTGCCGATTGCCTTTTCCTATGGTGGCTCCTCGCATGCGGTGATGATGGCGACACCGGGCGATCTCGAGGATTTCGCTGTCGGCTTCAGCCTGACGGAGGGCATCGTCACCACGGTTGGCGAGATCGCCGCCCTCGAGGCTGTAGAGGATGAGCAGGGTATCAACGTGCAGATCACGCTTGTCGATGCTGTAGCGGACGCGTTGCGCAGCCGCAAACGTCACATGGCCGGCCCGGTCGGCTGCGGCCTGTGCGGCATCGAGTCGATCGAGCAGGCTGTGCGCCCGGTACCGGATATCTCGGGTGTCGGCCTGACACTGACCATGGCCGAAGTCACCGGCGCTGTCGCCCTGCTGAATGCCGCGCAGCCGCTGCATCGCGAGACCCGGGCTGTGCATGGGGCGGGCTTCTACCTGCCGGGGAAGGGGCTTTCGGCCGTGCGCGAGGATGTCGGCCGTCACAATGCTCTGGACAAGCTGTGCGGTGCGGTCGTTCGTGCCGGTCTCGACGCCAGCGCAGGCGCGGTGGTGGTCACCAGCCGCTTGTCGGTCGAGATGGTGCAGAAGGCCGCCATCCTCGGCAGCGCCGTGCTGATTGCGATATCAGCTCCGACGGCGCTCGCCATCCGGACTGCTGAAGAGGCGGGCATGACGCTTGTTGCGCTGGTCCGGGGGGAGGATTTCGAGATATTCACCCACCCCCGCCGGATCATCGACGCGGCACTCGATTGAGCAACGCCGCATGCGGTCTCAACGCCTGATATCGCGGCTAGAATTCCTCCCAGCTCTCGGCGACGGCTAATGACGAACCGCTGCTTCTGGCAGCCCGCAACACCGGTTGCCGAACTGGCGATGGCGCGGTCCGGGAGCGTGGCGAGGCGGCTGCCGTGCGCGAGGGCCTGTCGCCGGCGACGCCGAACTGGGCGAGCAGCGTCCGCAACTCCTCGGTCTCGTGCGTAAGTTTGTGGCTGGCCGCAGTGTTTTCCTCGACCATGGCTGCGTTCTTCTGGGTCGCATGGTCCATGGCATTGACGGCCTGGTTGATTTCCTTGAGGCCGAGCGACTGTTCCTTCGAGGCGACGACGATGGCGATGACATTCTTGTCGATATCGCCGACCTGCTGGACGATTTCCTCGAGCGCCTTGCCTGTCTCGTCGACCAGCGCGACGCCGTTTTTCACCAGTTGGCCGGACTTGTTGATCAGCCCCTTGATCTCCTTGGCAGCCCCGGCGGAGCGCTGAGCGAGTTCGCGGACTTCCTGGGCAACGACTGCAAAGCCCTTTCCGGCCTCGCCGGCACGGGCGGCCTCGACGCCGGCATTCAGCGCCAACAGGTTGGTCTGGAAGGCGATATCGTCGATGACACCGATGATGCTGCTGATCTCGCGGGACGATTGTTCGATCTGGCCCATCGCGGCAACTGCGTTGCGCACCACATTGCCAGATTGCTCGGCCCCTTGCCTTGTCTGGGCGACAAGCCGCCCGGCCTCGTCCGCACGCTTGCTGCTGTCGTTGACAGCGGTCGTGATCTCTTCGAGCGCTGCCGCCGTCTCTTCGATGGAGGCGGCCTGTTGCTCCGTCCGTTTGGACAGGTCGTCTGCCGCCGTGCCGATCTCGCGCGAGCCGGCTGCGATAGCGCTGGCGTTGCCGCCGATAGTCTCCATCGCCGCCGAAAGCTTGCCCAGCGCGTCGTTGAAATCGCGACGCAACTGCTCCATCGAGGGTACGAACGGCGTGTCAATTGTCTGGGTAAGATCGCCTTGCGCCAGTGCCTTCATGCTTTCGCCGAGTTTCGCGATGGCACTCATGCGGCTGGTGACATCCGTCGCAAATTTGACGACCTTGAAGACCTTCCCGTTGGCATCGAGGATCGGATTGTAGGCGGCCTGAATCCAGATTTCGCGACCACCCTTGCCGAGGCGGACGAACTCGTTGGCGACAAACTCGCCACCCGCCAGACGGCGCCAGAAGTTTGCATACTCTTCGGAGCGGCTGTAGGCCGGATCGCAGAACATGCTGTGGTGTTTGCCAACGATCTCGCTGAGCGAATAGCCGAGCGCATTGCAGAAATTTTCATTGGCGACGAGGATTTCGCCCGTCGGTGTGAATTCGATGATGGCCTGAGATTGGGAAAGCGCATCCAGCTTGCCTGCGTCCTCGACAGATTTGGTGTATGCGGCCGTGATGTCGGAGGCGAATTTGACGACCTTGTAGGGCTTGCCGCTCTTTTGAACGGGATTGTAGCTTGCCCGAATCCAGACATTCCGACCGTTCTTGCCGATGCGTCTGAAAACGGCTGAAGCATAGTCGCCGCGGCCAAGGCTGGCCCAGAAATTACGATATTCCTGCGAGGCGCTGTAATCCGGGTCGCAAAACATGCTGTGGTGCTTGCCGACGATCTCGCTCTGCTGGTAGCCGAGCGCGTTGCAGAAGTTTTCGTTTGCTTTCAGGATCTTGCCTGTCAGGTCGAATTCGATCACTGCCTGTGATCGCGAGATGGCATTGAGAATATGCTGGGCGTCTGAAGTCAGTCCGAAGCTCATAGCGAGGTGCCTCATTTCCTGGCGCAGCCCCACGCCAGCGCCAATGCTCCATTGAAGCCTCCAGGCGCGACAACAGCCCTCAGGCACATCGCACGAAGAGGCGTTGGTCGATCCATCCGGAACGGCCGTATTTGAATAATCGATTTGCTAGGTGCGCCAGAGTTGCACTGGCTGTCTGCGTTAAGCTGTCCGCAACATGATGTCGCAATACAAAGATGGATAAAAATAGTTAAATTATGGTATATTCTAAATAGACAATAAAACCAAAGATTGTGCGGTCAGTATAATGTCTGCGGGCGCACGGGTTCAGGCATTAAGGCAATAAAAAAACCGCCCCGGAACGGAGCGGTTTCATTTGTGGAAGACGACGGCAGTTTATGCGGCCACGTCTTTAAGCAGCCATGTTTTCTAAGCAGCCATGTCTTCGGCGTCGGTTTCCTTGAACATCTTCGCCAGGTTGAGAAAGCAGATCATGCCGTTTTCGGTGGCGATGATGCCTTCGCAATAGGAGCGATCGAAGGAAGCGGTGACTTCCGGGACCGGCTGCACCTGGTCCGAGCCAATCGTCAGGATGTCCGAGACGCGGTCGACGAGCATGCCGATCACCATGTTGTGGACCTCGGCGACAACGATGGCGCTGCGTTCGTTGGCGACCGTGCTCTTCATGCCGAGCTTGTAGGCAAGATCGATGATCGGGATCACCGAACCGCGCAGGTTCATGACGCCGATGACGTCAGAAGGTGCATGCGGGATCGGGGTTGAAGGAGCCCAGCCGCGGATCTCGCGGATGGTGGTCGTCTTCACGCAGAATTCCTGCTCGTGAAGCCGGAAAGCGATGATCTCGAGGGTCTCGCCGCTGAAACTCGTTGTCGTGATGGTTGCCATTAGAATTCTTCCCAATTTTCCTGAGCAAGCGCGGCTGTGGCCCCGCGACCGCTGGCGCGAACGGCCTTCACCCTCGATACGGGCGCCGAACCCGTCGTCGCTCTGGCATCGGGACGCCCTGAGCGAATCATAGTGGAAGAGTGTTGCCCAAATCTAAACTGCGCCAACAACTCGCGCAGGCTCTCGGCCTCGTTGGCGAGACTGCTGCTTGCCGCTGTCGTCTCCTCGACCATGGCTGCATTCTGCTGGGTGTTCTGGTCCATGGAGTTGACGGCGTTGTTGATTTCTTTCAGCCCGGTCGCCTGTTCCCGCGCCGCAACGACGATAGCGGCAACGTTCGTGTCGATCTCGCCGACCTGGCGGACGATGGTGTCCAGCGCGCGGCCTGTTTCATCCACGAGCGACACGCCGTTCTTGACCTGCGTCGAGGAGGTGGTGATCAGTGTCTTGATCTCCTTGGCCGCCTTGGCCGAGCGCTGTGCGAGTTCGCGGACTTCCTGGGCGACGACTGCGAAGCCCTTGCCGGCTTCTCCGGCCCGCGCTGCCTCGACGCCGGCGTTCAGGGCCAGCAGGTTTGTCTGGAAGGCAATGTCGTCGATGACGCTGATGATGTTGCTGATTTCGCGTGAAGACTTGTCGATTTCCCCCATCGCATTAACGGCGTTGCGCACGACCGCTCCGGAGAGTTCGGCTCCGCTTCTGGTCTGGGCCACCAGATTGGCGGATTCCTCGGCCCGACGGGCGCTATCGGCAACCGTTTGGGTAATCTCCTCCAGGGCAGCGGCTGTCTGCTCCACGGCGGCGGCCTGTTGCTCGGTACGCCGCGCGAGCTCGTCGGAGGCTGTGCGGGTCTGGCTTGCGCCGGCGGCGATCGCGTTGGCATTTTCGGCCACCACGCGCATGGCGGATTCCAGCTTCTCGACGGAGTGGTTGAAGTCTACGCGGACTTTTTCAAGCGTCGGAATGAACGGCTTTTCAATGCGCGATACCAGATCGCCGTTGGCAAGCGCCGTCAGGCCAGCGGCCAGTTCTGCGACTGCACGGACGCGTTCGGTGACGTCGGTTGCGAATTTGACGACCTTGAAGATGCGACCGTTCATGTCCAGAATAGGGTTGTAGGAAGCCTGAATCCAGACGACCTTGCCGCCCTTGCCGATCCGCATGAACTCTTCCGCGATAAATTGACCGGAGGCGAGCGTTTCCCAGAACTTCCTGTATGCCGGCGTTGAAACATAGGCCGGGTCGCAGAATATCTGGTGGTGACGGCCGCTGATGTCCTCGAGCCTATATCCAAGGAGCGACAGGAAGTTTTCGTTTGCCGTAAGGATCTCTCCACCAGGCGTAAATTCGATCACGGCCTGGACGCGGGAAATCGCATTGAGCTTGCCCTCGGCATCGGCCGCGCGCAATTTTGCTTCGGTGATGACGCTGGCGAATTTGACCACCTTGCAGGGTTTGCCGTGCGACAGCACAGGATTGTAGGTCGCCTGGAGCCAGACTTCGCGTCCGTCCTTTGCAAGTCTTTTATATTCGCCGGAATCGAACTTGCCGTCGCCGAGATTGGCCCAGAAGGTACGGTACTCGCTGGATGCGACATAGGCGGGGTCGCAGAAAATGCTGTGGTGCCTGCCGACGATATCCTGCAGCTTGTAGCCAAGGGTGTTGCAGAAATTCTCATTGGCAGTGGTGATCTTCCCCGTCAGGTCGAACTCGATGACTGCCTGGGATTTCATGAGGGCTGCGTTGATCGCCTTGGCTTTGGCCCCGGAACTGAACGGTATGATCGACATAGAATTTTCCTCCAAGGAAGCAATGTCGTCAAGGCACACTTCGCCAATCAGCAGAATGTAAAATGTGAGCACCGCCCATTTTCATTTTATATTCTATCTAATTTGTAAGTATGGCTGATTATTTGCTGTGTGTTGAGTTATTTGTAGTTCAGACGAAAATTTTAAATTTGTGAAATGTCATTTTTATTCGGAAGTCTGATGCGCGTTGCTATTTGTATTAGAATGAAGTCATTAAAAATTTACTTAGATTCTATTGTTTACCCCTGAAATCCTAGGGGTAAGCACGCATGCATCTAACTATAGAGACAACGAAAGGGTCGTGCTATGCGAGCACCTTGGCAAGTCGCTCGATGGCCCAGTCGACCTGATCTGCTGTGATGACAAGCGGGGGTGCAAGGCGGATGGTATGGCCGTGGGTGTCCTTGGCCAGAATGCCGAGTGTTTTCAAGGCATCGCAGTAAGGCCTGGCGCCGCCGGCTTCCGGGTCCAGTTCTATCGCCATCATCAAGCCGCGACCGCGAACGTCCTTGACGATGTTGGACCGGATTGCCCTGAGGCCATCGAGGAAGCGATTGCCCATAATGGCGGCGTTCTCGATCATGCCTTCTTCCGTCAGCACCTTCAGCGCGGCCCGGGCGACGGCGCAGGCTAGCGGGTTGCCGCCGAAGGTCGAGCCATGCTGACCGGGCTTCAGGACCCCCAGCACCTCCGAGTTCGAAAGCACCGCCGACACCGGATAGAAGCCGCCTGACAGCGCCTTGCCGATCAGCGTCACGTCCGCCTCGATGCCTTCATGCTCCTCAGCCAGCAGCTTGCCTGTACGGCCAAGCCCGGTCTGGATCTCGTCGAGGATCAGCGTGACGTTGTTGTCGGTGCAGAGTTCACGGACACGCGTGAAATAGCCGGCCGGCGGGATGATGACGCCGGCTTCGCCCTGGATCGGCTCCACCAGAACTGCAACTGTATTTTCGGTGATCGCTGCCGCCAGGGCATCGGCATCGCCGAAGGGCACTGTGACGAAGCCGGGCGCGTAGGGGCCGAAGCCATTGCGGGCATCGGGGTCCGTCGAAAAACTGATGATGCCGAGCGTCCGGCCGTGGAAGTTCTCCGAGCAGACAATGATCTCCGCCTGGTTCTCGGCGACGCCCTTGACCTCATATCCCCATTTACGGACCGCCTTGACGACGGTCTCGACTGCCTCGGCCCCGGAGTTCATCGGCAGGATCTTGTGCGAGCCGGTGAGGGCGGCGAGCTCTTCGTAGAGGTAGGCAAGCTGGTCGTTGCGGAAAGCCCGCGAGGTAAGCGTCAGCTTGCCGGCCTGCTCGGTCATGGCCGCGAGGATTTTCGGATGGCAGTGACCCTGGTTGACCGCCGAATATGCGGACAGGCAATCGAGATAACGATTGCCGTCGGTGTCCCAGACATACACGCCTTCGCCACGTGACAGGACGACGTCGAGCGGCTTGTAGTTGTGGGCGCCGAGGCGCTGTTCGGTGGCTATGAGATTGGCGGACAAGGTCACGGGCGGTCTCCTCTCCAAGATCAGGCGGCGCGGGTCGGGCGGTCGAAGATGCGGCGGCCGAACAGGCTGGCCGTCAGTTCGACAAGAACGCGGGCACTCTTGCCGCGATCGTCGAGAAACGGATTGAGTTCGACGAGATCCAGCGACGATACAAGGCCGCTGTCCGACAGCATCTCCATCACCAGATGGGCTTCTCGGAAGGTGGCGCCGCCGGGAACGGTGGTGCCGACGCCGGGTGCGACGTCCGGATCGAGGAAATCGACGTCGAAGCTGACATGCAGCAGGCCATTGGCATTGCTCACGGTCGTCAGGATGTTGCTGATGATGGAGGCCACGCCGTGCTCGTCGATGGCGCGCATGTCGAAGACATTGACACCGTGCTCGCGGATGGCGTCGCGCTCATGTGGATCGACGGAGCGGATGCCGACCTGATAGACCTTGCGCGGATCGACGAAGGGTCGCTCCTTCGGCAGGATGTCGGCGAATTCCGCCTCGCCGCAGAAAAACGCCACGGGCATTCCGTGGATATTGCCGGACGGAGACGTCACCGGCGAATTGAAGTCGGCATGGGCGTCGAGCCACAAGACGAAAAGCGGGCGGCCGATACCGGCTGCATAGCGCGCCATGCCGGAGACGCTGCCCATCGACAGGGCATGGTCGCCGCCAAGAATGATGGGAAACCCGCCTGCCTTGGCCACGTCGTATACGCTTGATTCCAGCGCCCGGGTAAAGGCGCCGACGACCTTCAGGTGATGAGCCTTTGGATGATCCGGCAAGTCGCCGGCCGGTTCAGGGTGAAGGTCACCGGCATCGATAACACTATGGCCGAGCTCGATCAGCATCGTGTCGATGCCGGCGATGCGGAGCGCCGTCGGCCCCATGGCCGCGCCTCGTCGGCCAGAGCCTTCTTCGAGAGGAACGCCGATCAGCGTGACAGAGGTCGAGTGGGTGTTCATGAGGCTGTTCCCTGAATTGTCAGGGAAATATGGCCTACGGCGATGACAGCAAAAAGATGGAAAAGTGTCGGTTTTTGCGTATGATTGTGCAGATTGCTAAGGCCAATTTTACAAAGTGAGATGTCTATGGATGATCTGGACCGGGAGCTTCTGAGTGCACTCAGGCATAATTCGCGGATACCTGTTTCGTCGCTGGCTGCGGCAACGGGCGCATCGCGCGCAACAGTCTCGGCGCGCATCGACAGGCTGGTGGAAAACGGCACCATCACCGGCTTCACGATACGCACGGGCCACGAGACAAGATCTGCCGGTGTGCGCGCAATCGTGATGATCGAGGTGCTCGGCAGGCTGGCGGACCGGGTCGCCGATCAGCTGCGCGGGTTGCCGCAGGTGCGCGCCCTGCACAGTACCAATGGCAAATGGGATTTCATCGCCGAGTTGGAGAGCCATGACCTTGCCGGCTTCGACGAGACGCTCAGGCGCATCCGGCTCATCGACGGCATCAACACGACGGAATCGAACATTCTCCTGAAAACCAGCAAGACCGGTTTCTAGTCGTATTCGTGTTCATAGACGACGCCGGCGCCACCGGCACCATTGGAGCCAGCCGAGCCCTGCAGCTTGATGCCGCGCCCGACATCGAGGTTGATCACGGCCTTGGTCGAATTGCCGGTGCCCTGCTGCAGTTCCAGATAGGTGCGCTTGTTGATGTAGCGGCCCACGCCGACCTGGGTCTGGCCCTTGGAATCGGTAGTGACATCGAGGTCGTCCACGCCGAGTTGGTTGCGCAAACCCTCGAACAGCGAGGTCGAGCGGCCACCGGCGAGTTGGCTGGCGGCGTCGGCAAGCTGGGCAATCTGCACCGGCGAAAGCTTGGCCATGGACTGGCCGAAGATGAGCTGTGCCATGACCTCGTCCTGCGGCAGAGCGGGCGATGAAGAGAAGCCGATGGTCGGGTCCGTGGCGACGCCTGACACATTGACGGTCACGGTCGTCGAACTCGCCGTCGAGGTCGCTTCCATGTCGAGGGTGGGGGTCAGGTCGCCGGCAAAGCTGATGCGGCTCTTGTCGGTGAAATCAAGCCGACGGCTGAGAATGGTCAATCGGCCACGGCGCATGGTGAAGCCGCCGGTGACGACAGGCGTTGCTGCCGTGCCCTTGATGATGACGCTGCCGCCGAGTTCCGCATCGATGCCACGACCGCGCACGAAGATCTGGGACGGCGCATCGAGTTGCAGGTCGAGCCCGAGGCTCATCGATTTCTGCGTGGCGCCTTCCGCCCTGTCCTTCTTGAACTGGGCGGTCACGGCGGCGGGGGCGTTCTTGTGGCGGATGTTGATCTCCGACAGCGAGGCGGGCAGTTTTTCCGGCACCGTGATCGACGCCTTCTCCAGCCTCAGCCGGCCGCTGAGGACGGGCGCGGTCAGGATCGGTCCCTTGATGCCAAGCGTGCCGTCGACGGTGGCGGTGACGAGAGTGCCGTCGACATAGGTGGCCCTGTTGAGCTTGATGGCGATGTCTGCCGGGAAGTCACCGGAGATACCGACCGTGCCGCTGGCGGAAACTGTGCCACCGCTTCCCAGCGTCGCATTCAGGCTGACGAGGCGCGCCTGCTGGCCCTCCAGCGTCAGGTTGGCGGAGATTGCGTTGACCGCAAGGTTGCGACGGATATCGAGGAGCTTGGCGCCGCTGACGTTGACGCTACCGGTGATCGCCGGCGCTGCGGTCGTGCCACCGATCTGGACATTGACCTTGGCCGCGCCGCTGGCGACGTAACCCTGTGCCGATAACTGCCCGGCAAGGACGTCGAATGGTACGGTGCCGTCGAATTTCAGGGCCAGGGCTTTGCTGCCTGCAACCTCGACGCTGCCGCCACCGTTCAGCGACAGACCGGAGGGGCCGGCGAGATTGAGATCGATAGTGACCTTGTTGTCTGCAAACTTACCGTTTGTCTTGATGCCCAGCTTGGAAATGCCGGCTGATTTCGTCTGGCTCGTTGCGGCATTGGCCCAGTCTGCCTGGAACACGACGCTGGGGGACGCCGGCTTGCCGGTTACCTTGGCCGTTCCGGAGATCGTACCCTCGGCGGCGAGGCTTGGCATGAAGGTGTTCGCCAGACTTGCGGGCAGGCTAGTGATCTTGACCTGGATATCGAGAGCCGCACCGGCGCTGCCGGTCATGTTGATCGATCCGCTGCCGGTCTGGATGGTCATACCGGAAAGTGTCACGATGCCGTTGGCAATCGTTGCTTTCGTCGGTGCGCCGAGCTTTACCGGAATAGCCATTGGGGTTGCCGCGAAGTTATCGAGGCTGACAACCGTCTGGCCGTTGCCCGTCACGACATTTCCTGACGCCGTCACCGGCTTGTCGTCGTAATTGGCCTTCAGATCGAAGTCCGTACGGCTGCCTTGCTGCGTGAATGTCAGGGCCGGGGCAACCAGCCTGTTCGTGCCGGAAGCGATTTCGCCCGCACGAATGCTGCCATTGGCAGCGAATGCCTTGAGGTCGCTGATGGTCAGCGCGATCTCCGGCTTGACGATGGAAAGATCGTCTCGCCGCACTCCGGAACCGGATGCATTGATCACGGCAGAGGTCTTGCCGTTGTCGTTGTCGATCTTGACCTCGCCCCGGAGGTTGCCGTCTGCCCGCTGACCGGCCAGTGCCGCCAACAGCCCTATATCAGGAAAGTCGAAGGTCAAGGAGCCGGCCGGCTCGAAGCCTGGCGATAGGGTCAGCCACCCATTCAGGCTGTTATCGCCGATCTCCACGCTGAGGCCGGGTATGTCGGTTGCGCCATCCTTGGAAGTAGCATTGGCGCTGATGTTGATCGGCTTGCCGTCGATTGCACCCGACGCCGTGACGCTGCCCTCGGGCGCCTTCGGATCGGCGACGCCTTTGACAGCGACGTCGAGCGTATCCAGCAGGCGACCGGCCAGTTTAACGTTGATCGCCTTCAGGCTGGCATCGACGCCGAGTTTTGCCAGCGGCCCCGCTGCCTTGACGGTGAAGTCGGCCTGTCCGTCGGCAGTTTCCAGCAGCTTTGAAAGTTTGAGCAATCGGCCGGAAAGATCCGCTGTCAGTGCCTCGTCCGCAAGGGCGATATTGCCGTTGATCTCGGCGGTACCGGATTTCAGATGGAGATTGGAAAGATTGATCCTGGACGGGATAGTGCCGGCGACCTGCGCCTCCAGCGAAATCGGCGTATCGAATTTCTGGGCAATCGCTTCGGGCAGTGCTGCGGGGGCTACTGCCAGCTTGAAATTGCCGTTCAGAGATTGCGAGGTCAGCGTGTAGCGACCGTTGAGCGTGCCGTTGATACCGCCGCTTTGCAGCGTCGTGCCATTGAAGCCGATATTGTTGGAAGAGAGTTGCAAGGGGGCGGATAGCGAGAGCGGGCCGTGAACTGCCCGCTGCAGGTCCGGATTGACGAAGGAAGCATCGCCGACCGACAGGTTGAGCAGCAGCGGACCGGAGCTTGCCGAGACATTGAAATCATCGCTCTTTGCGGTGAGGTCTACCTTTGAAAGCCGCCCCTGCGGAACGCTGGCGCTGTCGATCTGCGCCCTGGCATCGATTTTTGCCGACCCTGCTGCGCCGGTCAGGGCGAGATCGACGCGTGAAATAAGGGCGCGAGCCTCGCCTTCGGCCAGCGGCCAGCGGAAGTCTACCGGTCCAGAGGTGCCGATAAGATTGGCATTGAGACTGTTATTACCGGCAGGATCGAGTGTCCCGGATGCCGCAAGCACGACGCTGCCTGTCGCGAGATTGCCGGTCTGGATATCGATCTTGCCTTTGCCGTCAAAGGCGGCTGCGACGTCGATGGTCGTCTGGCCGGCAAAGAGAGGCCGGAAATTCGGTGGCAGCAGAGAGTCCACCTTGCCGCCGCCCTTGACAGTGATGTGGCGCACGCCGTCTGCCGACAACACGTGGCGCCCGTCTATCGTCGCCATCTGCTGGCCATCGAGGGCCGCCTGCAGCTTGCCGGTCCAGTCTGAGAGCGGACCCTGGCCGGAAAGATCGATGTTCATTGCCGGGCTTCCGGGCAAGCGCAGCAGACCGGCCAGCATGCCGCCTTTCGGCTCTGCGAGATTGGCCTGGAGTTTCAGCTGGTTGTCATCGGGTGCAAAGACGACATCGGCCACCAGCCTTGCGTCCGGCACATCCAGGCGGTTGGCGTTGAGCTTCATCGCCATGCTGTTGCCTTCAGCATCGAGGCTGCCCGAGGCTGCCAGCGCGAAGTCGTTGCCGGCAATCTGCTTGCCGAGCTGGATCTCGGGCAGGTTGAACGCATCGACTGTGACGGCGACGGGCAAGGTGAACGCTGTGCGCGTTGCCTGCGTCGGCTCCGGCACGACTTCCGCAGTGCTGATCGGCAAGCGCACGAAATCTACCTTGTCAGCGGCGATCGTCTCGGCATGGAAGGTGCCCTTGATGAGGGCAAGCGGCGACCAGTCGACGGACAGGCCGGAGATCTGGCCAAAAATTCCCTTTGTGTCGGAGAGCGTAACGTTGCCGGCGCGCAGCTTGCCCGTCAAAAGACCGGAGGGGTCCGTGACGGTGATACGGCGGTCAGGCGTCGAGGCGAGTTTGGCGACTTCATCGACGGCAAAACGGGTCACGCCCGGGGCAAAGCCGATCGCCAGGACCAAGCCGATCGCAATCACCACGACGGCTGCGAGGACGATGCCGACGAGCCTGGTCAGTCCGCTCAAAACTCTTATCAAAGTGCCCATCAGAGCGATGTTACCCCATTTCGTGCCGGAATCTTAGGTCGACATTGCTGCACTATCAGAAGGACTGTCCGATGCCGGCATAGATGCCATAGGACGTGCCGCCCTGGTACTTGTTGAGAGGCACGGCAAAGTCCACCCGGATCGGACCGAACGGCGTGGCATAGCGCAAGCCCACGCCGGCGCCGACGCGAACGTCGGAGAAATCCGGGATGTTCTTGTCCGTAACACTGCCGGCGTCGATGAATGGCACGAGGCCGATGGTCTTGGTCACCTTGACGCGCGCCTCCAGCGACACCGTCGCATAGGACGTGCCACCGAGTGCCTGGTTCAAGGCATTGTAGGCGGTAATTTCCTGGTAGGCATAGCCGCGCACAGAGCCGCCGCCGCCGGCGAAGAAGCGCCGTGTCGTCGGGATGTCGGAGATATTGTCCGCGCCGAGCAGCGAGCCGGCTGCAAGCTTGCCGGCAAAGACGACGTTGTCGTCGGACCCGATGCCGTTGTAGCCGGAGATGGAGCCTTCGAGCGACGTAAAGATCGTCCCGCCCAGCGCCTCGTAGCCCGGCTGCGCGTCGAGCGTCGCCCGGTAACCCTCGGTGGCGTCGAGTTTGTTGTCGCGTGTGTCGCGGATATACTCGAGCGGTACGGAGAAGGTCAGGAACTGCTGGTCGCCGAAAGCATCGGTGGTGCTGTCCTCGTAGCTCACGCGACCGCCTGCCAGAGCAGTGTCGTAGTCACTGAGCTCATAGGAGTAGCCGACATCGCCGGTAATCGTCCTGGCGCTGTAGTTGTCCGGATTCGTGCTCACTGCCTTGATGCTGGCAATGAAGGTGCCGGCAGCCAGCACGGCGGCCGGCTTCGTGTAGATGATCCCGGCCTCGTAATCGAGATCCTGGTAGTTGGTGGTTTCGCCAAGGCGGGACACCGTACCTTCGATGCGTAGAGATTCCGCCTTGCCGAAAACGTTTCGATCGCCCCAGTAACCCTGCAGCCCGAAGCCATCGGTGGTTGAGTATTGCGCGCCTGCGCCGAAGTAGTGGCGCTTGGCTTCCGAAATCTCCAGGTTCAGCGGCAACGTGCCATCAGGTGCGAGCTTGTCGGGCTGATGGATCGTTGCGCTGCCGATCGCACCGAGCTTGCGTAGCCGTTCGGAGGCTTTCTTCAATTGCTCTGGGGAATAGCGATCCCCCTTGTTAAGGCGCGAATAACGCTGGACGAAAGTCGGATCGAGACGTTTCTCGCCGGTCACCGTGACGTCGCCGATATTGGCAATCGGGCCGCTCTTGACGTCGAGCGTGACGTCGACCGTATTTGTCGCGTGGTCGGCGACGACATCGCGCCTGATCACCCGGGCGAGCGGCCGGCCTTCGCTTTTCATCTCGGCAACGACCTTGTCGGCCGACTTGATGATGACCAGCGAACCGGCGTCACCACCCGATACCAGGCCATAATTCGTCGGGTCGCGACCGGCGGCGTCGCCTTCCAGTCGGATCTTGCCGAGCTTGAACAGCGGGCCTGGATCGACCGTGATGACCACAGGCACGGGTTTCGCCCGGCCGAATGTCGGCTGCGGCGGGAGTTGGTCTATATCGGTGCCGTTGATGGTGATCGTTACTACCGCGCCGTAGCGCGCGTTTTCGTAGAGGGATGCCAGCAGTCGGTCGCGGTCGTCGCGGGCCTTGATGACGACGCCCAGATCGCCTGACACAGCCTTGTCCTTGTCGGCCTCAAGCATGGAACTCAACTCGAGCGTAGATTTGAGGTCCTTGTCGGCGTTGCCGGTATTCAACGTTACCGAATAGCGGACGGGATCGGCGACCGCATCGGTTTTGTCCTCATCCTTGCCGAAAAAATTGATGCCGAAGAGCTTGAAAGCGAAGGCATCAGTGATGAGAGCGGGACTCACAAATACGCACGCCGCGACCGCAATAACGGTGCCTGCTCGTCGATACGCAAAACCAATCCCCGGGCCGGTTCGTCTGATGTACATACGGCGCTTTACGATTACTTGTAATTTAGCCAGCTTTGCGTCCCAAACCGTTAACGCCGTCTCACCATAGCGGTTCAAAGTCGCCATGTGTAGCATTTTAATAATATACGTGAGACTGCGCCCCTGGGATGCAGACGTCCCGGACCCTCGTCCGGGGCGCGCTGGAGGCGATGTGGCTTAGTAGCCGTCGTTGCGGTATCCGCCGCGTGGGCAGTCGTCGATATAGCGACGGCCGTAGCGGTCTCGGTAGTAGCACTGGCCGGGCTGTTCGGCGACGCTGCCGATCGCTGCACCCGTTAACCCGCCGATAGCGCCGCCGACGGCTGCGCCTCGAAAATTGCCGGTGACCGCACCGCCGATCAGGGCGCCGGACGCTGCGCCGATACCCGCACCCTGCTCGGTCGGTGTGCAGCTTGCGATCGACAATCCGATCAGCACGAAAGCTAGGACTTTCTTCATAAATCTCTCTCCACGTTGGCTTTGCCGTCAAAGCGGCTGGCCGTCCCCATTGTGTCCGCGCGGTGTCAGCACCGTCTTAATGCTGGTGTAAACACCAAAATATAGCGCTAAATATGATTGTCTACCGACCTATGCGGTTTTTTGCTGAATGTTGCTTGCCGACATGGATCTCTGCTCTAAACGCAAGGTCAGGCAATTGTTTCATCGTGAAAGTCCATCGCGCATTGGCATGGATCAATTGCAAAAGCGCGCCGATGGGCTATTTTCTCTTTTGAGCTATTCCAAACTACGGCCATTTGCCGCAGTCGGACGGGATAGGGTTGACGTGCCGTGCAGCAGTCATACAACACGGTCACGGTACTGGAGAAAATGATGGATTTCGAAGCGTTTTTTAAGGGCGAGTTGGACGGGCTGCATCAGGAAGGGCGCTATCGCGTTTTTGCCGACCTGGAGCGCCATCGCGGTGATTTTCCGCGCGCGACGCGCCACACAGCCGACGGACCGAAGGATGTGACTGTCTGGTGTTCCAACGACTATCTTGGAATGGGGCAGCATCCCAAGGTAATCGCGGCGATGAAAGAGGCGATCGATCACTGTGGCGCGGGTGCGGGAGGCACCCGGAATATCTCTGGAACGACCCATTACCACGTTCTTCTCGAGCGCGAACTGGCTGACCTGCACGGCAAGGAAGCGGCTCTGGTTTTTACTTCGGGCTATGTCTCGAACTGGGCAGCGCTTGGCACGCTCGGCTCGCGCATTCCGGGGATGATCATCTTTTCGGATTCGCTGAACCACGCCTCGATGATCGAGGGAATCCGCTATGCCAAGTGCGACAGGGTGATCTGGCGTCATAACGACCTGAAAGATCTGGAAGCCAAGCTCGCCGCTGCCGATCCCAAGGCGCCGAAGATGATCGCCTTCGAGTCCGTCTATTCGATGGACGGCGATATCGCGCCGATCAAGGAAATCTGCGATCTCGCCGACAAGTACGGCGCCATGACCTATCTCGACGAGGTGCACGCGGTTGGCATGTACGGTACGCGTGGCGGCGGCATCGCCGAGCGCGAAGGGCTGATGGATCGCATCACGGTCATCGAGGGAACGCTCGGCAAGGCATTCGGCGTGATGGGCGGGTATATCGCCGCATCGACAGCGCTCTGCGACTTCATCCGCTCGTTTGCCTCAGGCTTCATCTTCACGACGTCGATCCCGCCGGCGCTTGCTGCTGGCGCTGTTGCGTCGATCCAGCACCTGAAATCCAGCAGCTTCGAACGCGCCCGCCACCAGGACCGGGTCCGCAAGCTGCGCGGCATGCTGGATGCTGCCGGTATTCCGCATTTGCCGAACCCCAGCCACATCGTCCCGATCATGGTCGGCGATGCTGCCAAGTGCAAATGGATCTCGGATATCCTGCTCGACAGCTTCGATGTCTACGTTCAGCCGATCAACTATCCGACCGTGCCGAAGAAGACCGAGCGCCTGCGCATTACCCCGACGCCGCTGCACAGCGATGCGGATATCGCCCATCTGGTCGAGGCTGTGCAATCGCTCTGGGCACGCTGCGCGCTCGCACGCGCCGTCGCCTGACGGTTCGCTCCATTCGCCGATTTAGTTCAGAAGCCCGGTCGCCAGTCGCCGGGCTTCTTCGTCTGCGGCGAATACGTCGTCCATGCTCGACGCGGCCGGCAGATGGGCGAGGCGGTCCATCACGTCTTCCGCGACCTTTGCCATTGTCAGAAAGCCGGTGCGGCCGGCGATGAAGGCGTCAAGCGCAATTTCCTTCGCGCCGTTCAGGACCGCTCCCTGGACGCCACCGCGGGTCATCGCCAGTCGGGCAAGGCGGATGGCCGGAAACCGGACGTCATCCGGCGTCTCGAAGTCGAGGCGTGCCAGCTTTGTGAAATCCAGCCGCTCCACCGGCAGATGTGCCCGGCGCGGATAGGACAGGGCGTAGCCGATAGCGGTCCGCATATCGGGCGCGCCAAGCTGGGCCAGCACCGAACCGTCGGAATAGCCAACCATGGAATGGACCACCGACTGCGGGTGGACGACGACCTCGATCTGATCCGGGGTGAGGCCGAACAGATGCCGCGCTTCGATCATTTCCAACGCCTTGTTGAACATCGAGGCGCTGTCGATCGAGATTTTCAGACCCATCGACCAGTTCGGATGGGCGCGCGCCGTCTCGACGGTAACATCGGCCATCTGCTCGAGCGTAAAGGTCCGGAAGGGGCCGCCCGAAGCGGTGATGATGACGCGTTCGACGGCGTGGCGCTGGCTTTCCTCCAGCACCTGGAAGATGGCATTGTGTTCGCTGTCGACCGGCAGCAGCCGTCCGCCGCCCTGCCTGACTGCGGTGACGAAAAGATCGCCGGCGGAGACCAGGCATTCCTTGTTGGCAAGGGCGATATCGGCACCGCGGCGGGCAGCCGCAAGGGTGGGTGCCAGACCAGCTGTGCCGACGATGGCCGCCATGACCCAATCGGATTCCATGTCGGCAGCCTCCTCGAGGCCGCTGCGACCGGCGGCCACCGATATCCCCGATCCGACAAGGGCGTCTTTCAGGAGGCTGTAGTTCCTGTCGTCGGCCGTGACCGCAAGAGTGGCGCCAACGGCCTTCGCCTGCTCTGCCAGCAGTGCGATATTGCCGTTTCCCGTCAGGGCCTTGACCTCGAACGCATCGCGTCCGCCGAGATGGCCGATCACGTCCAGCGTGTTCCGGCCGATGGAGCCGGTCGAGCCCATGATCGTCAGCCGACGCGGCGCCTGCTTATCCAATGTCATGGTTCGCGTATCTGCATCTTTGGCAACTCGGTGTCATCCCTGCTCTCGCAGGCTCTAGCGCGGAAGGTTCGGGGCGGCAAGTGTGCGTTGCAGCATAATTCTGAAGGACGGGGGTTTACAAGCATAGGTACGGATGGGATCATTGAACCATAACAACGCGGCATTTACTCTTTTCATCGATAAGATGCGCTGCGCTGGTGACGATCCCATCGTCCGGGCCCTGGCCCTGTTAGCAAGAGGTACCCGAACCGTTTCTATCGTGCGGTGTTCGGTTGCCCCCGTTGCGGACAATGTCCGTCTGTCTCGATACCAACCCTGGAGATGATCCATGGCAAAAATGCTGTTCCGCATGGCGCCCGTTTGCGTCGTGCTCGGCACAATGACGATTGCTCTGCCGGCAAAGGCCGACGGCGCGTTGATCTGGGCTCCCGTGAAGGTGGCCCCGAGGGTGTATCAGACCACAGTCGGGGTGAAGCTGCCATTGGCTGTCGATGCAAGCGCCGGCGCCGACCTCGGGCTGAGCACCGGGACTGGCGGCCAGCTGTTAAGCGGCTCCGAACTGGCGACCGTCTGGGGCAAGGTTGCTGACAGCCGGCAAAGACTGGGGACGACGGAAGATCGCGCCGTCGTCGTCCGGATCGACACCCTCGGTGGCAGCGGTGGTGTTTCGCTGAGCCGATCCAGGAGCTGGATCTATTCCAGCAATCTCGACCTGAAGGCATCGAACTCGCTCAATCTCAACTACGCGGCTGCCTCAGGTGTGTCGCCGTCGATCGATGCGACGCAAGCGCTGACAATGACGTATCCCTGGGCCGGCACTGCGGTTTCGGCGAGCGGTACGGTGACCTCGGCTACCGGAGACATCACGGGCACGCTGGCACTCAACCAGCCGCTTGCACCGCATCTTCGCTTCACCGCGTCCGTTGCCGATCCGCTTTCCGCGACACGGGCGGGCGATCTGCGCATGAACTACCGGATCAAGTGGTAATGGCATCGGCGCATCGGCGTGTCTGAACCTATGGCCGGTATCGGCGTTTTATCTCCTGAAACACAAGGAGATGCAGTCATGGTGCTGAAACCCGCAACATTTAACGGCGAAGAGCCTGAAATCGAAGTCGAAAACCCAAATCATGCGACACTTGAGGTGCGCGTGGCAGAGGCACTCGCGGTCTCCGGCGGCATCAGCGCTTCCGATGTGATTGTGACTGCCGAGGGCGATGCGATCGTTCTTCGGGGCGCTGTCGCAACCGCCGACGAAGTCGAGCGTGCTGCCGAAGTCGCGCGGGCTGTGCCCGGGGTTGCCTCCGTCACCAATCACATTGCCATTACGTGACCTCCGAGCCAGTTTCAGCGGTTGGTCGCCGGAACGTTGCGCAGTGATGCGTACATGCCGGTGGTGCGAAACTCTGTCGGGTTGAGGCCATAGACCCGCCTGAACGCCTTTGAAAAATAGTTGGCGTCGTCGAAGCCCGACATGATCGCCACTTCCTTGACCGGCAGGAAGGCTGCCTTTGTCAGCAGAACGGCAGCCCTCTGCATGCGTTGCTGCAGGACGAATTCTGCCGGCGGCAGGCCCTCGCTCTCGGCAAAAACCCGCGAAAAATGCGCCCGGCTGAGGCCGCTTACTTCCGCCAGTTCCTCGACGGGCAGCGGCTTGTCGAGATTGGCGTTGATGTGATCGACAACTGCCTGCATCGCGCTCTGGGTCTGCATGAAGGCGTGTGACCCGAACACCCCGTCGTAGAGTGCCATAGCGGCGCTATAGGCGACGGCGGAGGCTTGGGCGGGGCTCTTGGCGCCGTGGATCAGCTGCAGGCTGCAATCCGCCAGCTGGTCGATAGTCCCTTGCGGCAGCTTCAGCAGCGGGCCGGCCGCCGCCAGAATCAGCTGGTGGATGCGCAGCGCTTCCTCGCCGTTCATCGAGATCCAGAAATACTCCCAGCGGCTGTTCTTCTCCAGCCAGTAGCGATGGTTGTGAGGCACCATGACCAGCAGCGTATCGCCCGAACCCAGACGATAATTGCGGTTTTCGTAGCGCAAACGCCCTTCGCCGCTGACGGTGTGCTGCAGTACTGTAAACGGTGTCTGCCCGCGCTTGCGGCCATCCCAGTCGTAAGTCTCGTTCTGGCGGATCTCATAGCCGGCGCTGGTCGGCATGGCATGCAGCCTGTGCCGTCCCCGAGGCAGCGAGACCGTCCGCGTCATCGGTCCACCGTCGAGCAGTTTCTGCAGCATGAAATTACCCCTGAAGTATTTCGATCTCCGTCCGGTCGAAAACTTATAGGCATAGTCCGGGGCGCAGGACAGTCAGAATGCTGGAATGCCGCCTAAAGCAGCGTCGAGGCGCCGCGATCGAGGTAGGTGTCGAGGAATTGCTCCAGGCGGGGGTGGCGGGGCTTGGCAAAGACCTCTTGCGGCGTGCCGCTGAACAATATCTTGCCATGGTCGAGGAATGTCATCTGCTGGCCGACGGTGGCGGCAAAGCCGATCTCGTGGGAAACCACGACCATCGTCATGCCCTCAGACGCGAGGTCGCGCATTACGTTCAGCACTTCGCCGGTCAGTTCCGGGTCGAGCGACGAGGTTGGCTCGTCGAACAGCATGATCTTCGGTTTCAGGGCCAGCGCCCGGGCAATTGCCACGCGCTGCTGCTGGCCGCCGGACAGCTGTGACGGATAATGCCCGGCCCGGTTTTCGAGCCCGACCTTGACCAGTTGTGCCATGGCGCTGTCTTCGGCATCCTTGCGGCTCATCTTGTGCACCGTCTTCAGCGCTTCGCTGACGTTGCCGAGTGCCGTCATGTGCGGCCAGAGATTGAATTGCTGGAAGACCATACCGATACGGCCGCGGATAGCCCGGTTGGTCGCGGCCGACAGGCGTTCCCGCACCCCTTGGGCATTCTCCGTAAAGCCGAGCACTTCGCCATCGATGGTGATGGTGCCCTTTGTCGCTTCCTCGAGAAAGGCCATGCAGCGCAACAGCGTGCTCTTGCCGGAGCCGGAGGGGCCGATCAGGCAGGAGACCTGTCCTTGAGGGATTTCCAGATCGATGCCGTGCAGTACGGTCGTGTCGCCGAACTTCTTGACCAGGTTCTTGACTGCGATTGCCGGGATACTCATGCGTTGAAAAACCTGAATCTGGTGAGTTTCGTTTCGGCGAGATGGCCGAGCCAGCCGGTGGCTTCGACCAGGACCCAATAGAAGACGGCGAGCACGAAGAGCGCTTCGACAAAGGCATATTGCTGCGAGCCTATGGCACTCAGCGTGGCCGTCAGTTCGGGCACCGTGATGATCGACAGCACCGCCGTTTCCTTCATCAGGATGATGGTCATGTTCAGCGAAGGCGGCAGCACCAGCATGATCATTTCCGGCAGCAGGATGCGTCGGATGATCTGGCCCTGGCTCATGCCGACGCATTCGCCGGCTTCGATATGGCCGGGAGGCACGGCCGCAAAGCCGGAGCGGAAGATTTCGCTGTAATAGGCCGCCCCGTAGATCGACAGACCCATCAGGCCGGCCGGGATCGGATCGAGCGACAGGCCGATGAAGGGGCCGCCATAGTAGACCAGGAAGATCTGGATGAGGAAAGGCGTGCCGCGCAATATAGCAACCAGCAGGCCGAAGATCGCATCGACCACGGGGCCGCCGTAGCGGCGGGCGACGGCAACGAGGAAGCCGAGGAAGGCGGCCGCAACGGTGCCGAGTATCCAGATGAGGATGGTGACCAGGCCGCCGCTGACGATCGCCGGCCACTGGTCGATGATGACATGGATGTCGAAGGTCATCGCGGCGCTCCCGGCAACGCGCGCTCGATCATGCCGCCTGCAAGCGCCACGATCCAGTTGATTATCAGGTAGATGAGGCCGGCCGAGGCGAAGATCTGCAGCGGCTGGAAAGTGCTGGCCGACAGGTCCTGAGCCATGCGGGTCAATTCGATGATGCCGACGACGGATACCAGCGACGAGGCCTTGAGCAGCAGGATCGCCTCGTTGACGAGGGCGGGAAAGGTCAGCCGCATGGCGATTGGCGCCTTGATGCGGCGAAAGATCTGGGCCGGCGTCAGGCCGACCATTTCGGCGCATTCTATCAGGCCGCGCGGCACGCTGGCAAAGCCGCCGCGCAGGTTTTCTGCCTGATAGGCGGCCGTCGACAGCGACATGCCGATGATGGCTGCGACAATGCTCGGCACGTTCACGCCAATGGCCGGCAGCAGATTGTAGATCAGCAGCAATTGCACCAGCAGAGGCACGCCGCGAAAGAAGCTGATGAAAATTCGGGCTGGCCAGATGAACAGCCGCTGGCCCGACAGCGTCATCGCCGAGATCAGCAAGGCTAGCGTGAAGCCGATCAGGATCGACGCGACGCTGATGGTGATCGTGTAGATCGATGCTTGCAAAAGCAGTTCGAAGAGTTTGTAGGACATGTCTCGAATTCGCTCGCCTGGCAGTCAGTGAGACCCGATCCTGTCTCGGATCGCACCCCGGGGATAAGCCGGGGCGCAATCAGTCAGAAAGACGAGCAGATCAGAATGCCGGGTCCTTGACGGCATCCGGGGTGTCGAAGCTGGCGCCGAACCACTTCTTCTGCAACGTGGCCATGCGACCATCAGCCTTGATCTTCAAAAGAGCTGCATCGATCGCGTCCATCAGAGGCGCGTGATCGGCATCCTTCAGGCCGATGAAGCCGAAATAGGACTTCTTGCCGAATGTCGGCGTGACGACTTCGAATACGCCTTCACGCTGCTTGGCAACAAAAGCAATGTTCGGCAGCGAGTTTGCAACGCCTTCGACGCGGCCTGCGGCGAGGTCGGCATAGGCATCGTTGAACGAGACATATTCGTGCACGTCGACAGGCTTGGGCAGGGTAGCCGAATATTCCTTCAGCTGGTCGAGCTGCGAAGTCGCCTTGCCGACGCCGATCTTGGTGCCGGCAATGTCTTCCGGCTTCACGATCTTCTTGTCACCGGACTTCTTCAGGATGGCGATGCTCGCCTCGGCGATCGGCGGCGTGAAGCGGTAATGCTCCAGACGCTTCTTGGTGATGGTAGCCGGGCCGGCAACGACGTCGAATTTACCAGCTTCAAGGGCCGGGAAGACGCCGTCCCAGGGAAGTGTGACCCATTCGATCTTGACGCCGAGTTCCTTGCCGATTTCGGCGAAGAGATCGACGTTGAGGCCGACATGCTCGCCGGCATCGATGAAGTCGAAGGGTGCGAAGGCGGTTTCGGTGCCGACCTTCATGGTGCCGGCAGCCTTGACTGCGGCAAGCGTATCAGCAGCCTGGGCCGACAGCGTCGCGCCTAGCAGGAAGGCAGCGCCGAGAAGACCCTTCAGCAGGGAATTGGTTTTCATGATCTCTCTCCAGTTTTTCATCCCCCTGTCGGAGGATTTGAATGTGATTTTCCCGCGAGACGGATTTCTGCGATCCGCTTTTGACTATACAAATAGATATAGGCGGGCCTACAGTGTCAATGTAAAAGTCTGGACACGCAAAAAATGTGCCGGCTGACAGCTGCAGGCAAATCGCCCGCCATTGCCGGGTGACCGGTAGGCTCTGTTGCCACACGGATCGAGGGTCGACCTTGGCATCAATTTACCAGACCATTTTCAGCGATATCGAGGCGAAAATCCTGGCGGGCGAATGGCAGCCTGGGTCCCGCATTCCGATCGAGCAGGATCTGGTGGCGCAATACGGTTGCTCGCGCATGACGGTGAGCAAGGCGCTGTCGGCGCTTGTTGCGCGTGGCATGGTCGTGCGCCGGCGCAAGACCGGTTCGTTTGTCGCCTTGCCGCAGATCGACCGCACCGTGATGGATATCCAGGATATCAGCACTGCCGCGGAACTTGCCGGGCACAGCCACGACCACAGTATACTGACGCGCAAGATCGAACGACTGGACGCAGGCGATGCCAAGTTGCTCTCTGAGCCGGTGGGGGCCGAGATCCTCAGGCTGCAATGCCTGCACATCGTCGATGGCAGGCCGAATGCGCTCGAGCGCCGTATCATCATGCTGGATCTGGTGCCGCTTGCCCGGGAGGAGAAATTTGCCGTGCTGCCGCCGGCAAAATGGCTGCTGGAGCAGGTGCCCTGGACCAAGGCCCGTCATGTCATCCGGGCGATCTCGGCCGATCAGGCGACAGCGCGGTTGCTGGAGACCGAGCGTGGCGAAGCCTGCCTCAACCTCGTTCGCCAGACCTGGCAGAATGGCCGCACCGTCACCTACGTCGAAATCACCCATCCGGGCGAGCGGTTCCAGTTTGCCGGCTGTTTCCAGCCAGCGGCAACCTGGCCTACCGCAGGCGATCGCTGAGAAGCGCGATGGAGGTCACATCGGCGTTGGCGAAAGCCAGCCGCAGATAGCGATCCTGTCCTTCGCCGAAATAGCTGCCGGGAATGCAGACGACGCCGGCCTGCCTTGCGAGCCTCTCGGCAACCTCTGCCGATGACTGCCCGGAAAAGGGATGGCGGACGAAAGCGAAATAAGCGCCGATGGCACCGATTTCCCATTGCGGCAGATCGGCGAACACCAGTCGCAGCGCATCGGCCCGCCGGGCGATTTCCTGGCGATTGCCGGCGCGCCAGTCGGCGAGAACAGGCAAGGCGGTGGCAACCGCCATTTGCGGCGCACGGGGCGCACAGATCTGCATATTGTCCATGACCTTGGCGATTTCCGCGACGAGGCTCGGTCCTGCAGTGATCGCTCCCAGCCGATGGCCGGGAATGCAGAAGGATTTCGAAAAACTGTAGAGCAGCACCAGCGTTTCTTCCCAGCCGGGTTCGGACAGAAGCGCATGCGGCCGCCCGAAATCCTCGGGTAGGAAGTCGCGGTAGGTTTCATCGATGATCAGCCAGGCGCCGTGCTCCTGGCAGAGCTTGAAAAGCTGATGCAGCAGATCTTTCGGATAGACAGCACCGGTCGGGTTGTTGGGCGTCACCACCACGAGCGCCCGTGCACCGGTTGCGAGCGCTGCTTGCGCCGAGTTGAGATCGGGCAGGAAGCCATTGGCCGCGTCGCATTGAACCAGGCTATGCCCGATACCGAGCATCGACAGCGTCGTTTCGTGATTGAAGTAGTAGGGATTTGTCAGCGCCACGCTGCCTCCCGAAGCCGTAAGGGCAATCGCGGTGGACATGAAGGCCTGGTTGCAGCCGGCGGTGATGTGGATGTGGTCGGCGTTGATTTCCGCACCATAGACGGTGCTGACATGCCGCGCATAGGCGTCGCGCAGCACCGGCTCTCCCTCGATCGGGCCATAGCCTGTCATGGCGGGCGAGGCGGCGGCTTGCCCGAGCAAGCGCAGCATCTCGGGATGGGTCGGATAGCCGGGGACTGCCTGCGACAGATCGATCAGCGGTCCGAGCCTGCCATCATAGGCCTTCCCCCAGGCGTGCACCGAGGGGATCGGCGGGGGTGAGAGGCGGGTGACGAGGGGGTTGGCTTGGGCGCGGGTCATATTGGCTTTCTCGTTTTTCCATTGCTACAACGAGTGCAACGGCATTCTCAACTGCTTTGTCGGGCGAGGCAGGCGGGAACAACATCGGGCAGAGGAAGCGGCTATGAGCTGGGACAAGACGAAGCTGGACGCGTTGCGGGCGAAATTCAGCGATGCTGCAGGCGGCGCGATTTTCGACGAAGCGTTTCGCAAGGTCGGCGACAAGATCTTTTCGAAGAGCGGCACCCGGCTGGCGCCCTATTCAGGCCTGCCGACATTCGTCAGTGCGCCTTATCTGCCGGTTTCTGCGGAAGATCCCGATTTCGGCAATCTGCAGGTAGCAATCCTCGGAATTCCGATGGACCTCGGCGTCACCAACCGCCCGGGTTCGCGTTTCGGGCCGCGTGCGCTGCGCACCATCGAGCGGATCGGTCCCTACAATCATGTGCTCGGTACGGCGCCGGTGTTCGATATCCGTGTTGCCGATATCGGCGACGTGCCCTTCCAGAGCCGATACCGGCTGGAGCAGTCGCATGCGGATATCGAGAAGCGCGTCAACCAGATCGTCGATGCCGGCGTCCTGCCCCTATCGGTCGGCGGCGACCATTCGATCAGCCATCCCATCCTGAAAGCCGTCGGCAGGAAGCGGCCGGTAGGAATGATCCATATCGACGCCCACTGCGATACCAGCGGCGCTTTCGACCAGACCAAGTTCCACCATGCCGGGCCTTTCCGAAACGCCGTGCTAGACGGGGTTCTCGATCCGACGCGCACGGTGCAGATCGGCATTCGTGGCTCGGCCGAATATCTTTGGGAATTTTCGTTCGAGTCCGGCATGACGGTCATCCACGCGGAGGACGTGACGGGTCTAGGTATTCCGGCGATCATCGAAAAGGCGAGGGCCATCGTCGGCGACGGGCCGACCTATCTGTCGTTCGACATCGACAGTCTCGACCCGAGCTTTGCGCCGGGAACCGGTACGCCTGAGATCGGCGGCCTGACGACACGCGAGGTGCTGGAGCTGATCCGTGGTTTGAAGGGGATCGATATTGTCGGTGGAGATGTCGTGGAGGTGGCGCCGCAATACGATACGACCACCAATACGGCGCAGGCCGGTGCCCAGGTGCTGTTTGAAATCCTGAGCCTGATGGTGTTCAGCCCGTCACTCGGAGGGCGGTAGGCTTTTATGGGCAGGCTTTGGAAAATCGACGGACACGGGCAATCCCGTATCCGTCGACTGGATCTGGCCTAGAATACCGCGAGGTACTTCAGCAGCGAGATGATGCCGATGATGATCACGATGATCTGCACGATCTGGCGGATGCGAGCCTCGATGGGCAAACGCTGAACAAGCCAAAGCACCAGAATGATCACCAGAAACGTGATCAGAATACCAATCAAAACAGATGAACCCATTATCCCCAACTCCTTGCGTCTTGAATATGCCTTGCGGCCACCTGGCTTAACTATGTAGCCATGTTCATAAGGAAAGGCCGGCAGTTAAATTCGATGCATTTTTGTGCGGGTAGTGCAATAAAGCCTCGGATTGACCATTGATTTTACCGGTTTGCTGCGTCCTTGCCGGCTTTTCGAGTTCAATCGGGCTCCAATTCGTGCCGTGGGGGGTAACTATGCTGAACAGGTTCGTCATCGCTATGTCGGTGTGCATCGCCGGCGCGATTGGCATCGGCGGGTCTTCCCCGGTCCGCGCCGACGCCTACACGGCCTATAGCAACACCGCGTCCAGCATAACCGGTGACATTTCGATGGACGATTTCAGCATCAGTTTTGCCAATGGGGAATCGCTCGATTTCTCGGATCTGGTCAGCGACCATTTCCGTATCGACGGTCACAGGGTTCCAGCATCCGTCTACCGGGTGCAAAACCCTGCCGATCCGGTGCTCGAAAATGGCAACAGGCTGTGTGGCTCCGGCAAGGTCAGCTATATCGCCACCTGGGGCGCTGGCGAGGGGCTTACGGCCGTGGCAGTTTTCACGGGCCACGCCGCTCCCGAGAGTGATGAAGACATGTGCGGTTCCTATATTTACAACGATTGATACAAAATCGCCATTTTCCGAATGGCAGATGCCGGACCGTACCTGCCGTTGCGAAGAGCATCCGGGTGCACGGAACGATAGTCCGTCAGATCGATTGATACGTAGCTTTTGCGTTTTTGGGGGGCGCCATGACGCTTGAGGATAAGCAGTGGTCTGAGAGTTGTTATGTCGAGCGAGACAAGCTCGGCTTCTACATGATCGTCAGTTCCACCCGGCAAGCCATGAACCTGCTCTCCCGCTACTGGCCAGTCAGCGAGGGAGAAGCCTATTTCCATGCGTTGCGGACTTTCGGGCAGGTGATGATGAACAAGTTGCCGCCCGATGACGCCCGCGAAGCATTTCTCGCCGCAGCGGAGGAGGCCGGCGTCTTCGTATCGGATACGCCCCGGCTTCCGAATGTGCCGAAGGTATAGCCAGTCAGGGGCGGTAGACGCTTCCACCTCGCGGTAAACCGGCTCCACTATCAGAAATCAGGCAACCGCCCCGAATTGCGCCTCGTGCAGCCGTGCATAGGGACCCCGGCGTGCGAGCAGCTGCTGGTGCGTACCGTCCTCGACGATGCCGGACGTGCCGACCACGATGATCCGGTCTGCGTTGCGGATTGTTGCCAGGCGGTGGGCGACCACCAGCGTCGTGCGTCCCTCGGACAGCGCCGCGAGAGATTGCTGGATGGCATATTCGGTGGCCGTGTCGAGCGCGGACGTGGCTTCATCGAGGATCAGGATTGGCGGGTTCTTCAGGAAGATGCGGGCAATCGCCAGTCGCTGCTTCTGGCCGCCGGACAGTTTGACGCCGCGCTCGCCGACGCGGGTGGATAGTCCGTCCGGCAGCGACAGGACGAATTCATCCAGCGCTGCCCGCCTCAGCGCATCCATGATTTCGTCGTCGCTGGCGCCAAGGCGTCCATAGGCGATATTGTCGCGGATCGTGCCGCCAAACAGGAAGACATCCTGGGCGACGATGCCGATTTGCGCCCTGAGCGAGGCCTGCGTCATGTCGCGGATGTCCATTCCGTCGATGCTGATGGCGCCGCTGTCGACTTCGTAGAAGCGTGGCAGCAGCGAGCAGATCGTCGTCTTGCCGGCGCCTGACGGGCCAACGAAAGCAATCGTCTCTCCGGCCCTGATCGTCAGGTTCAGCCTGTCGAGAATCCTGCCATTGGCATCATAGCCGAAGCTGACGTCGGTATAGGCGATGTCTCCCTTCAGATGCTCAACCGCAATGGCGTTCGGTCTGTCGGCAATGTCCGGGGCGGTGTCGATCAGTGTCGTGAAGCGCTTGAAGCCGGCGATACCCTTCGGATAGCTTTCCAGCACGGAGGTAATCTTGTCGATCGGCCGGAAGAAGACGTTGACCAGCAGCAGGAAGCCGACGAAGCCGCCATAGCTCAGCTCGCTGCGAATGACGAAATAGGTGCCGGCCACCATCACCAGCAGCTGCACGAACCGGGTGCCGAAATAAGAGAGCGTGAGGCTCGCCGTCATGTAGGCATAGGCATTCAGCTTGGTTGCCTTGTATCCTTCGTTGTTGACGGCGAATAGCGCGCGCTCGTGGTCCTCGTTGGCAAATGCCTTGACGACCCGGATGCCGCCGACGCTCTCGCCGATGCGGGCATTAAACTCGCCGACCTGGCCAAACAGCTTCCGCCAGTTTTCCGTCATCCGGGCGCCATAGCGGCTGACCATCCAGGTCATCACGGGAACGATGACGGTCGTCAGCAGTGCCAGCTTCCAGTGCACGGTAAACATCAGGATGAAGGCGCCGATGAAGGTCATGATGGCGATGAAGACGTCTTCCGGGCCATGGTGGGCGACTTCGCCGACTTCCTCGAGATCCTTGGTGACATGGGCGATCAGGTGCCCGGTCTTGTTATTGTCGAAGAAGCGGAAGCTGAGTTTCTGGATATGGTCGAAAGCCTGGCGACGCATGTCGGTCTCGATGCTGATACCGAGTGCGTGTCCCCAGTAATTGACGACCGCCATGAGGCCGGTATTGATCACGTACACAACCAGCAGCAGCACCGCGACACCGGCAATCAGGCCCCAATCCTGGCCTGGCAGCAGCGTGTCGATGAACAGCTTCATCGCCAGCGGAAACCCGAGTTCCAGAAGGCCAGCAACGACTGCGCAGCCGAAATCGAGATAAAAGAGCTTCTTGTAAGGGGCGTAATAGGAAAAGAACCGGCGCAGCATGGGAAAACTCGCTTGTGGGGCAGGAGGCAATCGACCAGCGGCTTGAACACAGAAAAGGGCCCGAAAGCCGGGCCCTTTGGCAGACGATAGTGAGGGTCTAGCCTATCAGAAACTTCTCTGGAAGCGAAGAATGCCGGCCCAGGCGTCGTTGTTGGTCGAATCCCACTTGGTGTACTCGACTTCCGGCTCGATGGTGAATCCGCCGACCGGCTTGAACTGCAGGTTGGCAGCTGCGGCAAGGATCTTGCTGTCGGTGTAGGCGACCTGGACGTTGCCCTTCAGCTTGTCGTTGATCGGCACGTTGACGCCGCCCCAGACAGCCCAGTCGCCCCAGCCGCAAAGCTCTTCCTTGTTGACGGGGCAGGCGCCATCGGTGACGTAGCCCGAAGCATACTTGTTGAGCTTGTCGCCGTCTGTGTTCCAGCCGCCCATCAGGAATGCCGAAAAGACACCGAAATCGGCATCGACGCGGGCCTTGATAGCGCCTTCCTCGACGATCGAGTCGTAGCCGCCGACAACTTTGAGGCTCCACATGCCGGACTTGTAGCCGAGGCCGGCAACGACATCCGGGGTATAGGTGTCGGCCTTGGAGACCTGCCAGCTGCGGCCATTGCTCTGGACGAAGGAGGAGTCGTAATTTGCGTCGGATGCCGACTGGGAATCCTCGACCGAGACCATCGCGGTGAAGCCATTGCCCGGATCGTAGGTGTAGGTCAGCTGGTTGAGTTCGGTGTTGATCGGTCCGGGGCCGTAGGAAACCACGTCGTCCTGGATGATGTCGCCGGCATAGCCCGTGTAGGACGAGAACTGCGAATCCGCCTTGCCGACGAGGAAGCCGCCGAGGCTGATGTTGGCAAACAGGACCTTGTTGGTGTTGATGCCTTCAGATGATTCGAAGCGGTAGACCATCTCGGTCTTCAGCGCGCCGTATTCGGTGTCAGTTGCGGTATCGACGTTCAGTTCGACGCGCGTATGCCAGAAGGTGCCGATCTTGTGGTCAGGCTGGTAGGCATCGTGCCATTCGCCTTCGGTACGCACCATACCGCCGATCTTGAGGCAGGTTTCCGTGCCTGGAATGTAGAAGTAGCCGGCGCCATAGGCGTCGCAGATGCGAACATATTCAAGGGGTTCCGGTTCGGCGGCGACGATGGCGTCGGCAGCCTTTGCTCCGGAGACGATGGAAAGGGCTGCGGCCGAGCCCAACAGCAATGTGCGAATGTTCATGATCTATCCAATCTGTCGGGATTGGCCGTGGCAGCTGCGCGCAAAACTGTCTGCTGCAACTGCGGCCTATTACATGCTCCACCTGGAACAGCGGCGAATCCCCGCTGAATATAAGCATATCGGGACAACGGAATGTATCAACAGGGATCAGCGTCGATCACGGCGAAGCAGAACTTTCAGCACGCCGAGGTTGCCGAAATGTCACAACTCCAGCCCGCCACCGAGCTTTGCCGGTGCCGGATAGTTTGACGCGCTTACGTCTGGAAATTTTGTAAAAATGGTGTCCACGAGAGGATTCGAACCTCCGACCCCAGGATTCATACCACTTCGGTTTTAACCGCCGCCCGGAGGCGTTCGTGGTCTGGACTGTCCCTTCACCATGGGCCGAGGCCTTTAGGTGCTGCCCATCCAGTCTCTACACCTTCACCGGATTTCTCCGGAGCTTGGCTCGGGATTGGCATGCTGAAAGATCAGCGAAGCGTTCCCCGACTTTGAGCAGATCGACTGCAATCTTTCAAATGCAGCCCCCAATTAATGCAACTAGGAATCCTGTGCTCTATCCTACTGAGCTACGTGGACATAACGGTTTTACCCCGGTCTCCATAACGCAGGCTCAAGCGTGTCGCAACTCATCTTTTGCCGAACTCCATGTTCGGAAGGGCATGCAAAGCCGGGCGCTGCATCGGGACGGGACCGTCTGCCGCTATTCCATGATGTGCAGTTCTGCGCGCCGCATGGCCTTGCCGATGCATCCGTCCGGCTGCAGCGTCATGACGTCGAAGGCGGTGATGGCGCCCGGGAGCTTTCCCGACAGGAGGCACTTCATGGCTATGTCGCGGTCCGTCACGGTGCCGATGATGATGCCTGTCTCGACCACCACCACAATGCTGACGTTCTCCCGCTGCATGATTTCCAGAACGTCGTTGGCGAATGTGCCACGCGTCACGGTCTGCAACGGTTTGTTGCTCTTTTGGGCTTCGTCCATGGTCGTTCCTTGGTATGCCGTCGCAGCCGATCGCTCGGATGTCAGTCCGAACTCGGGTGGTCAGTCCGTCAGCGTCGTGTGGTCGGTGTAGCCGGTCACGCCGTGAACGCTTTCGACGAGCACACGGACGGCTTTTTGCTGCAGGTCCGTCTCAAGCCGCCCGCCGATAGAAACGCGTGCGCCCGATACCGTTACCCTGACGTGGGCGGGGTCGATGCCGAGGTCGTCCTGCAGCCGGGTGGAGATGGCGAGGCGAATTGCCTCATCGCCGGAAGCGACGATATCGAAGGGTGCGTCGATGATCATGCCCAGCAGGTCGCAGCGGCTGACGATGCCGATGAGTTGCCCCTTGTCGAGGATCGGTACGCGCTTGATGCCGTGCGACAGCATGATGCCGGCAATCTCGCGGACATCGGTGTCGGGGGCCGCCGTAATGATATCGCTGCACATCGCATCCCGGACCGACCATCCATGGGTATGCACGTAGTCATCCAGCGAAGGGGGATCGTTTGGCCCCGGCAGGTGGTAGTGCCGATCCTGCGCGCGGACGGCGACGCGACGCAGCAGGTCACCCTCGGTGACGATGCCGATCATTCGTCCGTCGTCGTCGATAACGGGCAGGCCGCTGATGGAGTGAGCGATCATCGAAAGCGCGGCGCTGCGGACGCTCGCGGTGGGTTGGATCGAGATGACACTGGTTGTCATGACGTTCTTGGCGAGCATTTATATTTCTCCCGAGACCTGAAGAGGGCAGGCGACACCGGCTCTGTTGACCGACGTGGCTGACCGAACTCCGGGCACATTAGGGGAGAAAGACGCGATGGCATTGATTTTGATCAATGCCATCGCGGGTATTGGTCACCGTGAATGAGCTTCAGTCGTTACCGCGACCTTGCCGTCACGAACCGAGACGTTGCTCGGCAAGGCGGACCCAGAAGGAAATGCCGTGGGCGATGGCCTCGTCGTTGAAGTCGTAGGCGGCATTGTGCAGGCCGGCGGTGTCGCCGTTGCCGAGGAACAGGAAGGCACCGGGCCGGGCGTTGAGCATGTAGGAAAAATCCTCGCCGCCCATCATCGGATCGACTTCCGCATTGACGTTGGCGTCGCCGGCGATGTCGCGAGCCGCATCGGCCGCATAATCGGTCTCGTTGGCGTGGTTGAATGTCACCGGGTAATTGCGGTTATAGCGGACATCGGCTTCGGCCCCATGGGCGGCAATGATGCCGGCGACGACCTGGCGCAGGCGCTGCTCGGCGAGATCGCGAATGCCGGCATCCAGCGTACGGACAGTGCCGGCGAGCGTCGCTTCGTTAGCGATGGCGTTCTGGGCGAAGCCGGCGTTGAATTTGGTGACGGAAACGACGGCGGAGCCGAGCGGGTCGACGCTGCGCGAGGCGATCATCTGCAGGTTGGTGACGATCTGCGCGCCGATGGCAATGGGGTCGATCGTCGTGTGCGGCATCGCCGCATGGCCGCCCCGGCCCTTGACGACAATGCTGAACTCGTCTGTCGCCGCCATGATCGCACCCTTGCGGATGGCGAACTTGCCGACGGGGATGCCCGGCATATTGTGCATGCCATAGACTTCGGCGATCTTGAAACGGTCCATCATGCCGTCCTCGACCATCAGCTTGCCGCCGGCGCCGCCTTCTTCGGCCGGCTGGAAGATGACGGCGACACTGCCGGTGAAATTGCGTGTTTCCGCCAAATATTTGGCGGCTCCCAGCAGCATGGCGGTGTGGCCGTCATGGCCGCAGGCGTGCATCTTGCCGGGTGTCTTCGATGCCCAGGGCTTGCCGGAAATCTCGGTCATCGGCAAAGCATCCATATCTGCGCGCAGGCCGATGGTGCGACCTTCGCCAGTGCCACGGATGATGCCGACGACGCCGGTGCGGCCGATGCCGGTGACGATCTCGTCGACACCGAAGCTTTTCAGCTTGTCAGTGACGAAGGCGGCGGTCTCCTCGACAGCGTACAGCAAGCCCGGATGGGCGTGGATGTGGCGGCGCCATTCGGTCACTTCGTCCTGCAGTTCCGCTGCTCTGTTCAAGATGGGCATGGTCGATTTTCCTGCTGATCAATCTCTTTGATATGGCGTGGGAAGACGGAAATAAACCGTCGATCACCTTTGCCTTCTCATAGCCATATAGGTTAAATACCTGCGAGGTTCGAGAAAATTCCGGACACTGAAGGACAGACCGTGCCGACGAAGCAGAATTCTTTGTTTGCCGCCTTGCGGCTTTTGCCGGTGGGTGCTGCCGTCACAGCGCTTTTCCTGAGCGGTGCATCCGCAGCCTTTGCAAACCCACACATCCTTGTCGATGTCAGTACCGGCCGCGTGCTGGAGCACGAGGAAGCGTTCCGCAAATGGTATCCCGCGTCGCTGACCAAGCTGATGACGGTCTATACGACGTTTCGCGCCATCCAGGCCGGCCAGATCAGCCTCGACACCCCGGTGGTGATGTCGAAGCACGCCGCTGCCCAGCCTGCCGCCAAGATGTATTTCAAGCCCGGCCAGAAGATGACGCTCGATAATGCGTTGAAGATGATGCTGGTGAAATCGGCCAACGATCTGGCCATGGCTGTTGCCGAGACGGTCGGCGGATCCGAGCAGGGCTTCGTCGCCAAGATGAACGCGGAAGCAGCGCGACTCGGCATGACGAGTTCGCATTTCATCAATCCGAACGGCCTGCCCGGCAAGGGGCAGTACACGACGGCGCGTGATCTCGCGATCGTAACCGTCGCCCTGCGTCGCGAGTTTCCACAGTATGCCGGCTATTTCGCGCTCGAGGGCTTTACCAACGGCGTCAAGCAGGTGCCCAACATCAACTTGCTGATCGGCCGCTACAACGGTGCCGATGGTATGAAGACCGGCTTCATCTGTGCATCCGGCTTCAACCAGATCGCCTCGGCGACGCGCAACGGCCGGACGCTGGTATCCGTCGTGCTCGGCACCAACAGCCTGGCTGAACGCGCCGACATGTCGGCCGACATGCTCGAAAAAGGCTTTACCTCGCAGTTTCCCGGCAACGACACCTTGCAGACATTGAAACCCTATGGTCCCGGCCAGGACCAGGTGGCGGACGTTACCAACGATATCTGCAGCGCCAAGGGCGCGCAGATGCGCAGCGAGACGCGCGACCCGACAGGCCGGATGAAGGTGCTTTCTCCCTATATCCACGAGATGACCCATACCCCCAACTTCACCTATGCCGGGCTGATCGGCGGCGGACCCGATGCGGCGGCCGACAAGGCGTCTGTCGCGAAGAGTTCGCAACAGGTATCCGGCGATGTCGCAGGCATTCCGGTTCCGCAGCCGCGCCCGACCAACTGATCGGACCCAGATCATGAACAGCACGCCTGACAAGGTGCCGGTGTCCATCCTCACCGGCTTTCTCGGCGCCGGCAAGTCGACGCTTCTCAACCGCATCCTGAAGGATCCGGAGATGCGCGACACGGCGGTCGTCATCAACGAATTTGGCGATGTCGGCATCGACCATCTGCTGGTCGAGAGCTCCGGCGACTCTATCATCGAATTGTCCGATGGTTGCCTCTGCTGCACCGTGCGCGGGGAGCTGGTCGATACGCTGGCGATGCTGATGGACCGGATGCAGACCGGCCGCAGCCGCACGCTGCGCCGCGTCGTCATCGAGACGACGGGGCTTGCCGACCCGGCGCCTGTGATGCAGGCGATCATGGGCAATCCCGTCATCGCCCAGAGCTTCGATCTCGACGGCATGGTCACTGTCGTCGATGCCGTCAACGGGCTGCAGACCCTCGACAATCACGAGGAAGCGCGCCGGCAGGTGGCAGTCGCCGACCGGCTGATCATTTCCAAGGGCACCATGGCGGGTGCTGCTTCATCGTCAGCGCTGGAAGCGCGGCTGCGGCTGCTCAACCCGCGCGCCCCGATCGTTGACGGCGACAGCGAGGAGGCTGCCCGCGCCGCCATCCTCGTCAACGGCCTGTACGATCCCGGCTCGAAAATTGCCGATGTCGGCCGCTGGCTGCAGGACGAGATGACCGCCGATGCCCACGATCACGCGCATCACCATGAGCATGAGCATGATCAGGGCCATGGGCATGGTCATCATCACCATGATCACCATCATGGCGACGGGCATCAGCATGGCCATGACGTCAATCGTCACGATGCGTCGATCCGGTCGTTCTCGATTGTCGAGAGCCAGCCGATCGATCCGATGGCGCTGGATATGTTCATCGACCTGCTGCGCTCGGCGCATGGGGAAAAGCTGTTGCGCATGAAGGCCATCGTGGCGCTGAAGGATCGTCCCGAGCGGCCTGTCGTGCTGCATGGCGTCCAGAACATCTTTCACGCGCCGGTGCGACTGCCGGCGTGGCCGGATCCAGCCGACAGGCGGACGCGCATGGTGCTGATCACCAAGGATCTGCCGGAAAGTTTCGTCAAGGACCTGTTCGACGCCTTCCTCGGCAAGCCGCGCATCGACATGCCGGACCGAGAGGCATTGGAAAACAATCCGCTGGCGATCCCGGGAATGCGCCTGTAGTCAACCCTTGCGGATCGTGAAGCGATGGCCGTCCGCCGTGCTGGCGCTGTCCAGCAGCGTATGGCCGTTTTCGTTGCAGAAATGCGGGATGTCGATGATGGCCAGCGGATCGCTGGTCTCGACAGTCAGCACTGCGCCCTGTGGCATCGAAGCCAGTTTTTTCCGGGTCTTCAAAACGGGAAGCGGACATTTCAGTCCGCGCAGGTCATAGGTCCCGGCGTCGAGCCTACTCACTCTTAGACCAGAATTTCCAGAACGGCGGCTTCTTGTCGGAAGGCTGGTCCTGAGCTGTCTCGACCGGGGAGGGGACCTGCGCATAGGCCAGTGGGTTCTGGGCCGGTACCGGCACGGTCGCCGGCAATGTCACGGCTACGGCTGTCGGGGCCAATGTCGCTGCCGGCGCGCTGCCTACCGTCGGCACAGAGGCAGTCGTCATCGGCAGTTGCGCAATGCTACCCTTGGCATTGTGGACGCCCGACGGCATTCCGGCCATGATGGTCGGAGATGTCGTCGGAAGGTTCGACTGGCGAGCCATCAGCGTTTCGAGTTCGGTGACCTTCATGATCTTGCCGGCAGCCAGGGCCGAGCCCGTCGGTGCGTATGCCAGATCGTGGCCGGCACGCTGCTTGGCGACGACCGCCTTGCGCTCGGCTTCGGTCGGGTCGTACCAGGCGGTATCGCTATATTTGCTCATCGCCTTGTCGTAATCGAGCTTGTAGATCTTGTTGTAGGCGACCAGAGCCGACTGCAGGGCAGGCGGCGTGGTCATGGCAGGGCATTTGCCGCTTGCAGTGAAGGGACCGTCGGACTGCTGGTTGAAGACGTATTTCTTCTCGCAGACCTCGACTTCCGGCGGACGCTTGGTCACCTCGAAATCGTCGTACCCGACCTTCAGCATCTTCCAGAAGTCGATATTGGAATTGAGGCGATGGCGGACCATGTTCTCGGCTGTCATGCGGAACGGAAAGGCTTCGAGCTGGATGGTCTTCTGGCCGCCCTTGAAGGCGTCGCGCGCGAAGGCGTAGATTTCGAGAACCTGCTGGTCCGTCATCGAATAGCAGCCGGACGACGAGCAGGCGCCGTGAATCATCAGATTGACGCCGCTGCGGCCGTTGGCGCTGTCGTATTTGTTCGGGAAGCCGGTGTTGATGGCCAGGTAATATTTCGAATTCGGATTAAGGTTGGCCGGCGTCAGGTTGTAGAAACCTTCGGGCGCCTGCCGGTCGCCTTCCTTGACCTTCGGGCCAAGGCGGCCGGACCACGCACAGATCTTGTATTCAGCAATCTTGTCGAAGCGGTTGTCGGTCTTCGCCTTCCAGATCTCCATGACACCCTCTTCCTTGAGGATGCGGATCATGATCGGCGAGTTGCGGTCCATGCCCTTTTTCGCCATTTCGGCGACGATGCGGTCCGGGAGCGGCTGCTCGACCTTGTTCTTGACCTTAGACAGGTCGATCGAGGTTGCTGAATCGAGCGTGTCGTTGCAGCCGGCGAGTGCCAGCGCCATCAGGGAAAGAGAGGCAAGGTAACGAATGCGCATGTGTGACTAAGCCCTAGACGCGAAACGGGTCGGGTGACCCTTATCGCAAACCCATCAAAGGAACCAAAATCATAGGCGTTTATGCTTGACGATTCCTTACCAGCCTATGCATCGGCCGGTGCCCCCAGGCAAGCAATTCTTTGCCCGAGGTTCGTTGGATAACATCAATGTGGCCAAGATTTGGCTTTTTACGGCAGAATTTCGCGCGATTTTCTACGTTTGGACGGGTTTCGCCTAGAGATTGCGGCCCATGGCGAGGAATTTCTGGCGTCGTTCGTTGCGGACCTGCTCGCCGGACAGACCAGAAAACTCACCGAGCGCTGTCGCGATGACGTTGCCGGTCGAGGCGATTGCGGCTTGCGGATCGCGGTGCGCGCCGCCGAGCGGCTCGGGAATGATGCCGTCGATGACACCGAAGGCTTTCAGGTCCTCGGCCGTGATCTTCATGTTTGTGGCAGCTTCCTTCGCACGGGCGGAATCCCGCCAGAGGATGGAGGCCGCACCTTCGGGCGAGATGACGCTGTAGATCGAATGTTCCAGCATGTAGACGCGGTTGCCGGTGGCAATCGCGATGGCGCCGCCAGACCCGCCTTCGCCAACGATGACCGAGATGATCGGCACCTTGAGGCCGAGACACATTTCCGTCGAGCGGGCGATGGCTTCCGCCTGTCCACGCTCTTCGGCACCGACGCCGGGATAGGCGCCTGCGGTATCGACGAGGGTGATGACCGGCAAGCCGAAGCGATCCGCCATCTCGAGTACGCGGATGGCCTTGCGGTAGCCCTCGGGCCGGGCGCTGCCGAAGTTGTGTTTCAGCCGCATCTTGGTATCGCTGCCCTTTTCCTGGCCGATGACAGCAACAGGCTGGCCACGGAAGCGCGCGAGGCCGGCCTGGATGGCGGCGTCCTCGGAAAATTTCCGGTCGCCGGCCAGAGGCGTGAATTCCTCGAACAAGGCTGCAGAATAATCGATGAAATGCGGTCGCTGCGGATGGCGCGCGACCTGCGTCTTCTGCCAGGCATTGAGCTTGGAGTAGATCTCGAGCGTTGCTTCGTGGACGCGGCCTTCTAGCCTGTTCACCTCATCGGAAGTGTCGATGCTTTCGTCTTCCAGGGCCAGCTTCTTCAGCTCGTGGATCTTGCCCTCGAGGTCCGAGATGGGCTTTTCGAAATCGAGATATTGGTGCATGAGGGGCGTTTCCGTTCCTTTTGCGCGGGCGGGGTTGTCAGGCTCCGGCCTTTGTTGCCGGTCCTAATCCTGCTTTTTCGCCTGTTTGGCAAGGGGGTGGTGCGTTTGCACCAGTTGGTGAAGGCGTTCTTCCAGCACATGGGTATAGATCTGCGTGGTGGAAATGTCCGAATGGCCAAGCAGTTCCTGCACCACGCGCAGATCGGCGCCGTTGGCAAGAAGATGGCTGGCAAAGGCATGCCGCAGCACGTGCGGCGATATCAGCGATGGCGTCAGGCCGGCGCGGATGGCGAGGTCCTTGAGGTCGCGGGCAAACACCTGGCGCGGCAGATAGCCTTCCTTCGAAGAGGATGGAAACAGCCACGGACTTTCCGGTGGTGGCTCCTTGGCGGCGGCCTCCTGCGCAAGGCGCATCTGTCCATAGGCCTTCATCGCCGATATGGCCGAGTGCGACAGCGGCACCATGCGCTCCTTGTTGCCCTTGCCGCGGATCATCAGGAAGCGGCCTTCGTGGTCCAGTACCTTGGCGGAAAGCGAGACAAGTTCGCTGACGCGCATGCCGGTCGCATAGAGGAGTTCCAGCAGCGCCAGCATCCGCACGCGCTGCAGCTTGTTCGGCCCGTCCAGTTCGGCTTCGGTTTCAGCCTGCGCCAGAAGGCGGCTGACCTCTTCGACGCCCATGATCTTTGGCAGTGCGCGGCCCTTTTTAGGCGCATCGAGAATACCGGTCGGGTCGTCGGTGCGCAGCCCTTCGGCATAGAGAAACTTGTAGAACTGCCGCATCGCCGACAGGCGGCGGGCCTGCGAGGATGCCTTGAAGCCCTGGTTCGAGAGGCCTGTGAGATAGGCACCGAGATCGGTGGACGCCGCCTCCGTCATTCGGACGGCACGGGCCTTGAGGAAGCCGTGCAGGTCGTCGAGATCGTGCTGATAGGACGACAGCGTGTTGAGCGCCGCACCGCGCTCGGCGCTCATCATTTCGAGGAAAGCTTCCATGTGGGCGCGTCCGAGATCTCTCATGGCTTGATCGTGCCTGTCGATGGCGGATTGAGCTTTTCGGCCGGGATGCGGATTGTGATATCGCGCGGCTTAGGCTCGACGAAAACGGCCAGTGCCCACATCGCTCCATAGACCGTCCCCGCTATCACCGCGCAGAAAACAAGGAAGCGAAACAGTGTGGGCATGCAGTCTCCTGGGTGTGCGGCAAGAGGCCAAGGGCATTTCGGCAAGGCCAGCGTTAGCGAAGATGTATTGCAGAGGTGTTTATACTGCGGCGACTTGACGCTATGGGCGCATTTGACGATACCCTTTGCAAACAATTTATGAATGGCCCGATGTGTGAACCTGTCCTAACCCTTGCGCAAAGCCTCAAAGACAGAGCCCGAGCGGCGCTCGGTCAGCGCAATCTTATCCTCGTCGGTCTTATGGGTGCCGGCAAAACCTCGATAGGTCGGCTCGTTGCAACCCATCTCGCAATTCCCTTCGTCGATGCCGATGCCGAGATCGAGCGGGTGTCGCGAATGACCATATCCGAACTGTTTACGGCCTATGGAGAAGAAGAGTTTCGGTCGCTCGAAACGCGGGTGATCAAGAGACTGCTGAAAGGCGGCCCGCGTGTCGTCTCGACCGGCGGCGGTGCTTTCGTCAACGATCGCACCCGCTGGCATATCAAGCGCAAAGGCCTCTCGATATGGCTGAAGGCCGATCTTGACGTGCTCTGGGAGCGCGTCAACAAGCGCGATAGTAGGCCGCTGTTGAAGACCGGGGATCCCAAGGCGACGCTCGAGGGCCTGATGAAGGCGCGTTATCCGATCTATGCGGAGGCTGATCTCACCGTCATGTCGCGCGATGTCCACAAGGATATCATCGCCCGTGACGTGCTGGCGGCGATCCTCCGCACAAGCCAGGAAAGTAAAGTATCATGAGTGCCATTCCTGACGTGTCCGAGCGTCTCGTCCACGTGCCGCTCGGCGAACGGGCCTACGATATCCTGATCGGCCCCGGCCTGATCGCGCGCGCCGGTGCGGAGATTACCGCGCGCCTTAGGGGTCGGCGGGCTGCCGTCATCACCGACGAAAATGTCGGTCCGCTGTATCTCGCCGCCCTGACAGCCAGCCTCGAGGCTGCTGGCATCGCTGTTGCCAGCCTGGTGCTGCCGGCCGGCGAGAAGACAAAGAGCTTCGAGCCGCTGATGACGGTCTGCGACGCGGTGCTGGAAGCCCGCGTCGAGCGTAACGACATGGTGATCGCGCTCGGTGGCGGCGTCATCGGCGATCTCGCCGGCTTTGCAGCCGGTATCGTCCGGCGTGGCGTGCGCTTCGTTCAGGTGCCGACCTCGCTGCTGTCGCAGGTGGATTCCTCCGTCGGCGGCAAGACCGGCATCAACACCCGCCAGGGCAAGAACCTCGTCGGCGTCTTTCACCAGGCGGACCTCGTGCTGGCCGACAGCGACGTGCTGAATACGTTGAGCGAACGGGAATTCCGGGCCGGATATGCCGAAGTCGCGAAATACGGGCTGATCGACAAGCCGGACTTCTTTGCCTGGCTCGAGGCCAACTGGCGTGACGTGTTTGCCGGCGGCCCGTCCCGCATCGAGGCTATTGCCGCCAGTTGCCAGGCGAAGTCCGATGTGGTGGTGGCCGACGAGCACGAAAACGGCGCGCGGGCGCTGCTCAATCTCGGACATACCTTCGGCCACGCGCTGGAAGCGACCACGAATTACGACAGCAGCCGGCTGGTGCACGGCGAGGGCGTCTCCATCGGCATGGTGCTCGCCCATCGGTTTTCCGCCCGGCTCAATCTGGCGAGCCCCGACGATGCGACCCGGGTCGAGGCACATCTGAAGGCGGTCGGCCTGCCGACGCGCATGAGCGATATCCCGGGCGCCTTGCCACCAGCAGAGATGCTGATGAAAGCCATCGGCCAGGACAAGAAGGTAAAGAGCGGCAAGCTGACCTTCATCCTCACGCACGGCGTCGGCCAGGCCTTCGTCGCCGACGATGTTCCCTCTTCGGAAGTGCTGAGCTTCCTCAAGGAAAATCACCCGCAATGACCATCGAAGGCACATTCGCAGCACTTGCGGAATATTGGCCGCAGTTCCTGTCCATCGTCCTGCTCGTTCTGGTCTCGGCCTTCTTTTCCGGTTCCGAAACGGCGCTGACGGCGGCATCGCGCAGCCGCATGCATACGCTCGAGGCCAATGGCGAGATCCGTGCTGCTGTCGTCAACGGGCTGATCGAGCGTCGTGACCGGCTGATCGGGGCGCTGCTGATCGGCAACAATCTTGCCAACATCCTGTCTTCGTCGATTGCCACCAGCCTGTTCCTCGGGCTGTTCGGCAGCTCGGGCGTGGCACTGGCCACCCTGGCGATGACCGTCATCCTGGTCATTTTCGCCGAAGTCCTGCCAAAGAGCTGGGCGATCTCGGCACCGGACCGTTTCGCGCTCTATGTCGCGCCGATGGTCAAGCTGTTCGTGGCGGTGGTCGGGCCGCTGTCGAGCGTCGTCAATGTCATCGTCCGGCAGATCCTGGCGCTGTTCGGCATCAACCTTTCCAAGGAAGTGTCGATGCTGTCGGCCCACGAGGAACTGCGCGGCGCCGTCGACTTCCTGCACCGCGAGGGATCGGTGGTGAAGGCCGACCGCGACCGTCTCGGCGGCGTCCTCGACCTCAGCGAACTCGAACTGTCCGACATCATGGTTCACCGCACGTCGATGCGGGCCGTCAACGCCGACGACGCGCCGGAGGCGGTGGTCCGCACCATGCTGGAAAGCCCTTATACGCGCATGCCTCTATGGCGCGGGACGACCGACAATATCATTGGCGTCATCCATGCCAAGGACCTGCTGCGGGCGCTGGCAGAGCCGAACGTCGAGCCGGAGAACCTCGATGTCGCCAAGATCGCGCAAAAGCCGTGGTTCGTGCCCGATAGCACCAATCTCGAGGACCAGCTGAACGCCTTTCTGCGGCGCAAGCAGCATTTTGCAGTGGTCGTCGACGAATATGGCGAGGTGCAGGGCATCGTCACCCTGGAGGATATCCTCGAAGAGATCGTCGGTGACATCGCCGACGAGCACGATCTCGATATCCAGGGCGTGCGGCAGGAGGCGGACGGCTCGATCGTCGTCGATGGCGTGGTGCCGATCCGCGATCTCAACAGGGCCCTCGACTGGAACCTGCCGGACGAGGAGGCAACGACGATCGCCGGCCTGGTCATCCACGAATCCATGACCATCCCCGAGGAACGCCAGGCCTTCACCTTCTACGGCAAGCGCTTCATTGTCATGAAGCGCGAGAAGAACAGGATTACCAAGCTGCGCATCCGGCCGGCTGAGGCGGCAGATACGGATCCTGTGTAGGGCTGAGGCGGGCTTAGTCGCCGTCCGATGGCGGCGTTGCTGCTATCTGCAGCACCTTGGACGTCGATTTGATAACGCGACAAAACTCACCTCCCTCATCCCTGTGCTTGTCACAGGGATCCAGCCGTGGCGCGTCTGCGCGGCGAGAAGATGCACTTAAGTTGAGAGAGTTCTGTCGCGCCCAAGGACTTGGGCGCACTGGATTCCTGTGACGAGCACAGAAATGAGGGCGGAGAGAGTGGCGCTCTAACTTTGGCTGTAACCCCGCCTCTGAAGCGCGACGCTGGTTCATCAGCCGGCTGCTAGAACCCCGGCCAGACCTACCAGGCGATCTCTTCACCCGGTGCTGCGGGCTCGATGGCCAAGGCGTGGAGGCCGGCGTCTAGTTCGGGTTTCAGGAGGGCGGTGATGGCGCGGTGGCGGGCGAGGCGGGGCATGCCGGCGAATTTTTGGGACACGATGCGAACCCGCATGTGGGTTTCCCCGGCGCCGGTGATGTCGGGATGGTGGCCGGCGTGGAGATGGCTTTCGTTGATGACGGCAAGGCGCTCGGGCGCGAAATTCTGCGTCAGCGTTTCTTCGATGCGCGATTGAACGGTCATGATCTGCAGCCTGCTTCGGTTTCAAGAAAACGGATCACAAAGCCTGCAAGATTCCGGTTTGTCAATTCTTGTTGTAGGCCGCCGGACGTCCCATAATTAGCCCCATGGGACTAGACTCAAAATTCTTCGATGGCATCCGGACACGCCGTAGAAAGGTACCGGACGAGACGCCTGCCGACCCCATCTGCACATGGGACGGCTGCGAGAAGAAGGGTGTGCATCGCGCGCCGGTCGGCCGCAATGCCGAAGGCAAATTCTTCCTGTTCTGCTTCGAGCACGTCCGCGAGTACAACAAGGGCTATAATTACTTCTCAGGCCTGTCGGACAGCGAGATCGCCCGCTACCAGAAGGAGGCGATCACCGGTCACCGCCCGACCTGGAGCGTCGGCGTCAACAAGGCAGCGCGCAACAGCCCGCTGCATTCCGAGGTCCGCTCCGGCGCCCACCCGAGGATGCGCGATCCGTTCGGCTTCGTGGCGGAAGGGCTCGGTCGGGGACCCCGTTTCGAAGCGCCAGCGCGCAAGTTGAAAACACTGGAGGCCAAGGCCTTCGACACGATGGATTTGACCTTCGGCGCCACGGCGACCGAGATCAAGAGCCGCTACAAGCAACTCGTCAAGAAACACCATCCGGATGCCAATGGCGGTGACCGGGGCTCCGAAGACCGCTTCCGGGCCGTCGTCCAGGCCTATCAATTGTTGAAGCAGAACGGTTTTTGTTAATCCGTCTCCTTGAGTTCGAAATGGGATGAGGTATGGTCCAGATCGACCGGGACAGCCGGGCGGCCAAGGCGTGATCCCGCGCGTTTGTCGCTGCGATCTCCGGTCGACACTCCGGGCGCGGCGTTTCTTGTCCGGGACTTTGCTTGTCATGCTCTCCGGCGCAGCCCGGTCGCACAGAGATTTCGCTTTAGTCCCGGAGAAGAATCGCCGTCGTCTTGACCATTCGAGATGAGCGGCCATCTTCGGTGGCGAAGCAGTCGCGACAAAGAACATGCAATGCGGCCGGGTGCGATCACCCGCCTTGGAGACATGATGAGTAAGATTGACGTTGATATCTCGCAGCTGCCCGACACCACGGTTTCGCTGCGCGAAGCCTTCGGTATTGATTCCGACATGCGCGTGCCGGCCTACAGCAAGGGCGACGCCTATGTTCCGGACTTCGATTCGGACTACCTCTTCGACCGCGACACGACGCTCGCCATCGTCGCCGGCTTCGCGCATAACCGGCGCGTGATGATTTCGGGCTACCACGGCACGGGCAAATCGTCGCATATCGAGCAGGTCGCCGCGCGCCTCAACTGGCCCTGCGTGCGTATCAACCTCGACAGCCATGTCAGCCGTATCGACCTTGTCGGCAAGGATGCCATTGTCGTTAAGGACGGCATGCAGATCACCGAGTTCAAGGACGGCATCCTGCCCTGGGCCTACCAGCATAATGTCGCGCTCGTGTTCGACGAATACGATGCTGGGCGCCCGGACGTGATGTTCGTCATTCAGCGCGTGCTGGAATCGTCGGGTCGCCTGACGCTTCTCGACCAGAGCCGCGTCATCCGCCCGCATCCCGCCTTCCGCCTGTTTGCCACCGCCAACACCATCGGCCTCGGCGACACGACGGGCCTTTATCACGGCACGCAGCAGATCAACCAGGCGCAGATGGACCGCTGGTCGATCGTCTCGACGCTGAACTACCTGCCGCACGAGCAGGAAGTGAACATCGTCGCCGCCAAGGTCAAATCCTTCCGCACGACGGCCGGCCGCGAGACCGTTTCGAAGATGGTACGGGTTGCCGACCTGACGCGCGCTGCCTTCATGAACGGCGACCTGTCGACCGTGATGAGCCCGCGTACCGTCATCACCTGGGCTGAGAACGCCGAGATTTTCGGTGATGTCGCCTTCGCCTTCCGCGTCACGTTCCTCAACAAGTGCGACGAGCTTGAGCGTCCGCTGGTGGCCGAGCACTATCAGCGCGCCTTCGGCGTCGAGCTGAAGGAAAGCGCCGCCAACATCGTTCTCGAGGCCTAGAGCATTTCATGCTCGACATGATAGCTCGGAAAGACTGAAGTCATATGGCAGGTCGTGGAGACAATCTGAAGGGCAAGCCCGGCACGCAGGTCGATATGGAGCCGTTGCGCCGGGCGATCACCGGCTGCGTGCGCTCGATTGCCGGCGACGGCGAAGTCGAGGTGACGTTTGCCAACGAACGTCCGGGCATGAGCGGCGAGCGCATCCGCCTGCCAGAAATGTCGAAGCGGCCAACGCTGCATGAGCTTGCCGTTACCCGCGGGCTCGGCGATTCCATGGCGCTGCGTCTTGCCTGCCACGATGCGCGCGTTCATGCGACGATGGCGCCGCAGGGCACCGACGCCCGCACCATCTTCGATGCCGTCGAGCAGGCGCGCGTTGAATCGATCGGGACGTTGCGGATGGATGGCGTCGCCGCCAACATCTACTCCATGAATACCGAGAAATATGCCAAGGCGAACTTTGCCGGTGTCGAGCGTCAGGAAGATGCGCCGCTCGGCGAAGCCATGGCGATGATCATCCGCGAGAAGCTGACCGGCCAGAAGCCGCCGGAAAGCGCTGGAAAGGTGCTCGATCTCTGGCGTCCGTTCATCGAGGAAAAGACCGCCGGCGCTCTGGATGCGCTGCCGGCTGCGATCAACGACCAGCAGGCCTTTGCCCGCGCCATGCGCCACGTCCTCTCAGCCATGGAAATGGCCGAGGACTACGGCGACGACGAGACCGAGCAGAACGACGAGGACAGCACCTCCGAGGAAGACCAGCCACGCAGCGACGAGCAGGACCAGGACGAGGTCGACGAAGATGCCGGCGCTGACGCCGCGCCCGCTGAAGACAGCGAGCAGGCCGACGAGCAGATGGACGACGGCGAGATGGACGGCGCGGAGATTTCCGACGACGACATGACCGACGAGGGCGAGGACGATTCCGAAACGCCCGGCGAGACGCGCCGCCCGAACACTCCTTTCTCCGATTTCAACGAAAAGGTCGACTATCACGTCTTCACCGAGGATTTCGACGAGACCATCAGCGCGTCGGAGCTTTGCGATGCCTCCGAACTGGAGCGGTTGCGGGCGTTTCTCGACAAGCAGCTGGCCCATCTTCAGGGTGCCGTCGGACGCCTCGCCAATCGGATGCAGCGCCGCCTGATGGCGCAGCAGAACCGGTCGTGGGATTTCGACCTGGAAGAGGGCTATCTCGACCCCGCCCGCCTGACGCGGATGATCATCGACCCGATGCAGCCGCTGTCGTTCAAGATGGAACGCGACACGCAGTTCCGCGATACGGTGGTGACGCTGCTGATCGACAATTCCGGCTCGATGCGCGGACGGCCGATCACGGTTGCCGCCACTTGCGCCGATATCCTGGCGCGTACGCTGGAGCGCTGCGGCGTCAAGGTCGAGATCCTCGGCTTCACGACCAAGGCCTGGAAGGGCGGGCAGTCCCGCGAGACATGGCTTGCCGGCGGCAAGCCGCAGACGCCGGGCCGCCTCAACGACCTGCGCCACATTATCTACAAGTCGGCTGACGAGCCGCTACGCCGGGCGCGCAACAATCTCGGCCTGATGATGCGCGAAGGGTTGCTGAAGGAAAATATCGACGGCGAGGCGTTGATCTGGGCGCATAACCGGCTGCTGGCGCGGCGCGAGCAGCGCAAGATCCTGATGATGATCTCGGATGGTGCGCCCGTCGACGATTCGACGCTGTCGGTCAATCCGGGCAATTATCTGGAGCGCCACCTGCGCGCCGTCATCGAGCAGATCGAGACCCGTTCGCCTGTCGAACTTCTCGCCATCGGCATCGGCCACGACGTGACACGCTATTATCGTCGCGCCGTCACGATCGTCGATGCCGACGAACTGGCCGGCGCCATGACGGAGCAGCTGGCATCGCTGTTCGAAGACCAGACGCAGCTGCGCGGTAGCCGGCGGCGCCGGGCTGGCTGACAACGCGCCGCCGGTTTTCGCCGACGGCTGTTTCCTGATATCCGAGGGCCTGATGAAGCGACTTTCCCGCGTCTGCCTGCTGGCCGCGCTGCTGGCCGGCTGTGTGTCTGCCGGCGATCCCTCCGCCGGCGGACCTGCCGAGATCCGTGCCAGCAAGATATCCGCTTTTCGTTTTGGCTCGACGGTGACTAAATTCGGCGATCTCGAGTTTCTGGGCGGCCTTCAGATGACCTCGAGCAACGATCTGTTCGGTGCCGCCTCGGCCATCCGGCTGCGGCCAGACCACCGGCACTTCGTCTCCGTGCTCGATACCGGGCACTGGTGGACAGGCGCCATCGACCGTGATGCCGATGGCAAGCTGCAGGGCATCTCCGAGGCGGTCATCACGCCGATGATCGACCGGTTTGGCCAGATGCACGAAGGCAAGGGCGCAATGGATGCCGAGGGCGTTGCGCTGCGCGGCAACACCGTGCTTGTCAGCTACGAGCAGAACCACCGGGTCGACGTCTATCCCGATCCCGGCTTCGAGACGTCCAAGCCGTCGGGCTCGATCCCTATCCTCATGAACCGCAATGCGTTGCGCGGCAACCAGAGCCTCGAAGCGCTGATGATTGGCCCGCCGGGCAGCCCGCTTGCCGGCAATGCCGTACTGGTGACGGAACGCAGCCTCGACAAGGACGGCAACATGCTCGCCGCCATTCTCGACGGCCCCCTGAAAGGCCGCTTCACCGTCCGCCATTACGATGACTACGATGTCAGCGACGGGGTGTTCCTCCCGGACGGCGACCTGCTGCTTCTGGAACGGCGTTTCGACTTCGCCCACGGCATCGGCATGCGCCTGCGCCGCATTGTCGGCGGCGATATCAAGCCGGGTGCCGTAGTCGATGGAAAGGTGATCTTCGAGGCCAATGCCGACGAACAGATCGACAACATGGAAGGCATAGACGCCTTCCGCGCCGAAGACGGCACGATCCACCTGATCATGGTCTCCGACGACAATCACTCGATCCTGCAGCGCAACCTGATGCTGGAATTCCGGCTTCTGCGGTGAGGAACCGCTACCGGTTTCTCAGGGACAGTCCCTCAGCCCCGAACCGGCTGCGCCGGCTTCAGAACGTTCATGAGGGCGCCGTAGGGCAGCAGCATTACCAGGCCGACGATCAGCTTGACGGAGAAGTCACCGATGGCCCAGGAGATCCAGCGCGGCGCTTCGATCGTGAAGATGCCGAGGATCGGCGCCTGTTCGAGCGCGAATGGCGTGTTGTCGCCGAGGAACACGAAAAAGGCGGCGAAGGACAGAGAGAAGAACAGCACGGTATCGAGCAGAGAGCCCAGCAGGGAGCCAACCAGCGGCGCGCGCCACCACGCCTGGCGGCGCAAGCGGTTGAACAGCACGATGTCGAGCAGCTGGCCTGCCAGATAGGCAGCGCCCGAGGCAATGGCGATGCGCGGCACCGACGAGAAGAACGACATGGCGATACCGACGACGAAGCCGGCAAGCACGACGCGGCGCGCGATGGTCGGGCCGAACTGGCGGTTGGTGAGGTCCGTGACGAGAAAGGCGACCGGGTAGGTGAAGGCACCCCAGGTCAGGATGTCGCCGAGCTTGATGCCGGCAATCTCGCCGTTCAGCGGGAACTGGACGAGAAAATTGGACGCGACGACGACCAGCGTCATCAGGGCAACGTAGATCAGCAGAAAGCGCGGGTTGGGCATTTTTTTATCCTGGGTGATGCCACCAGTTGGAGGGAAGGACCGGTCAAAGCAAAGGCTTGAGCGGATATTATCCGTCAAGCCTTTGAAAGCACGTATAAAGTCAGATCAAGAAAGCTTAGGCAGCGGTCGCTGCAAGTTCTGCAGTCTTCTTGACGATCTGGCGACGAAGCAGGCGAGCGCGCTGGCTCAGCGTGGTTTCGTCGGACTTCAGAAGGAAGGCATCGAGGCCGCCACGGTGTTCGACAGTGCGGAGCGCCGCAGCCGAAACGCGTAGGCGATAACGCTGGCCGAGCGAATCGGAGATCAGCGTTACCTGGCACAGGTTCGGAAGGAACTTGCGCTTGGTCTTGTTGTTTGCGTGGCTGACATTGTTACCCGTCAGGACGGCCTTGCCGGTCAATTCGCACATGCGGGACATGGTACACCTATTTTATTTTTGTCTGCCATCGGAGAGCCTTGCCGGCAAAACCGGTTCCGCAATCCAACAGGCCATGATTGGAAAGTTGCGGTTCTATAGTCAGCGCAGCCTTGGCAGTCAAGCCAAACCTTGGCATTTCCCGCAATTCCGCCAAAAAGCTCGTGCTTGTTGGCATCGCAGACATCGTCACAAGTGTCTATATAGGGTACTACCACTCATATGAAGGCAATCACGATGTCATATCTCGGAAAATGGCTTCTCGTCTCCGTTATCGCCGGATCACTCCCGGCCATGGGTCATGCCGAGGACATGCGGCATGAAACCGAATACCGCGTGGCGCTGGCCGGGCTGCCGATCGCGCACGCCGATTTCAAGACCGAAGTCATCGACAAGCATTTCACCATCAAGGGCACGGTCAGTTCCTCGGGCCTCGCCGATCTTGTGACGACGATCTCGGCGCAAGCCGATGTTGCCGGTGTCGTGGGGCCGCGGAAGCTCGAGACATCGCGCTACACGCTCAATTACAAGAGCGGCCGCAAGCAGCACACCTATGACGTCCTTTACCGCGATGGCAACGTCACATCGTCGACCACGACGCCGGAGCCGCACCGGCCGCAGAACTGGATCCCGGTTGCCGAGGGAGACCTGCGCTCCGTTCTCGATCCGGTGTCGGGGCTGATTTTTCCGGCAAACACCAACGTCTGTGCGCAGACACTGCCGATCTACGACGGCGAGACGCGCATGAACCTGAAGCTGTCTCCGAAGGGCTCCAAGCCGTTTTCGACCGAGGGTTTCAAGGGCGACGCGATCGTTTGCGGCGTGCATTTCACAGCTCTCGGCGGCTACAAGAAGAGCCGTACCGATTTCGACTACCTGAGCAAGAGCAACGACATGGAGATCTGGTTTGCCAAGGCGGACGCCATGAAGGTATATGCTCCCGTCTACGTCCGCATCCCGACCAAGTACGGCACGGTGACAATCACGGCGGTCAAGTACGGCAGTTAACGGCACCTCCTCCGGCAGACACCGGCGCGGTGTCGCAAAGGGGGCAGAATGACATTGCGGGCAACGCTGATCGGTTTTTCGGCAATCCTGATGTGGTCCTTCCTGGCGCTGTTCACTGCCGCCTCCGGGACAATGCCGGCCTTCCAGCTTTCGGCCATCTGCTTTGCCATCGGCAGCATCCCGGGCATTGTGGTTCTGATCCTCAGGCCGGAGCGGATAAAGCTGCTGCGTCAGCCGGCGAAAGTGTGGATCACAGGCATTGCCGGGCTGTTCGGCTATCATTTTCTCTATTTCACGGCACTTAGAAATGCGCCGGCGGTCGAGGCCGGTCTCATCGCCTATCTCTGGCCGTTGCTCATCGTCGTCGGCTCGGCGCTGCTGCCGGGGGAACGGCTGCGCTGGTATCACATCGCAGGCGCCTTTGCCGGGCTCGCCGGGACGGTGCTGATCGTCGGGCGCAACGGGTTTCATTTCGATGCGGCCTATGGGCTCGGCTATGGCGCGGCCGTTCTCTGCGCTTTCACGTGGTCAGGCTATTCGTTGCTGACGCGGCGTTTCGATGCCGTCTCGACCGATGTCGTCACCGGCTTCTGCCTTGCGACGTCGATCCTGTCGCTGCTGTGCCATGTGGGGCTGGAAAGCACTGTCTGGCCGGAAACAGGCTTTCAATGGGCGGCGATAGCCGGTCTCGGGCTGTTGCCGGTCGGGGCTGCCTTCTACGCCTGGGATTATGGTGTCAAGAGCGGCGATATCCAGATCCTCGGTGCCGCCAGCTATGCGGCGCCGTTGCTGTCGACACTGATCCTGACGTTGTTCGGCTTTGCCGAGCCGAGGTGGGGAATTGTCGGTGCCTGCCTGCTGGTGACCGGCGGCGCCGTGCTTGCCGCCCATAAAATGATCCTGCGCCGTCCGCCAGCGCCGGATGTCGCCATTGCCGAATAGGAATCAGGCGTCCGAAGGCTTCCAGCCCGGAGGCGCCATTTCGAAGCTCGAAAATTCAAAGCCCGGGGCGACGGTGCAGCCGACCAGCGTGTAGTCGCCGGTTGTTTCCGCCGCCTGCCACCAGTCGGCGGGTACGATCGCCTGTGGCCGTTCGCCGCTCGCGAAATCTGTCCCGAGGACGATCGTCGTCTTGCCCTGGCCATTCTCCGAGATGTCGAGCGCCAAGGGAGCGCCGGCATAGTAATGCCAGACTTCGGCGGCATCCCGCACACGGTGCCAGTGAGAGCGCTCTCCGGACTGCAGCATGTAATAGATCGCCGTCGAATGACCGCGCGCCTCGCCTGTGCTGTCGCGGAAGGTCTGGACGTACCAGCCACCTTCCGGGTGGGGCTGCATGCCGAGTTCGCGGATGATGTCCTCCGGCCGCATCAGAAATTATCTTTCCGCTTGCGGATTTCGGTGAAGACTTCCTCGTTGGTGCGGCTTTCCATCAAAAGGTTGCGGCGGATGGCCGGATCGGCGGGGCGCAGGAACGGATTGGTTTCCTTCTCCAGCGCCAGCGTCGTCGGGATGGTGAACTTGCCCTCGGCGCGCATCGCCTCGATATCGGCCGCCCGGGCTTTCAGGCGCTCGTTGTCGGGATCGATGGTGAGCGCGAAACGGGCATTGGCCAGCGTGTATTCATGGCCGAAATAGACGGCGGTCTCGTCGGGCAGCACGGCAAGTTTCTGCAGCGAAGCCCACATGTCCGAGGCCGGGCGTTCGAAAAGACGACCGCAGCCGAGCGCGAACAGCGTATCTGCGGCAAACAGCAGCTTGTCGTCCTCGAAGTGGTAGCAGATATGTCCGGCTGTGTGGCCCGGCGTCTCGATGACGTTGACAGTGTGGCTGCCGAACTTGAAGCTGTCGCCGTCACCATAGGCGCGGTCGAGGCCGGGAATGGCGACCGCCTCGTTGAGCGGGCCGAAGATGAGACAGCCGAACTGCTCCTTCAGCGCCAGGTTGCCTTCGACATGGTCGGTGTGATGGTGGGTGGTGAAGATGTGGCTGATCTTCCAGCCACGGCGCCCCGCTGCTGCGGCAACGGCTGCTGCGTCCGGCGCATCGATGGAGGCGGTGAGGCCTGTCTCCGGATCGTGGACGAGAACGCCGTAATTGTCGGTGCGGCAGGTAAATACGTCGAGTTCCAAAGGCTGCATGGCTCAAATGTCCTAACTTTCGTCGGTCGACACGAATGTAGAGGCTGCGGCCTTGAAGTCCAACCGCCGGCTGATAAGATTTACCGTATGCATGCCGATATCGTCGACCTTCGCCAATTCTATCATTCCGAACTCGGCCGGCTGGCGGAGCAATCGATTGCCATGGCGCTGTCGTCGCTCTGGGCGCGATTGCCGGAGGAGCGGCTCGTCGGTCTCGGATATTCCGTGCCCTATCTCGACCGCTTTCGCGCCGATACCGAGCGGACCTTCGCGTTCATGCCGGCGGGGCAGGGGGCGGTGAACTGGCCGATGGGATCGGCGTCGTCGACGGCGCTGATCTTCGACGAAGAACTGCCTTTGCCCGATTCGTCGATCGACCGCGTCCTTCTGGTGCATTCGCTGGAATTTGCCGAAAGCCCGCGCGAGACGCTGAAAGAGCTTTGGCGGGTGCTGGCGCCCGGCGGGCGGCTGGTGATCGTGGTGCCGAACCGGCGTGGCGTCTGGGCGCGGATGGAACATACGCCATTCGGCTCGGGCCGGCCCTATTCGCGCGGCCAGCTGACGGCGCTGTTGCGCGAGACGAACTTCACGCCGGGAGCGACCGCCGAAGCGCTGTTCTTCCCGCCTTCCAAGCTGCGTGCGGTGCTCAGGCTGCGCCGGGCCTTCGAGCGTATCGGCAGGACGCTGTGGCCGGCCTTCTCCGGCGTCATCATCGTCGAGGCGCAGAAACGGCTTTACCAGGGCCTGCCGGTTGCGGTGCGCGCTTCGCGACGTGTGTTCGTGCCCGTGCTGGCGCCGCGCGGCGTGCCCACCACGCGTGAGGAAACCCAGCCGAAGCGCTGAGTGTTGCCGGCTTCCTGCTCGACAAAATCGTCATTCCGGATTAATGCCACGGGATGTTTGAAGCCGGATATGCCGGCCCTTGTCCAAGGTCGATCCCATGAGCAGCGAAATCAGCAAGCCCGTCCCGCGTCCCGGTATTCTCGACATCGCTGCCTATGTGCCGGGCAAGGAAGGTGCGCCGGGTCTTTCCCGCGTGTTCAAGCTGTCCTCCAACGAGACGCCGCTCGGTGCCAGCCCCAAGGCCATCGCCGCCTTCAAGGCTGCCGCCGACGAGCTGGAACGTTATCCGGACGGCCAGGCATTGGCGCTGCGGCAGGCCATCGCCGACGTCAACGGGCTCAATCCGGCGAATATCCTCTGCGGCAACGGTTCCGACGAACTGCTCGGCCTGCTCTGCCACGTCTACCTGGCACCGGGCGACGAGGCCGTCATCACCGAACACGGGTTCCTCGTCTACAAGATCCAGATCATGGGCGCCGGGGCGACGCCTGTTACGGTCAAGGAAAAGGACTGCACTGTCGACGTCGACGCGATCCTTGCCGCCGTCACCGACCGGACGCGGATGGTGTTTATCGCCAATCCCGGCAATCCGACAGGCACCTACGTGCCCGTCAACGACATCAGGCGCCTGCACGCGGCTTTGCCGAAGAACGTGATCCTCGTGCTCGACGCCGCCTACGCCGAATATGTCCGCCGCAACGACTACGAGGCCGGCATCGAACTGGTCTCGGCAAATTCCAATGTCGTCATGACCCGCACCTTCTCCAAGGCCTACGGCCTGGCGGCGCTTCGCGTCGGCTGGATGTTCGGCCCGGCGGAGATCGTCGATGCGCTGAACCGTATTCGCGGACCGTTCAACATGAATGCCCCTGCAATCGCCGCCGGAGCCGCTGCCATGCGCGACCAGGCGTTCGTCGAGACGGCGGTCACCTACAATCTGCTGTGGCTGGACAAGCTGACTGCGGCGTTTGAAGCCATCGGGCTTAAGGTCACGCCATCGGTTGCCAATTTCGTTCTCATCCACTTCCCGGATGTGGACGGCAAGCGGGCCGCCGATGCCGACGAGTTGCTGGCCAGCCGGGGCTATATCCTGCGTGCCGTGCGCGGCTACGGCTTCACCAATTCGTTGCGGATGAGCATCGGCACGGAAGAGGCCAATCGCGGTGTCATCGAGACACTCGGCGAATTCATGGGACGCAAGGCATGAGCGATGTCCAGTTCGACCGGATCGCGCTGATCGGCATCGGACTGATCGGCTCGTCTCTCGCCCATGACATCCGTGGGCTCGGTCTTGCCCGTGAGGTCGTCATCGCGACGCGCGGCGCAGAGACGCTGAAGCGGGCCGAGGAACTGCGACTGGGCGACCGCTACACGCTGTCGTCGGGCGAGGCCGTCAAGGGTGCCGATCTCGTCATCGTCTCGGTGCCTGTGGGCTCCTCGGAGAGTGTCGCCATCGAGATTGCCCCGTATCTGAAGCAGGGTGCCATCGTCACCGATGTCGGTTCGACCAAGGCCTCGGTCATCGCGCAGATGCAACCGCATATTCCGGAGGGCGTGCATTTCATTCCGGGCCACCCCCTCGCAGGCACGGAAAAATCGGGGCCCGACGCGGGTTTTGCTGGTCTTTTCCGGGGACGCTGGTGCATTTTCACGCCTGTCGAAGGCACGGACGAGACGGCGCTGAAGGTGCTGCGGCATTTCTGGGAGACACTTGGTTCCCGTGTCGACGAAATGGACGCTGAACACCATGACAAGGTGCTGGCCATCGTCAGCCACCTGCCGCACCTGATTGCCTACAACATCGTCGGGACGGCAGCCGATCTCGAGACGGTGACGCAGTCGGAAGTGATCAAATATTCCGCCTCCGGCTTTCGCGACTTTACCCGCCTGGCAGCTTCCGATCCCACCATGTGGCGCGATGTCTGCCTGCACAACAAGGATGCGATCCTCGAGATGCTGGCGCGGTTTTCCGAAGATCTCGCCTATCTGCAGCGGGCGATCCGCTGGGGCGAGGGCGACAAGATCATGGAACTCTTCACCCGCACCCGCGCCGTCCGCCGCTCCATCATCGAGGCCGGCCAGGATGTCGACGCCCCCGATTTCGGCCGACACGCGCTCGATCCGAAAGCGCCGTGACGCTCGGTCTCAAGGCGTACCGCCTCAGATCGGCGGGATCTTGCCGACCGGGATGAAGCCGCTGAGCGTGACCGCGCCGTGATCGACGGTGAGATCGACGGACACCTTGTCCTCGCCGGCGGCGAGCGCCTTCAGCAGCTTGCCGGCCATGTCCACCGTCTGCTTGGCGGCAGGGATCGCCTGCTTGATGCTGTCGCGCCAATGGCTGATCTGCTGGATCTCCAGCTTGAACTGGCCGGACAGAAAGCCGTCGTCGTCGAAGGAGAACGGCCCTGACAGGGTCATGATACGGCCGTCGCCGATGTCGGTCGTTACCTTGCGCAGGATACCCGATGCGCCAAACAGGCCGCGCCCGTCCTTTTCGCTGCCGTCGAGCAGCCCCGCCTTGCCGGTCAGCGTCACATCGATCTCGGCCGCGAGCGCCGGAAGCTGCGGGAAATCCTTGATGATGGCGTTGGAGTTCTTCACCTCGAAGACGGCTTCGAGGTCTTCACCGTTCTGGCGGACATGGATCTCCGTCTTGTCGGCCGTAAAATTCACCGTCTGGCCGGTTGCCGAGGAGACGACGGCGGTCTTGAGGCCGTTGATCGTGGTGGCGCCCTGCTCGATGCCGTTGCCCCGGGTGACCATGGTGGATTGTAGCGCTGCCCATTCGGAGGAGATGGTCAGTCCCTGCGAGGTTCGGATCTCTGCCGGGGAATTCAGCTGCCACTCGATGTTGCCGGGCGCGTAGACGTGAGCCGAGGCGCTGAGGTCGTCGAAGGTGGCGGACACACCCCGTGTGTGGTCGTCGACCTGGACCTTGGAGCAGGTCAGGCCGATGCGGAAGGGAAAGCCCTGCTGGTCGAGGTCCGTACACTGGCCGGTAAAGCCTGCCGCATCCTGTTTGCCCAGCGCCCGCAGGACATTGGTCTTCAGCGCCGAGGCGGCATAGAACCAGCCGGCGGTGTAGACTGCGGCCAGCAGGACGATGATCCCCAAAAGGATGAACATCCCCCGGAAGCCTCTGCCGGATCGCTCGCTCTGGCTTGACGCTGACATGATGTTCTCCAATGGTGCACAGCAATGCTGATGTGAGTATGGCTTTGGATATGGACGAATTTTGGGTGTTTGGCTACGGATCGCTCATGTGGAATCCGGGTTTCGCCTTTTTGGAACAAGCGGATGCCGTCATTTTCGGTTATCGCCGTTCGCTCTGCGTTTATTCCTGGGTGCATCGTGGCAGCGAGGCCAGCCCCGGGTTGGTGCTCGGCCTCGACCGTGGCGGGGCCTGCCGTGGCGTGGCGTTCCGGGTGGCGGACGCGGACAGGGATGCAGTGCTTTCCTACCTCAGGGAGCGGGAACTGGTGACCAGGGTCTACCTCGAGCGCCTCGCTCCGATCCGGCTTGCAGACGGCCGCCGGGTGACCGCTGTGGCTTATGTGGTCGACCGCCATCACAGGCAATATGCCGGCGCGCTCGATCCGCTGACAGCTGCCCGCATCGTCGATGTCTCCGTCGGCCAGTCCGGGCCAAACGATGCCTATGTGTTCAATACGCTCACCCATCTCCGCGAGGCTGGCATCCGCGATGCCTGGCTCGAGAGCGTCAATGAAGAAGTGTTGCGGTTGCGAGGCGCTGCCTGAGCTCAGCCGCTGGCCTCTGCCGACGGGGAACTGCGCAGGATTGCCAGTCTTTCGATGGCCGTCGGCGGTAGCGGCAGGTCCGGATTGCGGGCCACGGTTTCCTGCAGCAGTTCGTCGCTGGCAGCCTCGGTCACCTTGATCAGGTGAGCGAAAAAGGCATCGGGGTCCATACCCGGCTGGATCGGGGGCAGGATGCGGACCTTGAAATGGCCGGGATAGCGACGAAAATCGCGGCGTGGCCAGAACAGTCCGGGGTGCATGGCGACCGCCACCACCGGCACATCGAGATCGCGGTACATGCGCGCAATGCCGTATTTGTAGACGGGCTCGGCACCGGGCGGGCGGCGCGTGCCCTCGGGGTAGATGATCAGCTGTCGGCCTGCCGCCAGAACCTCGCGCGTGCGCCTGAGGACCTCGACCATCACCTTGCCACGGGCGCCGCGATTGACCGGGATCATCTGCTGCTTCTTGGCATACCAGCCGAACAGCGGGATCCATAAAAGCTCGCGCTTCAGGATATAGACGGGATCGTCGAGGTAGGGGAGCAGCGCAAACGTATCCCAGAAAGACTGGTGTTTCGGCGCAAACATGTAGCCGCCCTTCGGAATGTTCTCGAGACCCTCGATCTCGAAGGTGGTGCCGACGATCTTCTCCATCAGCCAGACGCTGGATGTGGCCCAGGCCTTGGGAATGGCGTAGCCGGCCTTGCGCGGCATCATGAAATAGATGGGCGAAAGCACGATCATCCGGATGATCAGGTTCAGATAGAAGGCGGCATTGAAGAGGATCGAACGAACGGTGATCATGAAGCTGTCCCGACACGCCTGGTGACGGCGCCTGATCCCGTGCCTACACGATATCGATCTCAATAAAAAGACGGCAGGCGCCGATGCTAGCCCTTGTGCTGCGCGTCGTCCTGCTCCTGCGAGCGAAGGCCTGCAGGGCGGGCAAAACCGAACAGGTTGCGGCCACCGGTCAACAGTACCTTGGCATATTCGGAGAGCATGGTGCGAAGCGCATTCGGGTCGGTAAACCAGGCCTTGGTCTTCAGGTCCGAGTTGACGACGGGATAGGGAATGAAATCCATTTCCGGGTCGGCATAGCGCAGTTCCGCTATGCTGCGCGGCATGTGGTAGTTGTTGGTGACCACCAGCACGCTCTTGTAGCCCTTGGCATGGATCCACTTCACCGTTTCGCTGGCATTGCCGATCGTGTCGATGGCGTCGTAGCCGATATCGACACAGCAGGCGAAAAGATCCGGCGGCGTCTGTGTCGCCTTGGCGATCTGCTTGCGGGTCGTGGCGGGATAGGCGCCCGATATCAGGAGCCGGTTGCCGGCGCCGCTGCGCAGAAGCTCGATCGCCTGGTCGATGCGCTGGTAGCCACCGGTAAGCACGACGATGGCGTCGGCCTTTGGATCAAGTGGCGGCCGTAGGGTGGTGACCGAATCAGCAAAGCGCAGGAAGCCACCGAAAAGGATGGCGCCGGCAAGAATGGTGGCAAAGCCCGTCCAACGCATAATCCGACGGAAAACGCTGCGGCGCGGGGGATTTTCACCACCTGCTACCTGCCGCATCGTCGCCGGATCGAGCGTGTTTCGTGTCATCTGTTCCATGGTTGCCAAACGTCAGTTCCGCCAGACTAGGGCTGTGTCCGGGCCGTTTGATGGCAGATCAGTCATAGTTTTAAGCTCAGGTCGCATTATCGCTCCTGCTCGGGTCCGATCGGATCTGGTCGATCTCGTATATGGTTCGCATCACCGTAAACCGCGCGGTGACCGTCGTCAGCAGTGCGATGATTACCATCGTCGCGAAAATGCCGAGATAGCCGAGTGCGCCGACCGAGAAGGTGCCGAACAGTGCCGTCGCCTGGTCGGTCTGCGGGGTGGCGATCGTGTGGCTCTGCAGCAAGCCTGCGGCGGCAAAGAAAAGCGCCGCCAAGGCACTCCCGACCGCGGAGCCCTTGAAGCTGATTTTCAGGAAATGCTTCTGGAATTCCTTGGCTACGAAAGCGCTTTCGGCGCCGACGAAATGCAGCACCTCGACGATGTGACGATTGCCGGACAGTGCGCCCCGTGTGGCAAAGACCACCGTCAGCACCATAGCCGTGAACACCAGCAGCAGGATGCCGGTACCGATCATGACCGTGGTGTGGGCCATCGACACCAGCCGGTCGACCCAGGTGCGGTGGTCGTCGAGCGAGGCCTGCGGGATCGCGTCCTTCAGCAATGCGCGCATCGCCTCGAAATCCGGCGGGTGGGTTTCGTCGATGGTGACGATGACCAGCCGGGGCACGGGCAGTTCCTTGAGATCGAGGCCCGAGCCGAGCCACGGCTCCAGCAGGCGGGCGGTCGCGGCCTCGTCGACGATCTGCCCGGTCTTGGTGCCGACAAAGGTCATGGCGATATCGCGGGCCTTGACCAGCGCCTTCTCCATGTCGAGGTCGTCGTCAGGCTTGATCTGGATCGTGATTTCGCGGGCGATCTGGCTTTCCCAACTGGCAGCCGTTGAGCGTACCATGCTGACGGCGCCGAGTGTCAGGCAGGCGAGGAAAGCCATGATGGCAATCACCACCATCAGCGCATTGCCCTGGATTTTCGAGGACGGAACGATCGGCCCAGTCGGGCGCACGCGCATTGCCGGCCGCCTCGTTTCGGCTGGCGTCTGCGCGTCCGGACGCGCCTGCTTGCTGGGGACATCAGGTTCAATCATAGATGTCGAGATGCCCCTCGGAGAGGATCATGCGTCGCGCTTCGACCTGGTCCATCAGCGTCAGGTCATGGGTGGCGATGACGACGGCGGTGCCGAGCCGGTTCAACTCGAGGAAGAGATTGAGCAGCCGGCGGGCCATCGGCGGATCGACATTGCCAGTGGGCTCGTCTGCGAGCAGGATTTCCGGTCGGTCGATCAGTGCGCGGGCGATGGCGGCACGTTGCTTTTCGCCGCCGGACAGAACTGGCGGCAGCACGTTTATACGCTCGCCGAGGCCGACCCATTTCAGCAATTCGAGCACATCGTTGCGATAGGAGCTCTCGTCCTTGCCGCGGACCCTCAAGGGCAGGGCCACGTTCTCATAGGTGGTGAGATGGTCGAGCAGGCGGAAATCCTGGAAAACGATCCCGACTCGCCGACGCAGCAGCGGCAGCTCGCTATGGGGAATGGCGGAAATGTCCCGGCCGAACATGCGGATCAGGCCGCGTGTGGGCTGCAGCGACATGAAGAGAAGACGCAAAAGCGTCGTCTTGCCGGCGCCCGAGGGGCCGGTCAGGAACTGGAAGGACTTTTTCGGAATGTCGAAGGTCATGTCCCGGAGAATCTCCGGGCCCATGCCGTAACGCAAACCGACGTTTTCAAAATGAATCAACGGGCAGCCCAGTCTTCCGCGGTTTCGATCGCTGACTTGTTAACCAACAGGGTTAACGGACCGTAAAGTTTGCTGGCCCCAAGCTGCTTCGGCGACCATCTTTGCGAAGCATTAACCATTCAAATTTACTTCTAGGTGGGATTCCTTTCAATGGCCCGTTTGCCGGCGCCGATGAAACGATGTGGATCACCACAGAGGACGTCACCATGGGCGCATTTCGCAATCGCCACCATCAGACGGGACTGGCTTATGATCTGATCCCGCCCGAGGCGCAACAGCCAACGCGATCACTTCGCCGTTTCGAGCGGTCGGACGATATCGTCGACGCCGAATTCGTCATCGTCCAGCCGGGCCGTAGCAACAATTTTTCGGCCCGCAGCGGTAACGACAATCACAGGCGCCATCATCCGCAGCCGCGCAAGGGCATGGCATCTGCCGCTCTCCTGTCGGCGGGCGTCTATTTCATGCGCGCCGGCGAAAGCTGGCTGCAACGGGCGTCCGGTCGCAGCTTCGCGGTGTTGATCGTGGCGCTTTTCGTGCTGGTGTTCGGTCTGGTCGGCGGTTTTTCGGGCCTGGCGGAAGCGCCGGTGCGGGTCCCGCCGATCGCTGCAGCACCCTTGCAGTTCACCCATGTCTCGCTGACGCCGCGCGATGCCAACGGCATGCATATCCTCGTACTCAACGGCATCATCGACAATGTCACCGCCGCCGGTCGCTCCTTGCCGGAAATCCGGGCCGATCTCTATGATGGCGACCAGTTGCTGGCGAGCGTGATGATTGCGCCACCCAGCGAGCGGATCGGCGGAGGCGAGAGCCGTGGCTTTTCGGCGCGATTGCCGCACCAAGGCGAAAAAATGCCAGAGGTTCGGCTTTCCTTTGTCCAGGCGGGTGCCGACGGGCGGTGATTGTGCTAACGGCTGTTGCTCCAACCGGCGGGCCTTCCGCCGATGATGCCCAGGGAGCCTGCCGACCATGCCAGTCGTTCGCGGAAAAAACATCGAGCCGCTTTTCACCGCCGCGCAGATTGCCGCACGCAATCTCGAACTGGCCGCCGAGATCGCCAAGGGACCGACCAAGGACCTGCTGGTCATTGCCATCCTCAAGGGCTCATTCATCTTCGCCGCCGACCTGCTGCGGGCGCTGCACGATACCGGGCTGGCGCCCGAGGTCGAGTTCGTCACCCTCTCCAGCTACGGCACCGGAACGGTGTCGCAGGGTGTCAGGATCGTCAAGGATATCGACAGCGACGTGCGCGACCGGGACGTGCTGCTGATCGACGACATCCTCGAATCCGGCCGGACGCTGCGGTTCGCCAAGGAAATGCTTTATGAGCGTGGCGCCAGAAATGTTTCGGTGGCTGTGCTGCTCGACAAGAGCGTCAAGCGCCAGGAAAAGATCGAGGCCGAGTATGTCGGCTTCGAATGCCCGGATTATTTCGTTGTCGGATACGGCATGGACGTCGCCTATGCCTTCCGCGAATTGCCTTTCGTCGGTGTCGTTACCGGCGACGCCTGAGCCATTTCGGGGCGCCTGTCACAGACGCCTTGTTAACCATGCGACCGGTTCTTCGGCGTGCCGTTTACCGATCGCAAAGGAAAGTCTGGTGATTTCGCTGCCAGGGACATGACCGTCCGACGGAGCGATGCACATGGCAAGAATTCTAATCACCGAAGACGAAGATTCGCTGCGCCGGTTCGTCGCTCGCGCGTTGCGCATGGACGGTCACGAAACGGAAGAAGCGGCCGATGGCGCCGAGGGACTGGAGAAGCTGCAGGGCGGCGGCTTCGATCTTTTGCTGTCGGATATCCGCATGCCCGTGATGGATGGCATAGAGCTGGCGCACCAGGCGTCTTCGCACTGGCCGGACATGAAGATCCTGCTGATGACCGGCTATGCCGAACAGCGCGAACGCGCCGACGACCTCATGGAAAAGATCGTTGACGTTGTCTCCAAGCCCTTTGCCCTGCCGGACATCCGCAAGGCCGTTGCGCTGGCGCTTGCCGCCTGACGCCACGCCTCGCCACCCCCGAGGCCGATATCGGCTCGCATGGTGAGGGTCGCGTCTTCTACTGGATGTCGAGCAGCCGCTCCAGATAGCGCCGTTCTTCTTCCTGGGTCGGATTGTTGCCGAGTCGCTGGCGGATCGCGTCGAGGATTTCGCGGGCCCTCTGGGCGTCGATCTGGTCCGGGATCTTGGTGTTGCCGTCGTCGAGCGGACCGTTGCCGTCTGCCGTGGCGCGCCCAAGCGGATCCCGGCCTCCCGGATTGCCCGGACCCTGGCCCTGCTGCTGCCCTTGGCCTTGTCCCTGCTGCGCCTGCATCATCTGGTTGAGCATGTCGCGGGCACCCTGGCGTAGCGCTTCCAGAGCGCGGCCCTGGCCCTGCGTCGCCTTCTCGCCATCGCCCTTGCCGAGCGCGCCGCCGGCGCCTTGCATTTCCCGCTGTGCCTGGCCAAAGCCCGGGCCCGGCTTGACGCCCATCTCCCCGAGACCCTTCTGCAATTCGCCGAGCTGCTTTTCCAGAGTGTTCTGCTGCTCCTTCAAGGCCTTCAGTGCATCGCGCAGCTGGTCTTCCGTCATGTCGTCTTCCGGCGACTGCGCCTTCTGCTGGCCTTGGCCCTGCTGCGGATCCTGCGGTTGCTGCCCCTGCTGCGGCTGCTCTTGTCCCGGCGGCTGCTGCCCCTGCGGGCCTGGCATCGGCTGGGCAAAGGGGTCCATATCCTCGTTCGGATCGCCGCTCTGCATCTTGTTGCGCATGGCCTGGTCGAGCTTGAAGGTCTTGTCCATCAGCTTCTGCTGCTCGCGCAGGATCTGGCCGAGCTTGTCCATCTGCTGGCGGCCCTTGCTGTCGTCCTTGCCTTGCTGTTGCTGTCCCTGCTGCGGTCGGCCTGCCTGCATGTTATTCATCATCCGCTGCAGTTCGGACAGCATCTGTTGGGCCGCATCGCGGTTGCCGGAGCGGGCAAGGTTCTCGATCTGGTCCATCATCCGCTCGAGATCCTGCTGGCGCAAAACCCTCGCATTCTTCTGGTTCGGCTGGTTTGGCGCGTTCTGCATGCGCTGCGCCAGCTCCTTCATGTAGCCGTCCATTGCCTTGCGCAATTCGTCGGTGAGCTTCTTGATCTCCGAATCCGGAGCGTTGCGCTGCAGCGCCTCCGAGAGTTTCTGCTGGGCGTCGCGCAATTGCTTCTCGGCATCCGAAAGCTGTCCGTCCTCCATGCCGAGCGCGATCTGCCAGAGATAGTCGGCGGTATCCTTCAGAGACGCATCGTCATGGGCAAGCCGCATGCGTGCCTGCGCCGATTGCAGCAGCAGGTAGTGGGTGAGGTTCGGCACGGTCTCGTCGGCGCGGATCGTCAGCGCTTCGTTCAGCTGGATCGCATCCGGCATCTTGCGGGTGTCGAGCGCGAACACCTGCCGTTGCTCGGCGACGGCACCGGCCAGCGGTTCGTTGAAGTTGCGGGCCGGCATGGTCATCTCGTGCGGCGGGCTGCGACCGGTCTGGCCGGCGCCATCGCGGGCAACAAGCGTGATCCGGACGCGCTTTCCGGCCAGCGGATCCTGGGTCAGGTCGTGGCTGCCGAGCCCCTTGACGTCCTTGCGGTTGCGGCGGGAAAACTCGAACTTGTAGTCCGGCACCGCATAGAGCGGCGTTGCCTGCGGGTCGGCATCGACGGGTACGATTTCAGCGTGGGCTTCGTCCACGCCGTAGTCGTCCTTCGCCTTGAAGCCGATTTCGAGGGCCCCGTTGACGGTCGCGTGCGGCAATCCGTCGAAGACGATTTCCGGCGGCTTGTCGGCGAGCACGTTGAACGCCCATTGCCGGCCGTTGACCGAGAGCGTGCCGCCCTTGTCGAGCTTCATCTGATGGGTCCGCGCCGCGGCTTCGGTGGCATCGGCAGCGGCAGGCGGCGTTTGAGCCGTGGGCGAACCCGCCTTGGCAGCCGGCGCATCCTCCTGCAAGGCGACCTCGGTCCCGCTCTTGCTACCGGTGTCCTGGAACAGCACCGTTTCGCTGCCGGCACCGCCGGTAACGCGGACGGTCAGTTCGGAAAATTGCGGGACGGAGATCGCGCCGGCGGCAGTGGCTGCCGTGCCCGTCAGGTAGACGGGCGGCTGGCCTGTGTAGGCGGGCGGGGTCACCCAGGCGTCGATGCGCAGGTCGGGGGCGTTGGTTGACGCCAGAGGGTGGTCGAAGGCGTCGCCCAGCGTGCCGGCGCTGTTCGACATCGAATAGCCGAAGGCCACCGCCAGCAGCAGGGCCGGGAGGGCACGCAACGCATAGGGGTCGTGGCGGGCGATATCGGGGCGCGGCAGGCCGGCATCGAGGGATGCGATCCGTTCCGCCATGCGTGTCTGGTGCTCGCGCCAGAGGGCTCGCGCGAATGGCGTCTCGAAGGCAGGTTCGTCCTCCTGCACCGCGACCGGCTGATGCGACAGGCCGTTGCGCTCTTCGAGCAACCGGTCGGCATCGAGAGCGGTCGGCCAGCGCAGGCGGCGGAATGGAATGAAGGAGGCGACGAGCGCGATGATGAAGATGCCCAGCAGCGCCAGCCTCGGGACAGTCGGCAAGATACGGAAGAGACCGAACCATGAGGCGGAGACATAGAGGGCAGCCACTGATGCCAAGGGCAGCAACATCGGCAGCAACTGCTCGGAGACGAGTACCGCTCTTGCCAGGAAACGCTTGGTCGCGACCAGGCGTGCGAGCGCCGGCCGGGAGGCAAAAGCGCCTTTCCTATCTTTGCTGGCATTGGTCATCGGTTCGCTGTTCCCCGAACTGGTGTTGCTGGCCGACGCTTATCCCCGGGGCGAAGATTTGCTCCGGCGACCCTGCGCCGCCTGAAAACGCCCCACATCGTCATCGCCGTTCCCAGCAGGCAGCGCCCATGGTCCAGCGCCTCCGAGGAAGCAGCGCTTGCGGAAGGATAGCATTCTTTGTGGCGAAGACGAGGGCGTGCAACGACAAAGCCGGTTTTTCCATGCGTCTTTGCTTTAATTCGAAGAAGGGATCAGGCAAGCCAGGCCGGCAGGGAATCGAGGTTGATCAAGTCCTGATAGGTCTGGCGCGGTCTGACGACATGGAATTCGTCGCCCTTGACCAGCACTTCGGGCACCAGCAGCCGGCTATTGTAGGTGCCGGCCTGCACGGCACCGTAGGCACCGCCGGAGGAAACGGCCAGCAGGTCGCCGGGCTTCGGCATGCTCATCTCGCGGTCGAGCGCCAGGTAGTCGCCGGTCTCGCAGACTGGGCCGACGACATCGGCCTTGATGCGCGGCGCGCTGGCGGCGGTGACGACGACCGGGCGGATCTCGTGATAGGCCTCGTAGAGCGTCGGGCGAATGAGGTCGTTCATGGCGGCATCGACGACGACGAAGCTCTTTTCGCCGCCATCCTTCACATAGATCACCTCGGTGACGAGGATGCCGGCATTGCCGACCAGCAGGCGGCCCGGCTCGGTGACGATACGGCAGTTCAGCTGGCTCAGCTCGTTCCTGACGATCTCGGCATAGGCGTCCGGCGATGGCGGCGGATTGTTGTCGTCATGGTAGGGAATGCCGAGCCCGCCGCCGACGTCGACGTGGTGGATGGCATGGCCTTCGCCACGCAGCGTCTCGACGAGTTCGCGAAGCAGCTTGAAGGCCGCCTGGAAGGGCTGCAGCTCGGTGATCTGGCTGCCGATATGCATGTCGATGCCAGTCACCTCGATGCCCGGCAGGGTGGCTGCGCGGGCATAGACGGCGCGGGCACGCTCATAGGAGATGCCGAACTTGTTTTCCTTCTTGCCCGTCGAAATCTTCGCATGGGTGCGGGCGTCGACATCGGGATTGATGCGGAAGGAGACTGGCGCCCTTTTTCCGGCGCGGACGGCGCGCTGGTTCAGGACTTCCAGTTCCGGCTCGGATTCGACGTTGAAACAGTAGATGCCGGCCTCGAGAGCTGCATCCATCTCAGGCGCGGTCTTGCCGACGCCGGAAAACATGATGCGTTCCGCCGGAATGCCGGCGGCCAGCGCCCGTGTGAGCTCGCCGAGGGATACCACATCGACGCCAGCACCGAGGCGGCCCAGCGTCTTCAGCACCGCCTGGTTGGAATTGGCCTTCATCGCGTAGCAGACCATGGCATCGACGCCGTGGAAGGCTTCCGAAAACACCCGGTAATGCCGCTCGAGCGTCGCCGTGGAGTAACAGTAGAAAGGCGTGCCAACCGTCTCGGCGATCTTCGAAACGGCAACGTCCTCGGCGTAGAGAACGCCGTCGCGATACTGGAAATGGTTCACGGCGGTTGCCTGTTCTAAAGAAGCGGATCGAGGATGAAAGGCTTGTCGGCCGTACCCGGTTGCTTGGTCGGCTTCGAGGTGTCGCCGCCCTTGGTGGCGTTGACGCTCGGCGGATCGAGATCGCCCTTGCGGCCGCACGCAACGGTGGCGAGACCCATGAGCGAAAGCACGAGGGTCATGCGGATGATGTGCGGCACGTTGATTTGCATCGATTTCCTCTTGAGGCGCGGCGTCGGGCAGGCAGACCTTCATAGCGAAGTTTCAGCGCCTTGTGCACCCTGATTGTTGCGTTGCGGCTTGCAGCCCGTGCAGTCAGTTGCGGGCGCGCCAGTAGGCGATCTGCTTGCGGACTTCGGAGGGCGCGGTTCCGCCGAAGCTCTTGCGGCTGGCAACCGAGGCTTCGACGGTCAGAACGTCGAAAATCTCGGCCGTAATCGCCGCGTTCAGGGCCTTGAGGTCGTCGAGCGAAAGTTCCGCCAGTTCGCAGCCCTTGCTTTCCGCCAGCGCCACGGCGTGGCCAGTGACGTGGTGGGCGTCGCGGAACGGCAGTCCGGCCTCGCGGACCAGCCAGTCGGCAAGATCGGTGGCCGTCGAATAGCCGGAGCCAGCGGCAGCCTTCATGCGCGCGACGTTGACGGTCATGTCACGGACCATGCCGGTCATGGCGGCAATGGCCAGTTCTAGGCTCTCGGCGGCGTCGAAGACCTGTTCCTTGTCTTCCTGCATGTCCTTCGAATAGGCGAGCGGCAGGCCCTTCATGATCGTCAGCAGGGCTACCAGCGAGCCGTTGATGCGGCCGGTCTTGGCGCGCACCAGTTCTGCGGCATCGGGGTTCTTCTTCTGCGGCATGATCGACGAGCCCGTGGAAAAGGCGTCGGATAGGCGCACAAAGCCGAATTGCGGCGTCGACCAGATGACAATTTCTTCCGCCAGACGCGACAGGTGCATGCCGGCGATGGCGGCAATCGACAGGAATTCCAGCGCGAAGTCGCGGTCCGATACGGTGTCGATCGAATTGCGGGTCGGCTCGCGGAAGCCGAGTGCCTTGGCTGTCATGTGGCGGTCGATCTGGAAGCCGGTGCCGGCCAGCGCCGCCGCCCCGATAGGTGATTCGTCCATGTGCTCGATGGCGTGGCGAACGCGCGAGCGGTCACGGCCGAACATCTCGACATAGGCCATGCAGTGGTGACCGAATGTCACAGGCTGTGCGGTCTGCAGATGAGTGAAGCCGGGCATGACGGTATCGGCATGCTCTTCGGCGCGGTCGAGGAAGGCGGCGATCAGGCCGGTCAGCGCCTGTTCGCAGCGCTGCAACTCTTCCTTCACCCAGAGACGGAAGTCGAGCGCGACCTGGTCGTTGCGCGAACGGGCGGTGTGAAGCCTGCCGGCAGCGGGGCCGATCAATGTCGCAAGCCGGGCCTCGATGTTCATGTGGATGTCTTCGAGCTTGCGGGAAAATTCGAAATTGCCGCTCTCGATTTCTGACATGATCGTGTTCAGGCCGTGAACGATCTTGTCTTTGTCCTCCGTCGAAATGATGCCTTGATGAGCAAGCATCGTGGCGTGGGCGACAGAACCGCGGATGTCCTGCGCAAACAGCTTCTTGTCGAAACCGATGGATGCATTTATCTCCTCCATGATGGCGGCGGGACCGGACGCGAAACGTCCGCCCCACATCTGGTTGGAGGCGCTGGTGTCGTTGGTGTCGTCAGCCATGAGATGCCTATCTGGAGAACGAAATGACAGCAAAGAAGCCGTTCGGTCTGCCGTCTTTGAAATTGGTCCTGATCGCAGCCGTTGCCGGCGTCGTCGCGGGTGCGGCAGCGGTATACGTGAAGCAGGCGGGGTCTGGCAATGGGACGACCGAAACCGCTGACGCCGGCGACTGCCAGCCGGCCAAGGCCAAGGGCGCTGCGCTGACACCCTTCACCAAGGGCCAGGTCGCGGCCATGGTCGGAGCCCAGCAGCCGCTGTCGCTGCAAGGCGTTGCCTTCAAAGGGGCTGACAGCCAGCCCCTGTCGGTCGGGAATTTTGCCGGCAAGACCGTGCTGCTCAATCTCTGGGCCACATGGTGCGTTCCCTGCCGCGAGGAGATGCCGGCGCTGAACGCACTTCAGAAGCAGATGGGCAACGACAAGTTCGAGGTCGTGGCTGTCAACATCGACACCGGCGACGACGAGAAGCCCAAGACCTTCCGCAGCGACAACGGTATCGATACGCTCGGCTATTACCGCGACAACAGCATGGGCGTCTTCAATGCGCTGAAGAAGCAGGGCCTGGCCTTCGGCCTGCCGGTGACATTGCTGCTCGACGGCAAGGGCTGCCTGGTGTCGGCCATGAACGGCCCGGCGGCCTGGGACAGCGAAGATGCAAAGGGGCTGATCAAGGCCGCGACAGCCTTGTAGGCCTGAGCCAAAAGTTGTGTGCTCCGGCTCCTGATCCGCAGGCGCTGCGGATCAACTCTATCATCGATGGCATCACCCTGGAGTAAGGCCCGCTCTTTAGAGTCGTGGCATTGCCCGTCATTTCTTTTGTTGAGAGCCATACCGATGAGCCAGCCCGAGGCGGATTTTTCGCAGCACGTTTCTGCCATCATGGCACCGATGATCGGCCTGTCTGCCGAGGACGAGGCCGCTGCATGGCTGAAACGCGGAAATTTTCTGCAGCGCATGGGACAGTTCGCCCTTTCGATCGAGGCCTATGACAAGGGGTTGGCCCGCTTGCCCGGCCACATCAAATGCCTTTGCAACAAGGCGCAGGCGTTCGAGCAGCTTGGCCGGAGACTGGAGGCGTTGGAGACCGCACAGGCGGCCCTGCGTCTCGATCCGGAAAGCCAGGAGGCGCTGCTTCTGTGCGGTACTTTCGAGCTGAGGCTCGGCAATTCAGCGGGAGCCCATGCCTGCTTTCTGACCGTCGCCGAGAAGGGCGTGGTACGCAACTATCCGGCCGCGCAGAAGCCAGCCAGATTTCGCATCCTCATGCTGTTCTCGCCCGAAGCCGGCAATACGCCCTACGAGGATCTGATCAATGGCGGTCGCTTCGACAGCGAAGTGATCATGGTTCTGCGCGGCTATCGCAACGATCCTGACGTTCGGGACCCCCGCGTCGATGTCGTCGTCAACCTCGTTTCCGAAACGGATTTCGGTCTCGATGTGATCGCCTCGGCCATCGATCTTGCGGACTCACTCGGAAGGCCTGTGGTCAACCATCCCCGGCTGATCCTGGGCACGGATCGCGAATCGATCTCGCAGCGACTGGCCCATGTCCCTGATACGGTGATGCCGGCGACGGTGCGCATCGATGCCGGTGACCTTTGCCGCCGCGTGCGCGACCAGGCCACGCCGTCCCTGCCGGTCATCGTCCGCCATGCGACCACCCATGGCGGCGAGATGATGGAGCTTGTCGACAGCCCGGAAGCACTGCTGGATTTTGCCGAGGAAGCCGGCGAGCGCATGCTCTACCTGACGGACTATGTCGACTACCGCTCCGCCGACGGACTGTTCCGGAAGTATCGCTTCCTGTTCGTCGGCGATGAAATTCTTCCCTACCACCTGGCAATCGGCGATGGCTGGAAGGTGCATCATGCGTCGACCCGGATGGGCGATGTGGAGTGGATGCGGATGGAAGAGCAGGCGTTCCTTGCCGATCCGGCCAGCATTTTCGGAATATCGGGTATGGCAGCACTGGAGACCATTCGCCGGCAGGTCGGTCTCGATTATTGCGGCATAGACTGTGCGCTCGATGCCGAGGGCAGGGTGGTCGTCTTCGAGGTCAACGCCTCGATGCTGATCCATAACGACAACCCGGGGTTCGAATACAAGACGCCCTACGTGCTGGCGATAAAGGCCGCCTTCGAGCGTCTACTGGAGCGGCGGGCAAGCGAGTACCGGGTTATGACGGGGAGACCAGCTATCGCCTGAGACAGCGGATGGTTCCTAGCGCGTCGGGACCGGCACTTCGCCACGGTAGTCATAGAAGCCGCGGCCTGACTTGCGGCCGAGCCAGCCGGCTTCGACATACTTCACCAGTAGCGGGCAGGGCCGGTATTTCGAGTCCGACAGGCCGTCATGCAGCACCTGCATGATCGATAGACAGGTGTCGAGGCCGATGAAATCTGCCAGTTGCAAGGGGCCCATCGGATGGTTGGCGCCGAGCTTCATCGCGGTGTCGATGGCATCGACGGTGCCGACGCCTTCATAGAGCGTGTAGATCGCCTCGTTGATCATCGGCAGGAGGATGCGATTGACGATGAAGGCGGGGAAATCTTCCGAAACGGTGAAGGTCTTGTCGAGGGAGCTCACATAGTCGCGCGCCACCTTGAAGGTCGCCTCCTCCGTGGCGATACCGCGCACCAGTTCGACCAGCTTCATCACCGGGACCGGGTTCATGAAATGGATGCCCATGAAGCGTTCCGGGCGGTCTGTAGACGCGGCAAGCCGGGTGATCGACAGCGACGAGGTGTTGGTGGCGAGAATGGCGTCCGGCTTCAGCACGGCGCAGACTTGTGTGTAGATCTTGCGCTTGACGCTTTCTTCCTCGGTGGCAGCCTCGATGACCAGATCCATCGGCGCCAGATCGTTGACATCGGCGGAGCCGGAAATGAGCGCCAGCGCGGTCTTGCGATTGTCATCGGTCAGCTTGCCTGATGAGACCTGGCGGGCGAGGTTGCCGTTGATGGTCGCCAGCGCGCTTTCGATGCGTTCCTGCGAAAGGTCGTAGATGTGGACCTTGTAGCCGGCAACTGCGGAAACCTGGGCGATGCCGCAGCCCATCTGGCCGGCGCCGACAATACCGATCGCGTTCAAAATCGTGCTCATCGCCCACTCCTTGGTCGGCGCATTTCATTGATGCGGCCCGTCCGTTTATAAATAATGCCGGGCCATTTCTAGCCCGGCACTATTGATAGACTGATAAGAGCGAAGTTTCCAGTCGTCCGCATTGGACAAACCGGGTCCCGTCGGCTCAAAGCGCCTTTTCAAGCTCCGGCAGAAGTTCGAACAGATCGCCGACGAGACCGTAATCGGCAACCTGGAAGATCGGTGCTTCGTCGTCCTTGTTGATGGCAACGATGACCTTCGAATCCTTCATGCCGGCGAGATGCTGGATGGCGCCGGAAATGCCGACTGCGATGTAGAGCTGGGGCGCAACCACCTTGCCGGTCTGCCCGACCTGCCAGTCGTTCGGCGCATAGCCTGCATCGACGGCAGCGCGGGAGGCGCCGACGGCAGCACCGAGCTTGTCGGCAAGCGGCAGGATGACTTCCCGGAATTTTTCCGCCGAGCCGAGCGCGCGGCCGCCGGAAACGATGATCTTGGCAGAAGTCAGTTCCGGACGGTCCGAAGAGGACAGCGCGTCGCCGACGAAGGTCGACAGGCCGGGATTGGCAACAGCCGAGATGGCTTCGACAGCAGCCGAGCCGCCTTCTTCCGCCGAAGCGAAGGATGCCGTGCGCACCGTGATCACCTTCTTGGCGTCGGTCGACTGGACCGTCTGGATGGCATTGCCGGCGTAGATCGGCCGTTTGAACGTGTCCGGTGAAACGACCTCGATGATTTCCGAGATCTGCGCGATGTCGAGCAGCGCTGCAACGCGCGGCAGGACATTCTTGCCGACCGAGGTGGCAGCCGAGATAATGGTGTCGTAGCTGCCGGCCAGCGAGACGATCAGGTCAGCCAGAGGTTCGGCAAGATTGTTGGCGAGATCGTCGCTTTCGGCGAGCAGTACCTTGGAGACGCCGGACAGCTTTGCAGCAGCGTCGGCCGCAGCCCGGGCGCCCTTGCCTGATACCAGCACATGGATGTCGCCGCCGATTTTAGCTGCGGCGGTCAGGGTCTTGGCGGTCTGGTCGGAAAGGCTGACATTGTCGTGGTCAGCCAGAAGAAGAATGGCCATTTTGGATCGTCCTTTCCGTAAGTTAGAGCACGCCGGCTTCGTTTTTGAGCTTGTCCACCAGTTCGGCGACCGAGGCAACCTTGACACCCGCCTTGCGACCGCCTGGCTCTTCCGTCTTCAACACCTTGAGGCGTGCTTCCGTCGAGACACCGAAATCGGCTGGCGTCTTCTTGTCGAGCGGCTTTTTCTTGGCCTTCATGATGTTTGGCAGCGAGGCATAGCGCGGTTCGTTGAGGCGAAGGTCAGAGGTGACGACGGCTGGCAGCTTGATGTCGATGGTCTGCAGTCCGCCATCGACTTCGCGGGTGACGGTGGCGCTGCCATCGCCGATCTCGATCTTTGACGCGAAGGTTGCCTGGGCGATGCCCATCAGGGCTGACAGCATCTGGCCGGTCTGGTTGCTGTCGTCGTCGATTGCCTGCTTGCCGACGATGATCAGGCCGGGCTGCTCGGCTTCAGCAACGCCCTTCAGGATCTTGGCGACGTTCAGCGGCTCGACGGCATCGTCGGTCTCGACCAGGATGGCGCGGTCGGCACCCATGGCGAGAGCCGTGCGCAGCGTTTCCTCGGCCTTGGCCGGGCCGATCGATACGACGACCACTTCCGTTGCCTTGCCGGCCTCGCGCATGCGGAGCGCTTCCTCGACCGAGATTTCGTCGAACGGGTTCATCGACATCTTGACGTTGGCAAGCTCGACGCCTGTGCCATCCGGCTTGACGCGGATCTTGACGTTGTAGTCGACAACCCGCTTCACGGTTACGAGAATTTTCATGCAATCCTTCCTTCAACTGGTCGCCCGGAAAATGCGCTTTTTAGCGCCAATCCATTTGTCGATTGGCGACATCGATACGCGTTTTTTCTCCAAATACAACGCTTGCCCGCCGCAAAAGGTCGATTTTGCCGGGGTTGCGAAATCGTCGCGGCAGAGCACATGCAGGAACCGTCGTCAGCGGTTCTTGCCCGGTATCCAGAGCACGTCGGCACGACCTTGGTCGTTGGCGTGCCTTGCCGCGACAAACAGGAAATCGGAGAGGCGATTTATGTAATGCAGCGCCGGGGCACTGACGCGCTCGCCCTCGGTGTGGGACAACTCCACCATCAGCCGCTCCGCCCGGCGTGCGATCGTGCGGGCTAGATGCAGGTGGGCCGCTGCCGCGTTGCCGCCGGGCAGCACGAACGAGGTCAGCGGCTGAAGCTCGCCGTTGAGGTAGTCGATGTCCCGTTCCAGCCGCTCGACCTGCGTATCGATGACGCGCAACGGTTCCCATGCGGGAGGCTCGTCGGTTTCCGGCGTGGAAAGGTCTGCACCGAGGTCGAACAGGTCGTTCTGGATTGCCATCAGCATCATGTCGAGCACAGGCATGGTGTGGCTGTGTAGCCTGGCGATGCCGATTGCCGAATTTGCTTCGTCTATGGTGCCGTAGGATTCGACGCGCAAATCGTGCTTCAGCCGGCGCGGTCCGCAGACCAGTCCCGTCGTGCCGTCATCGCCTGTCCTGGTGTAGATCTTGTTGAGTTTGACCATGGTTTTCGCCTCAGGTAGGTCGCCCGCCGCCGGTTAGCCACAGGGTCAGCATGATCAAGATGATCGCTACTGCCTGCAGGAGGATGCGCATCTGCATCAACCGGTTGGACAGGCTTGGATTGTCGCCGCGCGTCATGTTGAACAGGCCGCGCACCAGAACGATGGCGACGAGGCCCATGAAGATGATCGCAAGAATATAGGTAAAAGTAGACATCGAACTGATCCTCCCTCCTCAATCGAACCGACGCATCAGGCGGTAGAAGAGATCGGCCGGCAAAAGCCGCTTCAACCACGCTCCCTGCCTGGCAGGGGTCGTTACCAGATAATGCGGGTGAGGCCTCCTCGCCTCCAGCGCATGCTTTAGCACAGAATAAACGGCCTCGGGACCGAGTTTGTGACGATTGACGGGGCCTGTGCCATTCAGTCGCGCCAGCTGCCGGCGGTATTCGGCTGCATGGGCCGAACCCTCGATATCGATATTGGCTTCAAAGCGCGCCAGCGCCGTCGCCGTGAACTGCGAGGCAATCGGCCCGGGCTCGATCAGGCTGACATGGATGCCCGATCCCTGCAGTTCCATCCGCATGGTGATGCTCAGTCCCTCCAGCGCAAATTTGGAGGCGGTGTAGGCACCGCGAAAACGATAGGGGATGAGGCCGAGGATCGACGAGCACTGGACGATGCGACCCTGTCCGCGCCGGCGCATCAGCGGAATCACCTGCCGCGTCAGCTCGTGCCAGCCGAACAGGTTGGTCTCGAATTGCTGCCGCAATACGTCCGTCGGCAGATCCTCGACTGCGCCGGGCTGGCCATAGGCGCCGTTGTTGAACAGGGCATCGATGCGTCCGCCGGTGCGCGCGGCGACCGTTTCAACCAGCGCCGTGATGGTTGCGGTCTCCGTATAGTCCATGACCAGCGCCTCGATGCCGTCGGTCTCGAGCGGGGCAAGGTCGCTATCTTTCCGGACGGTCGCAAAGACCCGCCAGCCATCGGCCTTCAATGCCCGGGCGCAATGGGCGCCGATACCGGTCGAACAGCCCGTAATGATGATGACGCGGTGATCCATCATGCAATGATTCCTGTACAAAGCATGCGTCGTTTCCCATATTCGCAGCGACGATACAATCAACTCACCCACGGTCGCCGACCGGGCACTGCGGAGATGGAATGCAGACGGTTCTTCGTACGCTCTACAAGGTGGTCTACGACGCGATCTTTCACTTCATCGAGGACGACGGCTTTGCGATGGCGAGCCACGTCGCCCTGTCGACGCTTCTTGCTGTCTTTCCCTTTCTTATCTTCGGCACCGCGCTGGCGAGCTTTCTCGGTGCGAGCCAGTTTTCCGGTACGGCCATCCACCTGATCTTCGACACCTGGCCAGAGACCATTGCCAAGCCGCTTGCCGACCAGCTGCTGCAGGTGCTGACGATCCCGCGCGGCGGACTGCTGACCGTCTCCGTGCTGGCCGCCGCCTATTTCGCCTCGAACGGCGTCGAGGCGCTGCGCATCTCGCTCAATCGCGCCTACCGCGTGCCGGAAACGCGGCCGTGGTATTTCACCCGGCTCGCCAGCCTCGGCTATGTGCTGATTGCGGTGCTGATCTTTGCGGCGATCAGCATCCTGCTGCTGGCCGTGCCTGTGGTGCTCGACTACATCCGCGCCAAGCTACCCTGGCTTGCCGATACGCTGGATATCGTTGCCAGCTGGCGTATCTACGGCACGCTGTTCGCCCTCACCGCGGGGCTGCTGATCGTCCATCTCTGGTTGCCGGCCGGGCGGCGCAAGGTGCTGGATGTCGTACCGGGCGTACTTCTGACCCTGCTGTCGTGGCTCGCGGGCGCGCTGATCTTTGCCTATTATCTGCAGACCTTCGCCAACTACACCGCCACCTATGCGGGGCTGGCGTCTGTTATGATCGTGCTGGTGTTTCTCTACATGGTCGGTGTGATCTTCATCATCGGTGCCGAGATCAATGCGGCGCTGATGAAGTTCCGTGTCCGCCGGATGATTGCGCGCAATTACTATGGGCTCGATGCCGGCAGCGCCTCAAAGCCCGATCCGTCGGCGAATATCCGCCGGTGACAGGCCTTCCTCCCTGAGGGCTTCCAGCCCGACGGCGCCGAAGCTTTTCGACAGCTTTCGCCCATCGGGATCGGTGATCAGCCGATGATGATGGTAGAGCGGCTGCGGCAGGTCGAGCAGGGCCTGCAGCAGGCGGTGGATGGAGGTCGCGGCGAACAGGTCGAGACCGCGCACCACATGGGTTATTCCCTGCGCGGCATCGTCGACAACCACGGAGAGGTGATAGCTGGACGGCGCATCCGACCGCGACAGGACGACATCTCCCCAGGCGCCGGGGTCGGCCGCAATCTCGCCGCGCCGGCCGTCGCCGCTCTCCATCCATGACAGCGTCTGCGGGACGGCGGCAAGCGCCTTCGCCATGTCCAGCCGCCAGGCATGTTTCTCGCCTGCGTCGATCCGGCGTCGACGTTCGGTGTCGCTCCGGTCGCGGTCGTCTGCCGGATAATGCGGCGCGCCATCGGGATCGCGGGGCCAGGGCCGGCTGGCTTGCTCGGCCTCGCGGACCCTCTGGCGGACCTCGCCGCGCGTCATGAAGGCGGGATAGACAAGGCCGCGCCCGATGAGCGTGGACAGGGCGCCCTGATAGCTGTCGAAATGTTCCGATTGCCGGCGTACCGGACGTTCCCATTCGAGCCCCAGCCAGTCGAGATCCGAGAGGACTGCGGCTTCCAGCTCCGGCGTGCATCGGGCGAGGTCGATATCCTCGATCCGCAGCAGGAAACGGCCGCCGGCATCCCTCGCCATGTCGTGGTTGAGGATCGCCGACAGCGCGTGGCCGAGATGCAGCGGCCCGTTCGGGCTCGGTGCAAAGCGGAAGGTCGGCTTTTGACGGGGCGGGTCGATCATGCTTTCTTCTGCCACGATTTGAGGGCTTCGGCCAACAGGAGGAGTGCGCAATGCGTATTATCCGCGACGCCGACGACATCGCGGAGGGGCTCGAAGCGCTGCTCGAGAGCGACCCGCGCCTGCGCCCGATCGCCGCACTGTGCGGCACTCTGCCGTTGCGGCTGAGTGAACCCGGTTTTGCCGGACTGGCGTATGTCATCGTCTCGCAGGCGGTGTCGCGGGCGAGCGCCGAAGCGATCTGGGCCAGGATGTGTGCGGCCGCAGGGCCACCGCCCGCCGAGGCCTATGTGTCACTGGCGCCCGATGCCTGGCGCGCGTTCGGCCTGTCGCGCGGCAAGGCCGAGACGTTGTCGCGAGTGGCAACAGCGGTGGCGGAGGGCCGACTCGACCTCATGGATCTCGGTTCGAAAAGCCCGGAAGAGGGGCTTTCCAGGTTGATAGCGGTGAAGGGTATCGGCCCTTGGACGGCGGAGGTCTACCTGATGTTCTGCTGCGGACATGCCGACCTGTTTCCAGCGGGCGACGTCGCGCTGCAGGCAGCAGTCGGCATGGCTTTCGGGATGGAAGCGCGCCCGTCGGCCAGGCAGGTGGTTGTGCTGGCGACGGCGTGGGCACCGTGGCGGTCGGTGGCGGCACGGCTTTTTTGGGCATTTTACGCGGTTCGCACGGCGCGTGTCGCTCTGCCCGTCGGATGATCGGCTGACGGATGCCAAAAATGCTGCTCTGCACTGAATTTATTGGACTTCACATTCCTGTAACAACAGGCCTAATATGGTGCTGCAGATGAATCGACCGGGAGGATTTCCTTGACGATTGCAGTTTCGCCCCAGGCCTTGCCGGCGCTCGTCCTGAACGCTGACTACCGGCCACTGAGTTATTATCCCTTGTCGTTGTGGTCCTGGCAGGACGCGATCAAGGCCGTCTTCCTAGACCGCGTGAATATCATTGCGGAATACGACCACTCGGTCTCTTCGCCGAGCTTCTCCATGCGCCTGCCCAGCGTCGTTTGCCTGAAGAGCTATGTCCAGCCATCCCGCAATCCGGCCTTTACGCGCTTCAACGTTTTCCTGCGCGATCGCTTCGAATGCCAGTATTGCGGCGCCCATGACGACCTGACCTTCGATCACGTCATCCCGCGCGCCCATGGCGGCGAGACCACGTGGCAGAATGTCGTTGCCGCCTGCTCGCCCTGCAATCTGCGCAAGGGAAGCAAGCTGCCGAAGCAGGCACAGATGTTCCCGGCGCAGAAGCCGTACCAGCCGACCGTGCAAGACCTGCACAATAACGGCCGGTTGTTTCCGCCGAACTATCTGCACGAAAGCTGGCTCGACTATCTCTACTGGGATACCGAACTGCAGCCCTGATGGCTGCGGTTTGCTCACGCCGCCTTGCGGAAGCCGGCAACGGCGATGGCAGCGAGGATGAGGCTGGCAATGACATTCCAGCCGGCCATGGAAAGACCAAGCACGCGCAGCGCAGCCACCGAGCACGACGGACCATGCACCTTGTTGAGGCTGCCGAGCACGCCACCGCTGGCAGGCGTCGTTGACGAGAAGGCCGGCCCTGTGCAGGAAGACGGCCCTTCCCAGAAATTCCATTCGACACCGGCGTGATAGACGCCCATGCCGCCGCCCACCAGCATCATGATGCCGGCCACGGCAAGCAGCGCGCGGGTGAGCCAGGCGGGCATGCCGAACAGTGCGCTCAGCGCTGCGAGAATGGCGACAGGGATGCCGTAGTAGTAGGGCAGGCGCTGCATCAGGCAGAGTTCGCAAGGGGTGTAGCCGCCGATATACTGGAAGCCGAGCGCCGAGCCGACGGTGGCCGACATGCCGAGTGCCAGAAGCGCGGCGTAACCGAAGGCGGGGCGGGCGGGGTTGATCGTCTCGGTCATTGTATGGCTCCGGGGTCGTTCAGTGCGTCAGGAAATGCAGGGCGATATAGAGCAGGATCAGCACCGCCGCGACGGCGCCGGCAATCAGGCCCAGGCGTTTTTCGATGAAATGGCGGATCGGTTCGCCGTAGCGCTGCAGCAGCCAGGCGAGAAAGAAGAACCGGGCGCCACGGGCAACGATGGCGGAGATGATGAACAGGCCGAGATTGATGTTGGCAACGCCCGACAGGATGGTCACCACCTTGATCGGCGGCAGATGGGCGAGGCCCGAGGTCACCAGCAGGAGGACGACGGTCTCGTAGGTGATGCCGTTGCGCAGCTTGTCGAAGGCTTCGAGCTTGCCGTAGAATTCGAGGATCGGCTTGGCGACGGTCTCGAAGGCGTAATAGCCGATGGCCCAGCCGGCGATGCCGCCGAGCACCGAGGCGACGGTGGCAATCAGCGCGTAGCGATAGGCGCGGTGGGGTTTGGCGAGCGTCATCGGCAGCAGCATCACGTCGGCCGGCACCAGAAACACCGAGCTTTCGACGAAGGCGATGACTGCGAGCCAGATTTCGGCCGAGGGCCGGCCGGCGAGCGACATGGTCCAGTCGTACAGTCTGCGCAGCATGCGTTCCCTTTCCCGGTTGCAGTGCAAGAGCTTTAGGGGGCTCGACCGGGGCTGTAAATGGCGCCGGCGCCGGCTTCTACCTGCCCTGTGCAAAATTTTCGTGATGGCGCTGAGCACCGGCGCTGTCGCAAACTTGTCACGCCGGACCCAATCGCGCTGCAGCGGGCGGCAGCTTCGTGTCTGCTGCATTGCAAATCGACTGTTACGGCGCACACTCGTTTTAACGCGAATCTGTGGAGCAAGCCATGAAGCTTCTGGTGATCGAGGGTGGCAGGAATGCAGCGCGGCTGACGGCACCGACCGTGCGGCCGACTGCCGCCGATGTTCATGCCGAAGCCATGCGGCGCATCGGAATGGCCGGCTATGACACGTGGCGCATCCGCGAATTCGCCACGGGCGCCGCAATGCCAAAGGCGCTGCGCTATCTCCAGATGCAGATCGCCTATGCCGCAGAAACGCTGGCCCGGCTCGAGCGCATTCCCGACGATTTTCGCTCGGACGTCTACTGGCCGCTGGGCTGAGGTGGGGGTTGGATTTGTCTGTTTATGCGATGTCGGGCACCGGGAAGCTGACGCCGACGGAATCGATGCGACGCCATTTGACGGTAGCATCGAAGCTGCGTCCATCGGACAGCAGCAGTGTGAAGGTATCCGGTATGGAGATGGCGTTCTGCACCTTCAACCGCGCACCCGCCGGCGAAATGTCCCTGACGATGCAATCGAAGACGGAATAGCCGCCCTCCAGAACAATTTTCGCCCCGAGGAAAGACCGTGATCGAACGTGCTCTCGATTTTGCAAGACGAACATCCTGAAGCCGTGGTCGTTCCTTCATTAGCAGACGGAAAGATTGAAGCTTTATGAAAGCCGACGCTGCAAGTTGTCGTAAGGCAAAAATTGTAGGGTGGGGGGAGAGGTTGGGGTTCGATACGTGCCAACCGAATTCTTTCCAGTGCTGCCTACAAACCCGGCCGGCCCGGCGGCACTACATCCGATGGCTTCAGGCGGTCGCCTTTTTTCGCGACAGGCTTCGTATTGACGGGTTCGTCGATCGAGGTGCGATAATTATCGGCACCCTTAAGGTACAGATAATAAGCCAGCCCTCCAAATGCTGCAGCACTGAGACAAGAGATCAAATAATACATAATGACTGTTCGGAGCATGCGGCGGCGTTACAGCAAGATCAGCCCACCGTCGACAACAAACATCTCTCGGTCATGCAGTTCTATCAATATGGAAATGACGTTTGTCAGGTGATGTGGCGAGCATTGCTGGAAATTCAACAAGTTTTCAGCGCTATACGGCGTGGTCGCGCCCCATGCAGGTCGCTTTTAGTGGTTTCGATCAAAATTCAGCTAAGCGATGGCAAATCAAATTCAATCTGAAGGTGAGCTTGCAGCCCAGGTATCGGCTTGAAGAGTTGCAATTTTCGCCTTTCACAAGCTACATTCATGACGAAGCCTCGCGAGAAGAACTGTAGCCCGGCTCACGAATAGCCGTCATACTTGAAATGCTCAGACGCTCCAGAGAATGCTTCAAAACACGTTGCATCAAGAGTTATTTTCGATGCCAGATAGCAGTTGTCCATACGTCAGCTTGTTGGATGGTAGCTTGTAGAGTGGTGCAGGCGTCCTGAACCAATCCCACGAATGCATAGGCAGCCAGCCGCTGATGCTCATAGGGTCGATTTCGGCTACAACAAACAGGTTCTTATTAAAGAAATCCTGTAATTTTACTGTAAGCTCATTCGTGTCCAGTTTAGTTTTTACAAAGTAAATAAGCGGAACATGATTCCAATAAGACAATATATCGACGCTATCTAGTAAATATCTCTGAAACCCAGCCACGTTTACGTTTTCGTACAGGCCGTAAATCATATGACAATTGATACCATTGTCTTCATCAATGGTCATATTAATGCTCCAGTAGATTAGGATTACCCAGCGGCATGTTCCCGACAGTCGTTATAGATCTTTGGTCGTCTCCCATCAACTTGCCATCGATCGTTCGCATATTCTGAATGTGAGCCTCCGAATGAATTCGGTCGCGGTCGTTGTGGAGCAGGAAGTTGTAAACATAAATGAAATAGCCCAGCACTGCGATCGTTGCAGCCAACGCGACATGGGCCGCTAATCCAGCCATGGCGACATATAAGGCGGTTGCCAAAGCTCCAAAGGTTGCTATGGCCCACAATATGGGCGCCAATGCACTTCCAGTTGTTTGCGCCTTAGAAGCATTATTGAAAACTTGGAACATATGCATCAACCGTTAATATTTACCACTCATATCGCGATAGTGTTTAAAGGCAAGTTCTTCTTTAGGTAGAGGTGGCAATTTAGATAAAGACCTAGAGCCCCGATGGGCAAACGCTTCGTCAAAACCGACCTCTGTAGGACGGGCGTATTTTTTGAGCCCTGTCCGCTCCGTCATTGTCCATCCAATCGGAACGCCAAATCATGTCGATTACGGGCCATACGACGTCGAAGGAAGTCAACAGATACACGGCGCCGCCAATCAGAGACGGCCTGCAGACGGTGCCATGGGGGGTCTCAATAGATAAAATCAGGAAGGCTGAGGATCACAGGCTGAAGAAAAGTGTCCAGCTTTTTTGGTGCAGGGCAAGTCTTCTGGACGTTTAGTGCCAAAAAAGTCAATCTTTCAACGTCAAAAAACAGTGGTGGTGCCCCATGCCGGAGTCGAACCAGCACTTCTTGCGAAACTCGATTTTGAGTCGAGCGCGTCTACCAATTCCGCCAATGGGGCAACGGATACCGACGAGGCGGGTGTCTAACATGCGAGTGGGCGCAGGCGCAAGACGGCGCGGGGGCTCGTCGGCAATTTCCGTCGGTGGGCGTTTGCAGGCAGGCCTTGCGGGCCCGGGCAAACGTTGGTTCGTGTGTGTCAGTGGGCGGTGGCTGTGCGGCGAAGCGTGATGCCGGGTTTGCTTAGCGTGATTGCCAGGATCGCGGCCAGCAGGCAGAAGGCGCCGGCGACGAAGAATGCCGGCAGGTAGCTGTCGAGCTCGGTGCGCGACAGGCCGGCGCCGAAGGCGGCAGTGGCAGCACCCAGCTGGTGGCCGGTGAAAACCCAGCCGAACACCATGCCGGCCTTTTCCGGGCCAAAGCGGTCGGCGGCGATCTTGACCGTCGGCGGCACAGTGGCGATCCAGTCCAGCCCGTAGAAGACGGCGAAGATCGACAGGCCGTAGAAACCGAACTGGCTGAACGGCAGGAACAGCAGGGCGAGGCCGCGCAGGCCGTAGTACCAGAACAGCAGCCAGCGATTGTCGAAGCGGTCGGACAGCCAGCCCGAGCCGATCGTGCCGAAGAAATCGAAAATGCCCATGACGGCCAGCACGCTGGCGGCTGCGACAGGCAGGATGCCGTAATCGCCGCAGAGGGTGACGAAATGCGTCTGGATCAGCCCGTTGGTGCTCAGCCCGCAGATGAAGAAGGTGGTGAACAGGATCCAGAAGGTTGAGCTCCGCGAGACCTCCTTCAGGACCAGCAGCGGCGACATCAGCATGGCAGCAAGGCTCTTGTCGATCTTCGGTACGGGCGTCACTGTTTCCTCGCCGAAGACCGGCAGGCCGAGGTCGGCCGGGCGGTCGCGCATCAGCGCCATGACGACCAGGGCCGCGACGGCCAGCATGGTGCAGACGAAGACAACGGTGGTGCGCCAGCCGTAGCGCTGGGTCAGCTCCGCCATCAGCGGCAGGAAGACCAGCTGGCCGGTGGCAGAGCTCGCCGACAGCATGCCGACCACGAGGCCGCGATTTTTGCTGAACCAGCGGGCCGAGACCGTGGCGGCCAGCACCATCGCCGTCAGCCCCGTGCCAAAGCCGACGATGATCCCCCAGAACAGCAGCAGCTGCCAGAGTTGCGTCATGTAGAGCGAGCCGATGAAGCCGATGGCCACGGTGACGAGCGCGAAAATGATGACGTTGCGCACGCCGAAGCGGTTCATGAAGGCAGCGGCAAAGGGCCCCATCAGCCCGAATAGCAGAAGGCGGATGGCCAGCGCCGAGGAAATCGACGATGTGCTCCAGCCGAATTCGTCCTGCAGCGGCTTGATGAGTACGCCCGGTGCGCCCATGGCGCCGGCGGTCACCAGCATGGTGAGGAAAGTGGCACCCACCACCACCCATCCGTAGTGGATGTTGCGGCGTGCAAGCGTCGAGGCTAGGGCAGTGGACACCATGGGACTGTTCCAGTGATCGGGTGGTCGGAGCGTTTGCGGCGCGACCGTGTCTGCGACTATTCACCCGTCTCCGAGGCAAAGTCCAGCAAGCCTGCGACCTGTCCTTTACATGACGGGCATCATGTATCTTGCATTGATGATGGTCGTCATGTAAATTGTCAAGCAACGATTTCGAAGAGGCAGGCCGATGCGCGTGAGCCGCGAAAAATTTGCTGAAAACCGGGCGTTGATCCTGGAGGCTGCCTGCGACCTGTTTCGCGAGAAGGGTTTCGACGGGATCGGCGTTGCCGACATCATGAAGACAGCGGGGCTCACCCATGGCGGTTTCTACGGGCACTTCGAATCGAAGGAGAAGCTGGCCTTAGAGGCAAGCAAGATACTGGTCGAAAAGACCCGGGATCGCTGGCGGCAGATCGTCGAGACAGCCGAGGGCGATCCGCTGGAGGTTCTGCTGCAGCATTACCTGTCGCGCCGCAATCTGCAGAGCCGCGCCTGCGTCTTCGCCTCGCTGACGCAGGAGGTCAGCCGCCAGGGCGCCGGCCTGCAATCGACCTTTTCAGGCGGACTGACGGACCTGGTCGATGTGCTGGCCGAGATCGTTGCCGGCGAGACGCCCGAGGCGCGTCGCGCCAACGCGCTGGCCACGCTTGCAGCGATGATGGGTGCGGTAATCCTGGCGCGCACCATGGAGGACGCGGCGATGGCCGACGAGTTTCTGGCGGCTACCCATCGCCAGCTAGCTCGCCAACAGGTCTAGTTTTTGCTCTTGTCGGTCAATCGCGAAAGGCGAGCAGGGCGGTCGATTCGACGATCTCGGTAAATTTGCCATCGGGTGCAGCCTCCGTCAGCGCGGTACGCGCGGCTGCCTCGAAGGCAGCAGCGTCTTCGCCAAGCGCCTGGGGCGAGGTGGTGGACATGGAAAGAGCGCGGCCGACGAGATCGTCGATGCCGATGTGGCGCTCGCGGATGATACCGATGCTCTCGAGATTGTTGAAGGTGGAGCGGAGCAGGATGCTCTCGTGCCGCGGCCATTCGCTGCTCTGCCGGATGGCGCTGTCGGCGCTGCGCTCCGGCGAGAATTTTTCGGCAAGCTGCTGGATGATCTTGCGTCCGTCCGGGACCATGGCAAGATGGGTGGCGTGGAACAGCACGACCGCGCCGCCCGGCACGATCAGCCGGTCGAGCGCTCCCAGCGTCGCAGGCCGATCCATCCAGTGGAAGGAGCGGCCCATCACCGCAAGCTTGAGGGGACCGATATCCGGGCCGAGGTCGTAGGAAGAGCCCTGCTGCACGGTCATCTCGACGCCGGCTTCCCGGGCGCCTTCTGTCGCGGCACACAGCATCTCCGGCTCCGGATCCATCGCCGTCACCCTGGCGCCCAGGCGAGCAAAGGCGATGCCGAGCTGGGCCGGTCCGCAGCCTAGATCGAGCAGCGGATCTCCGATCTGCAGGCCGCAACGGTTGGCGACGCGGGCAATCAGCGTGTCCGGATAGGGAACGCGGTAGCGCAGGTAATACTCGGCCGTGGACTGGAAGCGGCGGGCCTCGAAGGGGACGGTGGACATGGGGAGATCCTCGGATGCCGGGACAGGACGTGACGATCCACTATAGCCGATCGCCATCTGGCGTTTCATGACATCTGCCCTCGAGCGGGCAGGTGGCCTTTGCCGGAGAGACCTTACCTCGGGCTAAGCCAATGATTTTCTTGCCATGCCGCGTTCATCCCATCTACCCGTGTTGGAAATTGCCAGCGAAGCCGACGCAGGAGCAAGCGCGGCCCTCTCGAAGATATCTCAGGCGAACCCGGCAATACCGCGCGGCACATATGGGGCCTCCAGTGTGGCGACTTCTTCTGCCGTCAGCTTCACCGAAAGGGCGGCCACGGCGTCGGTCAGATGGTGCGGTTTGGATGCGCCGACGATGGGCGCGGTGACTGCGCTCTTCTGGGCGATCCAGGCGATGCCGATCTGGGCGCGGGAGACGCCGCGTGCCTTGGCGAGTGCGCCGACGGCATCGATGATCTGCCTGTCGCTCTCGACCGCCTGGTTATAGAGCGTCTTGCCGAACTGGTCGCTCTCCTGGCGGGACGTGCTCTCGTTCCAGTCGCGGGTGAGGCGGCCGCGCGCCAGCGGGCTCCAGGGGATGACGGCGATCTTCTGGTCCTCGCAGAAGGGCAGCATCTCGCGCTCCTCCTCGCGGTAGAGCAGGTTGAGGTGATCCTGCATGCTGACAAACTGGGTCCAGCCGTGCAGCCGCGAGGTGTATACCGCCTTGGCGAATTCCCAGGCGTGCATCGAGGAGGCGCCGATATAACGGGCCTTGCCGGCCTTCACCACATCGTGCAGCGCCTCCAGCGTTTCCTCGATGGGCGTGGCATGGTCGAAACGGTGGATCTGGTAGAGATCGACATAATCGGTGCCGAGCCGGCGCAGGCTGTTGTCGATCTCGTCGAAGATCGCCTTGCGCGACAGGCCGGCGCCGTTCGGGCCCGGACGCATGCGGTTGAACACCTTTGTCGCCAGCACGATGTCCTCGCGCCGGGAGAAATCCTTGATCGCGCGTCCGACAATCTCTTCCGAACTGCCGTCCGAATAGGCGTTGGCCGTATCCCAGAAATTGATCCCGAGCTCGACGGCCTGGCGCAGCAGCGGGCGGCTCGCCTCCTCGCTCATCGTCCACGCATGGTTGCCCCGGTCCGGCTCCCCATAGGTCATGCAGCCGAGACAGATGCGCGACACCTCGAGGCCGGTCGGGCCGAATTTGACATAGTCCATGGCTTTGCTCCTGCGGTGCTTGTACGGGCCCGACGATCTGGCGGCAGGCCGACGTTGCTGCAGAAGCTAGGCCGCAGGGCTGGCGGGGGATAGGGGTGTCACGCAGAATTGACGACATGGATCGAACATCGCTGAACAAACGCATAATTCGGGGGAATAAAGTGTATAAGCTATGCTGTATTGCTGGAGTTGTATTTTTGGCTTCGGTGGGTGTAAGCCAAGCCGGCTTCCGGGAGTGGTCGGTGGACAAGGAGGCCGATCTATTTTCCGGTGGCGACAGCGTGTCAGTAGGATTCATGACGTCGTTTCGATCCGGCGTCATGTTGCTCTGTGACAGTGCGAAAGAAGGGCTGACCATCCGATCCATTCCCGGTTTCACGTTCGATGCTCGACTTGAGGCCTTCAAGCCAACTTTGAAATTCGCATTCGATGGCAAGTTTCTGTTCGATGCTGAAGGCGAGGTTGGCGCGGTAGGAGACAATCTAGCGATTTCCCAAACGCAGATAAAAGGTGAGCAGGCAAAGGAGTTCGTAAAGGCTTTTGCCGCAGCCAAGAAGCAGATCGCCATCTCCGACGGGATAAGCGACAAGCCACAGCTTCTTACCGCCCGGGGATCAACGACTGCGGGGCCTGCAATCGTCTCATGCATCGACAAGCAACAGTCCAAATAGGCAGGTCTCGTCGCGCACTTTCGCTCGGTTCGTCGTACCGACGGACGTCGCTTTTTGACTGCGAAAGCTTTTGCGCTCTGAAGGCACGACCCTCAACCCAAACCTACGACATCCCCAACGGTGGTTCGTGGTTGGTGATTTGGTTCAGGTTTTCGATGAGCCGGGTCAGCAGATGGACGAATTGTGCGGTTTCTGCCGGGGTGAAGCCGGCCAGCGCCTCGCGGTTTCCCTGATACAGCGTCTCGATGGCCTCGGGCATCCGTTTTTGCGCGTCGCTCGTCAGCACGATATGGCTGCTCCGCCTGTCCGCCGGGTCGCGGGTGCGTTCGATCAGGCCGTCGCGCTCCATGCGCGCCAGCATTTGCGCCATCGGCGGTTGTTCTATCCGGGCGAAGCGGGCGAGGTCGCGCTGGGTTTGCGCCTTGCCATCCCGCAGCGCCACCAGCACCGGCAAATGGCCGACGCCGAAGCCGAGCGGTTTCAGCCGCGTTTCGCTCAGCCGTGCGAAGGCGCGCGCCGCAAGACCGATGAGATGCCCCGGCGTCGACAGTACGTTTTCATCCATGTCGCTCATTTCCCGACCTTGCTTGACCCATATATATATGCACGTATATATCTCTCCGGTGGGCTGTCGGCAACATCGATTGACGAGCCCGGCAAGCACTTCAAACCGTCCCGGGGGAAATGACGATGTCAGACAACAACGCCGACCTGATCAGGGGCCTTTACGATCGTTTCAACGCCCGGGATATTGACGGTGTCCTTGGAAAGCTCGCCCGGGACGTTGCCTGGGCCAACGGCATGGATGGTGGCCACGTGCACGGTCACGAGGGACTGCGCGCCTATTGGACAGCCCAATGGGCCGTCGTCAGCCCGCATGTCGAGCCCTTGAAATTTTCGGAGCAGGAAAATGGTGCCGTTGCAGTCGAGGTGATCCAGTCGGTGTTCGATCTCGACGGCCAGCCGCTCCAGGGGCAAACGCATGGTCTCAGGGACAAGACTGTAATGCACATTTTCCGGATCGAAAGCGGCAAGGTAACCCGCTTCGATATTCAGGACGATGTTTGAGGTTTACGACGCCGCCGCGCCCGCCGCCTACCGCCGTGTCAGCGACAAAATCCGGTCGCGCAGGGCCTTGGCCATATTGCGGGTGCTGCGATACATGTGCAATTGAGCGGCGGCTTGGCGGACGTCACGGTCGCTGTTCTGGGTGAGGCCGATGACCAGCGTGCCCATCTCTTCGCGTTCCCGCCAGAAACGGCTCATGATCGGATGATCGGCGACGGCGCAGGAGTCGGAGCGGACGGTGTTGGGGTCGTCCAGCTGGAATTCGGTGAGTTCTCCCATCAGCAGCTTGCCGGGCGAATAGCGTGCATAGCTTTCGTCGAACGCGGTCTTCCAGGTGTAGGCCTCGCCGCCCATCATCAGCACGATCATCGAGGCAATGGCCTTGCCGTCGAGGTCAATGGTATGGATACGGACAGCGTCGACGCTAGCGAGATTGGAGATCGCCTCGCGGGCGAAGGCCGCGTGGTGGCGGTCGAGCACCATGGCGCTGCGCTTCTTGCCCTTCCAGCCGCCTGCTTCCAGGGCCATGAATTCTTCCATCCGACGGTGGATATCGGACGGTTGGCGGGCGACGTTGTAGACGAGTTCGCCGAGGCTTTCGAGTTGCCGCCACTGACGGCGCATTTCCCGCAAGTGAGCGGGTGAAATCGCCGCCGCCAGATAATCCAGCGCGTCCTCGGTGCTTTGCAGCATCGGACGCTCATAGGCGTTGGCAACGGTGACCGGCAGGTTGCGGCCGATGGCAACCGCCTTCGCCAGGCGGACAAAGGGTCCGTTCAGCCTGACGTCAGGCAGCACCAGCGTGGTCGGCAGCTGCAGCGCGTGCTGGAGCAGGCCTTCGAACAGGTTGTCGAGCGTCTCCGCCGCCTCTTCTCCATCCACCAGCGGCGTGCCGAGTGGGCCGAAATTGTTGGCCCAGACGCGGATGATCGACGGACCGACGGCAAAGCCCGGCTTGTCGACGGAAAACGGCATGAGCAAGCGCATCCTGCTGCTCGTGCCCTTGTTGTCGCGAATGAGCGCCATCCGGATCTGCCGTTCATCGATGCGAGGCATGGCTGGCGCCAGGAAACGGGCCGAGAAAAAGACGTTCGGCTCCATGGCGCGGTTGGAGAGGAAATCGAGCTCGTCCTGCAGGTCGTAGCCAAGCTTAGCCGGATAAAGACATAGTTCGCGGCCAGGGCGGCCAACATCGGTGCGGGCGTCCGGGCGCGGCAGGTTGTCGAAGTGCAGCGAGGCGAGCTCGTGCATCATCGGATTTACCTTGCCGTCGGTGACATCGTTGAGCGGGGGACGCGCCATCAGGGGAATGCCTTCACAATCATTGTTCTGGTTGATCGGGCAAAGGCGAACAGTACGATACCGAGCTTCCAGCGAACCGCCAGATGCAGCAATACAGCCTCGACGCCCATGGCCGAGGCCGTAGCGATGGCCGCGCCCTCGATTCCGAGGCGCGGTATTAATCCCACATTGAGACAGACATTTGCGGCCAGCGCAATGCCGTAAAGCGCAGCACACAGGCGTTGATGGCCTGCCATCATCAGAAGGACCTCGCCGGGCCCGACCAGCGCCTTGGCCAGAATACCGGCGAGCAGGATCGCCATGACGACCTGGCCTGCCGTAAACGAAGCGCCGAACAGCGACAGCAACTCGCTGCCGGCTGCCAGCACACAAAGACCGACGATCAGCGCCGGCCAGAATGCCCAGCGGGTGGCCTGCGTGGCAAAGGCGGCAAGCTTCGCCTTGTCGCCCTCTGCGATGATCGCCGAAAACCTGGGGCCGGCCGCGGCCTTGACGGAGAAATAGACGAAATGCACCAGCGCCATTGTCTTTGCTGCGGCAAAGTAGATCGCGACCTGCTCCGGCTCGAGGAACAGGCCGACGACGATGACATCGGAATTGGTGAGGAGATAGCCGACGCCCTCGATCAGGAAGATCGGAAAGGCCACCGCCATCCATGTCGAAAAGCGGATTTCCCGGGGGCCGGCCGGAACATGGCGGCGCAGGCGGGTGGTGACGGCGAGGTATTGACCGATCGTGGTAACGAAGGTGGCGGCGAGCGCTGCCTCGGCGGCCGTCACGGCGCTGTGGGGTGCACCCAGAAGGACGGCGCCGACCATGAAGACGAGGATCAGCGTCGGGCGGATGAGGAAGGTCGGGCTGAGCGCCATGACGGGCCAGTGATTGGCGCGCGACGTGCCGTCGAGGACGTCGCCGAGCGCGATCAGCGGCATGATCAGCAATCCAAGGAAAAGCGGGATGGCGTAATAGGGCGCAATCGAGCCGGCGCCGAAGTACAGCGCGATCATGCCGGCCAGTGCCAATCCCCCGGCCGATGCCAGCGCAAAGCGGCGCGCCGTGCTGGTGAGGCCGCGGATCAGCGCATCGTCGCCGGAGACCTTGTACTGCGGGAGAAAGCGGATGACAGCGGTGTGGAAGCCGATGCAAGAGAGGTTGCCGGCGATCACCACCAGCACCCAGACAAAAACGAAGATCCCGTATTCGAACTCGCCCATGATGCGGGCAAGGATGATCTGCGAGACGAAGGCGAGCGCGGCGCTCAGAATGCGGATGATGAAGGCGACCATCGCCATGCGGCGGGAGGCATCTTTTTCGCCACGGCCGGACAGAACAGCAGCAAGCTGCTGGAGCGCCGAGGACAATCTTGTCCGCACGTCCACAGGCAGCATTTTTTCTGCTGTTTCAACGACAGGCATGATCACACGCAATACTCGGATACCGTTTTAGACGATCATCATTCTCACCCTGACAGGGTTAAGAAACAGTGCAACAGGTCGACGTTTTCCCCAATTGCGTTGGTTTGGATGGGGCGAAAGCAAGGAAAGGTTGTGGCTAGAATTGAAATTGCCTCGATATGAAAATGCCGCCCGTGGGCGGCATTCCGGTGTCAGACGATGGTCGCCTCGTCCGACTGCGATTCGAAGGCGCCATGGCAATGCTTGTACTTGCGCCCGGAGCCGCAAGGGCAGAGCTCGTTGCGGCCAACGCGGCCCCAAGTGGCAGGGTTGTCCGGATCGCGGTTTTCAGGTGGCACGACAACGTCTGTCGGCGGCTGCAGGCGGGCAAATTCGTCTTCTCCCGTCGTCGCGTCGATGTGATGGGCTTCCATCAGCATTGGTTCCGGCTCGCGTGGCTGCTGTACAAGCTCGACGCGCGACAGCTGTGCCGTGACTGCCTGGCGCAGGTTGTTGAGAAGCGACTGGAAAAGCTCGAACGATTCCGACTTGTATTCCTGCAGCGGGTCGCGCTGGGCATATCCGCGGAATCCGACGACCGAGCGCAGGTGGTCGAGATTGACGATATGCTCGCGCCACAGGCCATCCAGCGTCTGCAGGATGATCGAGCGTTCCACGTAGTGCATGATCTCGGGGCCGAAGCGCTCCGCCTTTTCGGCAGCAGCCTTGTCGGCGATCTCGATCAGGCGTTCGCGGATGTCGTCCTCGCCAATACCTTCTTCCTTGGCCCATTCCTCGACGGGCAGGTCCAGATCGAGCAGGTTGGCAATCTCGACCTTGAGGCCGGCCATGTCCCACTGCTCGGCATAGGCGCGCTCGGGGATGTGCTTGGCAACCAGCTCTTCGATGGCCTCGTGGCGCATGTCGGCGATGGTTTCGGAGATATTCGTCGCTTCCATCAGTTCGACGCGCTGTTCGAAGATCACCTTGCGCTGATCGTTAAGCACGTCGTCATACTTCAGGAGGTTCTTGCGGATGTCGAAGTTGCGGGCTTCGACCTTCTTCTGTGCGCGTTCCAGGGCCTTGTTGATCCAGGGGTGGACAATCGCCTCTCCCTCTTTGAGGCCGAGCTTCTGTAGCATGCCGTCCATCCGGTCGGAGCCGAAGATGCGCATCAGGTCGTCCTGGAGCGACAGGTAGAACTTCGAGCGGCCCGGGTCGCCCTGGCGGCCAGAGCGACCGCGCAGCTGGTTGTCGATGCGACGGCTTTCGTGGCGTTCGGTAGCGATGACGTAGAGGCCGCCGGCGTCGATGGCCTTCTGCTTCAGGACCTTGATCTCCTCGGCGATGGCCTGGATGGCGGCGTCCTTTTCAGGGCCGGGCTCCATGTCGCCAAGCTCGCGCTCGACGCGCATCTCGAGGTTGCCGCCGAGCTGGATGTCGGTGCCGCGGCCGGCCATGTTGGTAGCGATCGTCACGCCGCCGGGAACGCCGGCCTGGGCGACGATATAGGCTTCCTGTTCATGGTAACGGGCGTTGAGGATGTGGAACTGGGTGAAGCCCTGGCTGCGCATCCGCTCGGCCAGCAGCTCCGACTTCTCGATCGACGTCGTGCCGACCAGCACCGGCTGGCCGCGCTTGTGCGCCTCGATGATATCGGCGGTGATGGCGTTGAACTTTTCCTCGAACGTCCGGTAGACCTCGTCGTCCTGGTCGATGCGCTTGATCGGCAGGTTGGTCGGGACTTCGATAACTTCGAGATTGTAGATGTTGCCGAATTCCTCTGCTTCCGTCTGCGCCGTGCCGGTCATGCCGGCGAGCTTGTCGTACATGCGGAAATAGTTCTGGAAGGTGATCTGCGCCAGCGTCTGGTTTTCAGGCTGGATCTTGACGCGTTCCTTGGCTTCCAGCGCCTGGTGCTGACCGTCCGAATAGCGGCGGCCCGGCATCATGCGGCCGGTGAACTCGTCGATGATGACGACTTCGTCGTTGCGGACGATGTAGTCCTTGTCTCGGCTGAACAGCTTGTAGGCTTTCAGCGCATTGTTGATGTGGTGGACGATCGCCACGTTTTCGATGTCGTAAAGCGCATTGCCCTTCAGCAGGCCGGCTTCGCGGAGGAGATTTTCGAGCTTCTCTGTGCCGACTTCGGAGAAATTGGCCGAGCGCTGCTTCTCGTCGATTTCGTAGTCTTCTTCGGAGAGCTGCGGAATGAAGGCGTCGATGGTGGTGTAGAGGTCCGAGCGGTCGTCGAGCGGTCCGGAGATGATCAGCGGGGTGCGCGCTTCATCGACCAGGATCGAGTCGACTTCGTCGACGATGGCGTAATAGTGTTCGCGCTGGACCATCTGGGCGCGCTCGTACTTCATGTTGTCGCGCAGATAGTCGAAGCCGAGCTCGTTGTTGGTGGCGTAGGTGATGTCGCAGGCGTAAGCTTCCTTGCGTTCCTCATCCGACATGCCGTGAACGATCACGCCGGTGGTGAGGCCGAGGAAGCTGTAGAGCCGCGCCATGGTCGCGCTATCGCGCTGGGCGAGGTAGTCGTTGACGGTGACGACATGCACGCCCTTGCCGAGCAACGCATTCAGATAGACCGGCAACGTGCCGACGAGCGTCTTGCCTTCGCCCGTCTTCATCTCGGCGATGGCGTTGGAATGCAGGATCATGCCGCCGATCAGCTGGACGTCGAACGGGCGCATGCCGAGCACGCGGCGCGATGCTTCGCGGGCAACGGCGAATGCCGGAACGAGGAGATCATCGAGCGTCTTGCCATTTGCGAGTTGTTGGCGGAACTCCACCGTCTTGGCGGCAAGCTCTTCGTCGGACAGCTTGCGCATGCCCTCTTCGAGCGCATTGATCGCCGCAACATTTGGCGTGAACACGCGGACACGCCGCTCGTTGGACGAGCCAAACAACTTTCGGGCAATTCCACCAAAGCTGACCATATGACTGGCCCTTTCTGAATTTACATCCCGCCGTTCCTGCAATCGCCGTCCCGAAAAAATCGGCCGATTGACCCGAAACGGCCGGAAACTGTTCTGGACGCAAGGTTGCGTGACAGATAAGAGGGGGGTCGATTGATGTCAACGGGATTGGCCGATACACAAAGGCCACATTCTGATGGTGAAGGCTACTTTCAGGCCGGATTCGCGCATGCTGAAGCCGGTGGGAACTTCAAAAGGGTAATTTCATGTCGCGATACCATAAACTTGCTGCAGCTGTCGCCTTTGCTGCGATCGTTGCCTTCCAGGCCCCGGCCTTTGCTGCAGATGCCGTCGTTGCCAAGGTAGGCGACCTCGAGATCCACCAGTCCGAACTCGATCTTGCCATCTCCAACCTCGACCCGCAGCTGGCCCAGTTGCCAGACGACCAGAAGAAGGTTGCCGCACTTTCGGCCGCCATCGACGTCAAGCTTCTGGCCAAGGATGCGCTTGCCGAGAAGCTGCAGGACACTCCTGACTTCAAGACCCGCATGGCCTATCTCCAGGACCGCGAACTGCACAATGCCTACTTCAAGAAGCACGTCGTTGACGTCGTGACGGACGCTGAGGTCAAGGCGCGCTACGACAAGGAAGTTGCTGCCCTGCCGAAGCAGGAAGAAGTGCACGCCCGCCACATCCTGGTGAAGACCGAGGACGAGGCCAAGGAAGTCATCAAGGAACTCGAAGCCGGTAAGGATTTCGCTGAAGTCGCCAAGGAAAAGTCGACCGATCCGAACAAGTCGGACGGCGGCGATCTCGGCTATTTCCAGCGTGGCCGCATGGTCAAGGAATTCGACGACGCAGCCTTCTCGATGCCGGTCGGCACCTATTCCAAGACGCCTGTGAAGACCGACTTCGGCTTCCACGTCATCAAGGTCGAAGACAAGCGCGATGCGCCTCCTCCGCCGTTCGACCAGGTCAAGGACCAGGTCAAGCAGCTGGTCATGCGTGACAAGTATCTCGAACTGCTGAAGACTGCCAAGGCAGCTTCCAAGGTCGAGATCTCCGATCCGGCGCTGGCCAAGGCCTATGCCGATGCAGACAAGCAGCAGCAGCAGCCGGATGCCGCGCCTGCCACCCCCGATGCACCTGACGCGCCGGCCGCCGAGGCACCGAAGCAGTAAGACAGCAATAATGCGATTGGGGCCCGGTTCATCCGGGCCCTGATGGCTTAGGCGGAAGTGGGTTTTCTTCAGGCCGCCTCGCCGGGCATGTGTTCGCCTTGTCCGGGGAGATGATCATGGCCGGAGGTCTTCTTTCCCTCATCCTCGCCCTTGTGGCGGAGATGCAGCGCGTTCACGTCCGTGAGCGTAAGAGACTCCTTTCACCGCGCAGACGCGCGGTGGCTGGATTCCTGTGACAGGCACAGGAATGAGGAGAACTTTGGCCAAGACGCGGTGCACTGCTTAGACAACAGGCCCGGTTCATCCGGGTCCTTTCAATTGCAAAGGTATTAAGATGTCTGGTTCCGTATCCCCGCTTGCCCCGACAACCTTTGCCACGCTGCCGCCGGTGCGCGGGCTTCGTATGGCGACTGCTTCCGCCGGTATAAAGTACAAGAACCGCACCGACGTGCTGATGATGGTGTTCGATGCACCGGCGGCTGTTGCCGGCGTCTTCACCAAGTCGAAGTGCCCGTCTGCTCCTGTCGATTTCTGCCGCAAGAATCTCTCGCACGGCACAGCCCGTGCGGTTGTGGTCAATTCCGGCAACGCCAATGCCTTTACCGGCGTAAAGGGCCGCCAGGCGACGGAGTTGACCGCGAAATCGGCCGCATCCGCCGTCGGCTGCAGCGAGAACGAGGTCTACCTGGCCTCGACCGGCGTCATCGGCGAACCGCTGGACGCCACGAAATTTGCCGGCGTGCTGGACCAGATGCAGTCCGATGCCACGGGCGATTTCTGGTTCGAAGCCGCCAAGGCGATCATGACCACCGATACCTATCCGAAGGTCGCTACGCGGAGCGCCGAGATCGACGGCATCGCGGTGACGATCAACGGCATCGCCAAGGGCGCCGGGATGATCGCACCCGACATGGCGACGATGCTGTCCTTCGTTGTCACCGACGCCGATATCGCGCCGGTGGCGCTGCAGGCCCTGCTGTCCGATGGCGTCGGCCCGACCTTCAATTCGATGACCGTCGACAGCGATACGTCGACCTCAGATACGCTGATGCTGTTTGCGACCGGCGCCACTGCGGCCGACGGCCAGAAACGCGTCGAGACCGCCAGCGATCCGCGGCTAGCCTCTTTCCGCACGGCACTGAATGCGCTTCTCAAGGACCTTGCGCTGCAAGTCGTGCGGGACGGCGAGGGTGCGACCAAGATGCTCGAAATCACCGTCACCGGTGCCGAAAGCGATGCCGCTGCCAAGACCATTGCGCTGTCGATCGCCAACTCGCCGCTGGTCAAGACCGCTGCAGCCGGCGAGGACGCCAACTGGGGCCGTATCGTCATGGCCGTCGGCAAGGCCGGCGAGATGGCAGATCGTGACAAGCTCGCCATCTGGTTCGGCGATGTCCGGGTTGCCGTCAATGGCGAACGCGACGCCGGCTATTCGGAAGATGCGGCGACCGCAGTCATGAAGCGCCAGGATATTCCGGTCAAAGTCGAGCTCGGACTTGGGCAAGGCCGGGCTACGGTCTGGACCTGCGACCTCACAAAGGAATATGTTGCCATCAATGGCGACTACCGGAGCTGATAGCGTCTGATGCCCTTGCAATTCCTGTCCAATCCCCTGCCGCTGGTGCGCAGGCTCGAAGCCGTTGGCTTTCGGGCCTGGCCAGCGTCGTCTATCCATTACGACGGCAGCTGGCAGGTGCGGCTGACGGCCGGGCATCCCTCCAAGCGACTGAACTCGATCGTGCCGCTCGACCCCTCCGACCATCGCGACGTCGAGATCCGGCTGGAGAAGGCGCAACGCAAGTTCGAGGCTTATGGCCGCCCCCTGGTGGTGCGTGAAACGCCGCTGGCGCCACCGGTGTTGATGACGCTGTTGCGCGAGACAAACTGGGACGCCTTCGAAGAGACGATCGTGATGACCTGCGATCTTTTGGATATCGTCCTCCCCGACACGCTCGACCATTTGCCGAGCCACGATGTCGGCCGCTATGTCGATGCCAGCCTCTCTGTCGACGGTTCCGATTCCGCGCTGAAGCCGGCGCTGGCCGAAGTCGTCAGTTCCATCAAGCCGCCATCGGGCCTCTTCGTCATCGAGGATCCGGAACTCGGGCCTGTAGCGACGACGCTCTGCGTGCAGGACAACGACCTTGCCGGCCTGATGTCGTTGTCGGTCGCACCGGCATTTCGCCGCAAGGGCTTCGGTATCGAGATCGTCGCCTCGGCGCTCCGCTGGGCCCGGACCCGCAGCGCAAAAACCGCCTGGCTGCAGGTCGCCGCCAGCAACGATGCCGCGCTGGCGCTTTATGACGGCATAGGATTTCGCGAGGCCTACCGTTACCGTTACTGGAGGCCGCAGTCGTGAGCGTCGCGGCCGGGCGCAAGATCCTGCTGGTTGCCGCATGCGCGCTGATCGATGCCGATGGCCGAATTCTCCTCGCGCAGCGTCCCGAGGGCAAGAGCCTTGCCGGGCTGTGGGAATTTCCAGGTGGCAAGGTCGAGCCGGGCGAGACGCCGGAAGAGTGTCTCATTCGTGAACTCGACGAGGAGCTTGGCGTCACGACGCGTATAGCCTGCCTCGCGCCGTTAACCTTTGCCAGCCACACCTACGACAGTTTTCACCTGCTGATGCCACTCTACATCTGCCGCCGCTATGAAGGCACGCCAGAGGGCCGCGAGGGCCAGGGGCTGAAATGGGTTCGGCCGCAGGCACTTCGCGATTATCCCATGCCTCCTGCAGACGAACCGCTGATCCCGTTTCTGCAAGACCTGCTGTGACAGGCCATTAATTTAGTGAATACTTCTTCACTTAAGATTTTATGATCATTTTGCCTGTGGATATTAAGAGATCGTTTAAGACCTTCTGGCAAAGATCGACCTCAATCAAGCGATGGGCATGGTCATAACGAGGCTTGACACAATGGACGACGATTTCTGGAAGGCCGTTCGCGAGAAAGAACAGGCAACTTCACAGTCTCGCAAGACCGGCGCACTGAATATTGCCCTGCTTTTCGGCACGGCGGCAGTTGCATTGTCGCTGATCCTGACGCCGATGCTGGCCGATAAGTCGAAATCGAGTGTGCTTGCGAGCGCGCCCGAATTCGATAACATCACCACGGGCTCCATTCCGAAGACGGAAAGCGGCAAGCGCTTTACGATCCGCCGCAGCGTGCTGCAGAACGAACCCGGTTCAGTCTGTGTCGTGCAGGGGTATGGCAGCGATAGCAACTGCTGAACAGCTTGCAGCCGATCTGTGCCGGGGGCATCGGGTTCGCTGATTTCGGTATAGATCAGAGGATATTTTCGATGCATGTGGTCCGGAAACTCATTGACGACAAGATCGGCGCAACAGCGATCGAATACGGCCTGATTGCCGGCCTTATCGCCGTTGCGCTGATCGTCAGCCTCGGTCTTCTCGGCAGCAATCTCTCGAACATGTTCAACTTCTTTGCCAACAAGGTCAGCACGCCGTAATCACGGCTTCAGGGTCTGCTCCTCGACCTTCAGCGCGTCGGCCAGCCGCGTCTTGGCGGAGCCCGGACGCAGTGGCTTCTGCTGGCTTTCATGCGGCTTCCAGCCCGATGCATAGATGATCGAGAATGTCGCCCGGATCCGTCCGTCGGCATCGGCGAAGCGCTCGGCATATAATTCCGCGGCACGCAGGAAGAAATTGCGTCCGACCGGTCGGCGGCTGCGGTCGACCAGCGGGTTGGCCATGCCCATGGCGCGCAGGTCCTGCATCAGCGGAAACAGCGAGGCGTAGCGCACCGTATAGCTTTCGGCATCGACGACCGGCAGCGCGAAACCCGCCCGCTGCAACAGCCCGCCGACATCGCGCACGTCGGGGAAGGGGATGACGCGCGGACTGGCGCCGCCGAACATCTCGATCTCGGTTGCCAGCAGTACCTCGCGCAATTCCTGCAGCGTGCCGTTGCCGGGTATGGCTGCGAGGAACAGCCCGTCCGGCTGCAATGCGCGATGCACCTGAATGAAGACGCCCGGCGTGTCGTTGGTGAGGTGCAGCCCCAGCGGCGAGAGCACCAGATTGACGGAGGCCGGAGCTAGCGGCAGCCGTTCTGGCGGCGCAACGACGATGGTCTCACCGGCAACGGCCGGCATTTCGTCGGTCTCGATGCGCGTCATATGGCCGATCTTGCCGGACGCCATCGCCAACCGTGCCGCGATGCCGGTCGCGCCGTGCAGCTCCACCGCCTCCTCGAAACGGCGTTCCACCAGCGACAATCGCTCGGCCAGTTCGTTGGCGGCGATGTCGAGCAGGAAGGCGGCCTTGGCGTCATCCCTCGCCAGCGCGCGGCGGCGGTTGGCGGCGATGAGGTCCTGGTCGAATACGATATCCATGCGCTATTCCTGCACTCCACGTCCTCTGCGGCACCAGAGCCTGCCGCACTTTCCTTTCGCAATGGCGCGAGGAACGGGCTATTGTCAATCATATGGGGCATATGGGGACGAGCCGACCGGAAATCACCGCTGCGCTCATCGGACGCGGGCTGCTGCGGCCGTGGTTTATGCTGGCCGATCTGCTCTATCCGCCCGGCTGTGCTGCCTGTGGCGCCTCGACCGGCAGCCACCGCAGCCTTTGCCCGCGCTGCTGGTCGACGATCCGTTTCGTCGAGCGTCCCTATTGCGAGGTGATGGGCAGCCCGTTTACCCACGATCTCGGCGCCGGCATTCTCAGCGCCGAGGCGATTGCAGATCCGCCGCCGTTCGATCGGCTGCGCTCGGCGGCGATCCATGACGGCGTGGTTCGCGATCTCGTCCACGGCCTCAAATACCGCGATCGTATCGACCTTGCGCGGATGATGGCCGAATGGATGCTGCGCGCCAGCGACGGTGCGGTTGCCGGTTGCGATGCGCTGATCCCGGTGCCGCTGCACCGCACCCGTCTGTTTTCGCGTAAGTTCAACCAGGCAGCCGAGCTTGCCCGCCATCTGGCGTCACTCTCCGGCAAGCCGCTGCTGCCGGCGACACTTGTCCGGATCAAGCGGACCAGCCAGCAGGTCGGGCTTGGTGCCCGGGCCCGGCAGGACAATGTCCGGGGCGCCTTTGCAATCGCACGCCACCGCGACAACGAGGTCTTCGGCCGGCGCATCGTGCTCATCGACGACGTCTACACGACGGGAGCGACCGTTGCGGCGGCAACGCGGGTGCTGAAAAAGGCGGGCGCCGCCGATGTCACCGTCTTGACCTTTGCGCGGGCGCTCGCCATGCCTATATGACAGGAAAGCTGTTCAAACCCGGAGTGACCATGGCATCCGTCGTTATTTACACGCGTGAGTTCTGCGGCTACTGCGCCAAGGCAAAATCGCTGCTTGGGGCCAAGGGCGTCGCCTATGTCGAACACAATGCCACCTATTCCCCGGAGATGCGCGAGGAGATGATCGCCAAATCGAACGGCGGCACGACCTTTCCGCAGATCTTTATCGACGGCTTGCATGTCGGAGGCTGCGACGACCTGCACGCGCTCGACAGGGGGGGCAAGCTCGATCCGCTTCTTGCCGCCTGAGGATAAATCATGAGCTTCAAGGCCGCCGCTATCCAGATGTGCTCGGGCACCGACCCGGAGAAGAACGTCGCCGATATGGTGCGCCTGGTGCGCGACGCCGCGTCCAGGGGTGCGGTCTATGTCCAGACGCCTGAAATGACCGGCGCCATCCAGCGCGACCGGCCCGGCCTGAGGGCCATCCTGCGCAACGAGGCCGATGATCTCGTCGTCGCTGCAGCGTCGCGGACAGCGGCGGAACTGGGTATCCACCTGCACATCGGCTCGACGGCCATTTCGCTCGACGATGGAAAGATCGCCAATCGCGGTTTCCTGTTCGGCCCGGATGGCGGTCTGGTGACGCGCTACGACAAGATCCACATGTTCGACGTCGATCTCGACAATGGCGAAAGCTGGCGCGAGAGTGCCGTCTATCGTCCAGGCTCCGAGGCTCGGGTGGTGTCGCTGCCGTTTGCAAAACTCGGCTTCTCGATCTGCTACGATGTCCGCTTTCCCGAGCTTTTCCGCAGCCAGGCCGTTGCCGGCGCCGAAGTGATGAGCATTCCTGCCGCCTTTACCCGCCAGACCGGCGAGGCTCACTGGGAAATCCTCCTGAGGGCACGGGCCATCGAGAACGGCATGTTCGTTATCGCCGCAGCCCAGGCCGGCGTCCATCAGGACGGCCGCGAGACATATGGCCATTCGATGATCGTCGATCCCTGGGGCAAGGTTCTGACGTCCGCCGGCGGCAGCGGCGAGGCCGTGCTGGTGGCCGATATCGACGTTGCCGCAGTCAAGGCTGCCCGCGAAAAGATCCCCAATCTGAAAAACGGCCGCGCGTTTACGCTGGAAACGATCGAGGCCGCAAAGGCCGGGGGTGTGGCTGCGTGATCCGCTATTCGCTCAGTTGCGACCACGGCCATGAGTTCGAGGGCTGGTTTTCGCAAAGCGCCGACTTCGAGCGGCAGGTCGAAAGCGGATTGCTGAGCTGCCCGACCTGCGGATCTTCCTCGATCGGCAAGATGCTGATGGCACCGTCCGTTTCGACGGCCCGGACCCGGGAGGCGCTAACGACGCTGGCGATGGACGCGGCCCGCAAGCAGGCAATCGCCACGCTCAAAGACGCCGTTGCCGCCATCAAGGCGAATTCGGAAGATGTCGGGCCCAAGTTTCCGGAGGAGGCCCGCAAGATCCATTACGGAGAGGCCGATGCCCGCGGCATCATCGGCCAGGCAACGCCTGCCGAGGCACGCTCGCTGATCGAGGAAGGCATCGAGATCGCTCCGCTTCCGACGCTGCCGGACGACGCCAACTGACGCTGCCCCTTCCGCCGATCCATCGACTCGTCAAATAACCCTGCGCCTCCAGCGCAGCATGAAATGCCATAGGGTGGGGGTCTGGTGCGCCAAGGCGGCTCAGGCCGGCCGTTTTGCGACCATCATGTAGTTCACGTCCATGTCCTTAGACAGGTTCCACTGATTCTGCAGCGGCGAGAAGAACACGCCGGTGCGGGCGGTGAAGATCAGGCCGTTGGCGATCAGCGGCTTTTCCACTTCTTCCGGCCGTACCAGCTTTTCATACTGATGGGTGCCGCGCGGCAGCCAGCGCAGGACGTTTTCGGCGGCAAAGATGGCAAGGGCAGCCGCCTTCATCGTGCGGTTGATGGTGGCAACGAACATCATGCCGCCCGGCCGCACCATCTTCGCGCAGGTCGACAGAAAGAACTCGACGTCGGAAACGTGCTCGACGACCTCCATGTTGAGGATGATGTCGAAAGTCTCGCCGGCCTCAGCCAGCTGTTCGGCGGTGACCGGGCGATAGTCGACCTCGACGCCCGACTGGCGGGCATGGGTGGAGGCGATGCCGATGTTCTTTTCGGACGGATCTGCGCCCACCACTTCGGCGCCCATACGGGCCATGGGTTCGGAGAGAAGCCCGCCGCCGCAGCCGATATCGAGCACCCGCAGGCCTTCCAGCGGGCGGGGGCTGCGCGGGTCGCGGCCGAAATTCTCGGCGGCGCGGTCGCGGATGTAGGCGAGCCGGACGGGATTGAATTTGTGCAGCGGCTTGAACTTGCCGGTCGGGCTCCACCATTCCGCCGCCATTGCCGAAAAGCGGTCGACTTCGCTCTGGTCGATAGTGGTCTTTGCCGTGGTGTTCTGAGCCGCTTCGGTCATCGTCTGGTTCCTTGTCCTGTCTCAGTGAAGTCGGACGATCGGTGCTGGAAGTCAAGGGCGGGAGGTCTTCCTTTGCACGCAGGAGACGACCACGCCGGCCGCCCCGCGTCATTCGACCGCAGCAGGATCGTCTCTCTGCCCCGGTCTGCAAGCTCGCCGTGTCGCGCCGTCACGCCATCCCGTTCACGCGGCCTGTTCGGTCCGTGTCATGACAATTCTGATGGCCGGGGCACATCGAGTGCCTGATGATTTTTTAGTTAAGTGACACCAGATGTGCCCCGTTCGACAGTTTTTATCCGCAACTCCGGATCCTCTGTTTCCGACCCAGGTCCCGTTGAGGGGAAAAGCTGCAGGAGTTATGCCACACAGGCACGCCGAGCCTAGGGGCCCGAAGGGATCCACTTTCTGCGGACCCTTGAAGACGTGCCTGCGTAGACAGCAACCCCTCCAAGACCCGGCCCCACCTCGCCGGCAACGCAGACCGGTGTATCCGATGGCGGAACGGGGTGATTATAGATCAACCCGGAAAAGCGGGGATGAAATTATGATGCCGGCATTGTTTCCAAACGGAAATCCCAACGGTTTATCCCCATGAGGTGCTGCGAGCAGGGGCGATGGAGGGAAGCGAGAGAGGAGAGTGTGCTAGAGATAGAGTGTGTGTGTGAGGTCAGAAAGATCACAAAACCGGAAAGAGCCACCCCCGACCTCCCTCATTCCTGTGCCCGTCACAGGAATCCAGCCGCCCAAGTCTTTGGGCGATAGATACTTCTCCACCAACAGAGAGTCCTCCCACGGCGCGGACGCGCCGTGACTGGATTCCTGTGACGGGCACAGGAATGAGGGTTTGGTGGGCATCCCAGGCGCGGTTGGACTTTAAAGGGTTTGGCAGTGGTGGATCGGTCTTTCACTGGGCCGGTTGCCTCAATCTGTTTGTGTTTGCAATATCTTGACTACTCTGCCCCGACTTGCCTCCATTCCGGCAGACGGCAGTGACAAACGTCTCGGTGGGTGCTCGCCGGAAGGTTGGGTTTGGAGGGTGTGCGGCGAACGCGCTGCGGACAGCGCCGCCCGCAGCATATGCGCCTTTGCACAGGTCCCTTGTCGAACGGGATTCTCCTCGAGCCGTGCGCTGCAATGAAGCCGTCACGGTCTTGTGGAAAATACCCTGTGCAGGCTTGGCGAAAGGCATCACGCAATGCGCACTATCATGCTGGATGTCGATGGAGTGTTGGTGTGCGGTCGTCCGGGGGATGGCGCGCAGTGGTGGACTGACCTCGGCGCCGACCTCGGGATTTCGCGCGATGCGTTGCGAAGCGCGTTTTTTGCCCCGCGCTGGCAGGATATCGTCAGCGGGCGGAAGCCTCTGGTGCCGGAGCTTGCCGAAGTTCTGGCCGAGATCGCGCCCGATGTCAGCGTCGATACTTTTATCGACTACTGGTTCGCCAACGACTCGCGGATCGACAGCGCGGTGCTCGATGCTGTTTCGGAGATCAGAGGTCGCGGCGATCGTGTCTACCTCGCGACAAACCAGGAGCATATGCGCGCCGCATACCTGATGGAAGACATGGGGCTACGGGAGAAAGTCGATGGCATTTTCTACTCCGCATCGCTTGGGTACCAGAAGCCGAGCCCCGAATTCTACTCCCTCGTCACGCAAGCCACCTCTGTCGCTCCGCAAAGCATCGTCCTGATCGATGACACCGAGGAAAATGTGCAGGCCGCGCATGCCTCCGGTTGGAGCGCCGTCCATTGGCAAAGGGGTATGAGCATTGTTGGCGCGCTGTAAAACAGGAAAAGTGGGGGGAAAATGTGATGGGCGCGTTGATACCGTTTGGGCGTAGTCCTAACGGATGATTTAGATAGAGCTGGGGAAGCACAAGCGTTAGCTCCAGCTACCCTCATTCCTGTGCCCGTCACAGGAATCCAGCCGCCCAAGTCCTTGGGCGAAAAGTTCTTTCCGCCTAAGATAATGTCGTCTCACTGCTCAGACGCGCTGTGACTGGATTTCTGTGACAGGCGCAGGATGAGGGAATTGGGAGGGCCGATGGTGCAGGCGGTGGTGATCGGCATTACGTTCATATGGAGGCCTCGCCTGGATTCGAACCAAGCTGTGGGGAATTCACTCCCCTTGCGTCTCCACTCCGCCACGGGGCCATGGGATGACCTGTAGTTGTATTTCGTTAAATCTGGGTAAATTTAATCGTGCATCCGCCGGACTATGGAGAGATTGTGGCGGGAGCCCCTGCCGAGGACTTGAACCTGGGTCTTCTGCAAACGAGGCAGCTGCTCTACCGTTGAGCTACGAGGGGCATGCCCCGTGTTGTGGCCCGTCCGGGCGGCAGTTGCAACTCTATAGTTAAATAAGGGTTAACGCGCCGTGGTCGTCGCGAGCCTCCCCGTCGCAGGTGAATGGCTGCGACGGGGAGGGCGGGTTTCAGGTTGCGGTGGGGTCCTTGAGGGCCTTGCCGAGGGAGAAAGCGAGGATAGCCGAGACCAGCATGAAGCCGCCGACGATGACCATCGGCATCTCGTACAGGCCTGTCGCATCCTTGACGGCGCCGGTGATGTAGGGCGCTGCAAAGCCGGCGATGTTTCCGACCGTGTTGATGAGCGCAATGCCTGCCGCAGCGCCGGCGCCGGTCAGGAACCTTGTCGGCAGCGACCAGAAGTTCGGCAGGGCTGCAAAGATCGCACAGGCGGTCACGGTGACGACGAGGACCGTCGTCTCGGGCGAAGACATCAGCAGTGCCAGCGGGATGCTGATGGCGCCGACCAGCGCCGGAATACCGACATGCCAGAGACGGACGCCGCGCTTGCTCGCATCCCGGCTCCAGAAGTAGAGCGCGAAGGCGGCAGGCAGATAGGGGATGGCTGTTATCATGCCCTTTTCGAAGACATCGAATTTGGTGCCGAACTTGGCCTCGAAGCCGCCGATGATCGTCGGCAGGAAGAAGGCAAGCGCATAGAGACCGTAGATCAGGCCGAAATAGATAACCGAGAGGAGCCAGACGCGGCCGTCCTTCAGCGCCTGCAGCGTCATGTGGCGGCGCCCCGTCACCTTTTCCGATTCTTCTTTCGCCAGCGCCCGGTTCAGCCAGCCCTTTTCCGCCGGGGTGAGCCACTTGGCGCCGACGGGGGTGTCCGGCAGGTAGAACCAGGTGATGATGCCGACGACGATGGCCGGGATGGACACGCCGAGGAACATCACCCGCCAGCCCTCGAGGCCGAAGACCCCATGGGCCTGGATAAGGGCGGAGGCCAGCGGCGCGCCGATCACGGTCGTCAGCGGCTGTGCGAGATAGAAGAGTGCCAGGATCTTTGCGCGGTGGCGGCCGGGCACCCAGGTGCTGAGATAGAGGATTGCGCCGGGGAAGAAGCCGGCTTCTGCGACGCCGAGGAAGAAGCGCAGGGCGTAGAGCCCGTTGATGCTACTGACCCAGGTGAACAGCATGGCGACGATGCCCCAGGTGACCATGATGCGCGACAGCCAACGGCGTGCGCCGTACTGGTGAAGCGCCAGGTTGCTCGGAATCTCGAGCACGATGTAGCCGAAGAAGAAAATGCCGGCGGCAAAGCCGAACTGGGCGGCCGTCATGCCGAGATCCTGGGTCATGCCGTTCGGCCCGGCAAACGAGATGGCCGTCCGGTCGAGGAAATTGATGAAGAACATCAGCGCGATGAACGGCACGATGCGGAACGAGATCTTCCGGATCGTCGATGCCTCGACCTGCTGTTCGGTGTTCTGTGAATGTGTCGTGGCGTCCATGTCTTCCTCCCAAGACGAGTGCAGGGGCTGTCACCGCAGAGGGTCTGCCGCCTGTCTCGCGAAGCCCTCCCTCACGGAAACGGCTCCTGTTGATCTCATCCGATGCGGGCGACGGCGCGCGTTGTCTGTCTGCACGCTGCAAACAGGCTTTCCCCACGCCGTGGTGCCGCATTTCCTCCCGTTTAAGTCGCCGGAACCTGTCAAATTGAGCTGACGTCGTCAACTGGTATGATGACATGATCATCATTATTTGCAGTTTTACGTCGCCGGGTGGCTTGCGGACGGCACTTTGAGGCTGTTCTGCCTCAGTTTTGCCCTTACCTTGCCGCACCTGTCTGAACGCCACTCCAAAGGGAAATTACCGTCATGATCGATCGCAGAACATTGCTTATGGCCGGCGGCGCGGCACTGCTGCTCGCGGCATCGCGGCAGGCAAGCGCGGCCAATGCGGTCATCCCGCTCTGGCCGGCAGGAGCCCCGGGCGGCCGTGGTCCGAAAGGGCCGGTCGAGACCAGCGCCAAAGGCGCCGTCAGCAATATCGCCACGCCATCTATCGAGGTCTTCCGCCCGGCCAAGCCCAATGGCGCGGCCATGCTGGTGGCGGCGGGCGGCGGATACAAGCGGATCGAGATGGAAAGCGAGGCGCATCCGGCAGCGCTTTGGCTGAACGATCGCGGCATCACCGCCTTCGTGCTGTCCTACCGGCTGCCGTCGGAGGGCTGGCGGGAAGGTCCCCGGGCACCGCTTCAGGATGCACAGCGCGCCCTGCGGCTGATCCGGGCGAGAAGCGTCGAATACGACGTTCATCCCGATCGCATCGGCGCGCTCGGTTTTTCATCCGGCGGCCATCTGATGGGACTGGCGTCGGCGCGCTCGGCCTATCGCTCCTATCGCGCCGTCGACGAGGCCGACAAGCAATCGGCGCGGCCGAATGCTGCAGCGCTTATCTATCCGATCATCACGCTCGAGCCGCCCTACGACCATACCTCGACAAAGACCGTGCTGATCGGCCGGCATCCGAACGACGAGGAAAGCGCCGAATGGTCGGTGCAGCCGCATGTGCGGTCCCATTGCCCGTCGATGTTCCTCGTCCAGGCGGAGGACGATGCTGTTTCCGATCCGCACAACACACTGATCATGGCTGCTGCCTGCAAGAGCGCCGGTGTGCCTGTCGATATGCACCGCCTCGCGACCGGCGGACACGGCTTCGGCATGGGCAAGGCCGGTACGCCATCCGCCGCCTGGCCGGCCTGGTATGAATCCTGGCTGCGCAAGGGCGGGTTCCTCGCCTAGCCTATCTGGTCTCGGCGGGTTCAGGCGGCGCTGCGCGGTGCGCAGAGCGTCTGGCGCTCTGATGGCTCGAAGATGCTGAAGGTGTTGCGCCCAGCGGCTTTGGCGGCATAGAGCGCCGTGTCGGCCCGCTGAAACAATTCGGACGGGCTGGACCCGTCGGCAAGTGCTACGCCGACGGAGGCGCCGATGTTGAGGACGAGATCGCCGAGGATCATCGGCCGGCGAACGATCTGGACGATGTCGCTTGCGATATCGGTCACCGTCCCGCGTTCGGCGTCCTGCAGCAGCAGAACCGCAAACTCGTCGCCGCCGATGCGGGCAATCAGATGGGCACAATTGCAGACGGCGCGAAGCCGGTCGGCCGCCTCGATCAGGCAGGCGTCGCCAGTGGCATGGCCATAGGTATCGTTGACCGCCTTGAAGCCGTCGAGGTCGACCAGCAGCAACGCTGCCGGCGCCTTCGACCGGTCGTGTTCCTCGCATAGAGCAGCGAGACGCAGCTGGAATTGGGCGCGGTTGGCAAGCCCGGTCATCATGTCGAAATCGGCAAGGTGGCGGGTGCGATCGAAAAGTAGCTTGGCGTCCGTGATGTCCTGCTTGATGCCAAAGATGCGCACGGGCTCTTCGCCCTCGCATTCCACCGTGGCGGTGATGCGGATCCAGCGATGATTGCCCTTCTGCGTCACGATCTCCGCATCCATCGTGAAACCGCTGCGGGTCTCGATGGCAAGACGGCGCTTTTCCTGCAATTCCTTGGCGGATGCCTGGGTATAACAGGCAAGCGTTTCCGCGCGGCCCGCCTGCAGGTCGCGCGGGAGGTCGAAAATGTCGTAGACTACATCCGTCCAGGTCAGGGTCTCGTCGGGCAGGCTGCATTGCCATATGCCGATTCGGGCAGCCTCGGCCGCGCGGTTGAAAATCCTGCGGCCACGGGCCAGCGCCTCGGCCTGTTCCGCGATGGTGGCTTCCTTTTCGCGCAGCTGCTGCTCCAGGCGACGAACGGCCGGATTGCAGACGGAGACAAGCGATGCGCCAAGCGTCTTCAGGCGGTCGAGGAAACGCGGAGCGGGCGGGTTGGTCATCGTCGATTTCTGGCTTTGCGTGAAGCGGCTCGCCTACACTCGCGCATAAGCTTTAAGACTTTGTTGCCGAGGTTGTCTAATTTAGAGCATCGTTTGGGACTGCCGCCGGCTTTCGCCGCCCGTCATATCGATGTCGCATGCCCATTGCACGCACCCTTCAAAGTCGGTATGAGACGGCCGAAATAGACGCTCCGTTTCCGGTGCACCGGCAGTATGAAAAGCCACCGCTTTTGCTGCTGCCCCGGGCGGAGCCTTGTCGTATGGCGGGTCTCAGTGACGAGGCGCGCCACTATGGGTAGAGGCTTATGGCACGCATCGTGATGAAATTCGGCGGGACCTCCGTCGCGGACATGGATCGTATTCGCGTCGTCGCCCGGCATGTGAAACGCGAGGTCGATGCCGGCCACGAAGTCGCCGTCGTCGTCTCGGCGATGTCGGGCAAGACCAACGAGCTGGTCGGATGGACCCGCGATGCCTCGCCGATGCACGATGCGCGAGAATATGACGCTGTTGTCGCCTCGGGCGAGCAGGTTACCTCGGGGCTGGTGGCAATCGCGCTTCAGCACCTCGGCATCAATGCGCGTTCCTGGCAGGGCTGGCAGATCCCGATCAAGACCGACAACGCCCATGGCGCGGCCCGCATCCTCGAGATCAACGGTGACGAGATCATCCGCCGCATGGGCGAGGGCCAGGTGGCCGTCGTTGCCGGCTTCCAGGGTCTCGGTCCCGACAATCGCATTTCGACGCTCGGCCGCGGCGGCTCCGATACCTCGGCGGTGGCGATTGCTGCAGCCGTCAAGGCCGACCGCTGCGACATCTACACAGACGTTGACGGCGTCTATACGACCGACCCGCGCATCGTGCCGAAGGCGCGCCGCCTAAAGAAGATCGCCTTCGAGGAAATGCTCGAGATGGCGTCGCTCGGCGCCAAGGTGCTGCAGGTGCGCTCGGTCGAACTTGCCATGGTATTCAAGGTCCGCACCTTCGTGCGCTCGTCTTTCGAAGACCCCGATGCGCCGGGCATGGGCGACCTTCTGAACCCGCCCGGAACGCTGATTTGTGATGAGGAAGAGATCGTGGAACAGGAAGTCGTAACCGGCATCGCCTATGCCAAGGATGAAGCGCAGATTTCGCTCCGGCGGCTTTCCGACCGCCCCGGCGTCTCGGCTGCGATCTTCGGGCCGCTCGCTGAAAACCATATCAATGTCGACATGATCGTCCAGAACATCTCCGAGGACGGCTCGACCACGGATATGACCTTCACCGTGCCGTCCGGCGACGTCGACAAGGCGCTCGCCGTTCTCGGCGAACACAAGAGCCAGATCGGCTACGATGTCATCCAGAACGAATCGGGTCTGGTCAAGGTTTCGGTGATTGGCATCGGCATGCGTTCGCACGCAGGCGTTGCAGCGAGCGCTTTCCGGGCACTTGCTGAAAAAGGCATCAACATCAAGGCAATCACCACCTCGGAAATCAAGATTTCGATCCTGATCGACGGCCCCTATGCAGAACTTGCAGTCAGGACTTTGCATTCCTGCTACGGTCTGGATAAGAGTTGATTTGAAACTGCAGAGGGGCAGGGCGAAGCGCGAAATGCTTCGTGACAACCTTCGCAGCGTGGACATGATTTTCGGGAGCGTGACGCAATGAGAGACCTTTCCGGCGGTCCGCGCGTCCTGCTCAAGCGGCTGCGCGAGCTGATGGCGGAGCCGCTTGAACCGCAGGATCGCCTTGACCGGATCGTTCGTCAGATCGCCAGCAACATGGTGGCGGAGGTGTGCTCGGTCTACGTGCTGCGCGCCGACGGCGTGCTCGAGCTCTATGCCACCGAAGGTCTCAACAAGGATTCCGTCCATCTGGCGCAGTTGAAGATGGGCCAGGGCCTGGTCGGCACCATCGCCGCCTCGGCGCAATCGCTCAATCTCTCCGACGCCCAGTCGCACCCGGCCTTCCGGTATCTGCCGGAAACCGGAGAAGAGATCTACCATTCCTTCCTCGGTGTGCCGATCCTGCGCGCCGGCCGGTCGCTCGGCGTTCTCGTCGTGCAGAACAAGGCCAGCCGCACCTACCGCGACGAGGAGCTTGAAGCGCTCGAGACGACGGCCATGGTGCTGGCCGAGATGATCGCCACCGGCGATCTGAAGAAGATCTCGAAGCCCGGCCTCGAACTCGACCTGACCCGCTCGGTCACCATCGACGGCGACAGCTACAATGAAGGCATCGGCCTTGGCTATGTCGTGCTGCACGAGCCGCGCGTCGTCGTCACCAACCTGCTCAACGAAGACACCGACCACGAAATCTCGCGCATGGCCGATGCCCTCGGCTCCTTGCGCATTTCCATCGACGACATGCTGTCGCGTCGCGACGTGTCGATGGAAGGAGAGCACCGCGAGGTGCTGGAAACCTACCGTATGTTCGCCCACGACCAGGGCTGGGTTCGCAAGCTCGAGGAGGCGATCCGCAACGGCCTGACGGCCGAGGCTGCGGTCGAGAAAGTGCAGAGCGACACGAAGGCTCGGATGATGCGGCTCACCGACCCGTACCTGCGCGACCGCATGCACGATTTCGAGGACCTGGCCAACCGGCTGCTGCGGCAGCTGACCGGCCATACCGGCCGCAACACGACGGACGGTTTTCCCAACGACGCAGTCATCTTCGCCCGCGCCATGGGAGCCGCCGAGCTGCTCGATTATCCGCGCGACAACATTCGCGGCCTAGTGCTGGAAGACAGCGCCGTCACCAGCCATGTCGTCATCGTCGCCCGCGCTATGGGCATTCCGGTCGTCGGACAGGCGGCCGGCGTCGTGGCGCTGGCGGAAAACGGCGATTCCGTCATCATCGATGGCGACGAGGGCCACGTGCACCTGCGGCCCATGGCCGATCACCTGAAGTCCTATGAAGAGAAGGTCAAGTTCCGCGCCCGCCGCCAGGAGCAGTTCCGGGCGCTGCGTGCCGTCGAGCCGGTCACGCGGGACGGCCAGCGCATCTCGCTGCTGATGAATGCAGGACTGCTGGTCGATCTTCCGCAATTGGCCGAATCCGGCGCCGAAGGCATCGGTCTTTTCCGCACCGAGCTGCAGTTCATGATCGCCTCGACGATGCCGAAGGCCGATGAGCAGGAAATGTTCTACCGCAATGTCCTGAAGCAGGCGGGCGATCACGTCGTCACCTTCCGCACGCTGGATATCGGCGGCGACAAGGTCGTGCCCTATTTCCGGGCGCATCAGGAAGAAAATCCGGCACTCGGCTGGCGCGCCATCCGGCTTTCGCTGGATAGGCCGGGCCTGCTGCGCACGCAGCTGCGCGCCATGCTGAAGGCTGCCGCCGACGGCGAACTGAAGATGATGGTGCCGATGGTCACGGAGGTTTCCGAGATCAAGGCGGTGCGCGAACTGCTGCAGAAGGAAGTGCACCATCTGTCGCGCTTCGGCCATGCGCTGCCGCGGAAGCTGCAGTTCGGCGCCATGCTCGAAGTCCCGGCGCTGCTCTGGCAGCTCGACGAGCTCATGGCTGCCGTCGATTTCGTCTCGGTCGGCTCCAACGACCTGTTCCAGTTTTCCATGGCGGTCGATCGCGGCAATGCCCGCGTGTCCGACCGGTTCGACACGCTCGGGCGGCCTTTCCTGCGCATCCTGCGGGATATCGTGCGCGCCGGCGAGCGCAACAAGACACCGGTGACGCTGTGTGGCGAGCTTGCCGGCAAGCCGATCTCGGCGATGGCGCTGATGGGCATCGGCTTCCGCTCGGTGTCGATGTCGCCAGCCTCGATCGGGCCGGTCAAGGCGATGCTGCTGGGTCTCGATGTCGGGGCGCTGGCGGCAGTCATGGAAGAGGCTTTGGACGACCGCAACCCGACGCTCTCGGTGCGGGACATCCTTGCGCAGTTCGCATTGACCCATAATATTCCCCTGTAGCTGCTCTTGCGCAGTCTGTTGCTGACTGCGGTGGAAAGAGGTAAGAGGCGCTCTGCCCGTCCTTTCAGGGCTGGGCCAGGCATGGGAAGCTAGGGACCTGGTTCCCGCGGTCTGGCTCTCGCCCGGGTCTGGAAGGCGCGACGCTCTCCCCCTCATTCCTGTGCTTGTCACAGGAATCCAGCCACGGCGCGTCTGCGTCGTGAAAAGACTTGTCTCGGCAATCGGGAGGTCTTGCGCGCCTAGGACTGGGCGCACTGGATTCCTGTGACAAGCACAGGAATGAGGAAGGATCGGGGGCGAGGCGTGCAGTTCAACGGCTGGCCGCCAGATAATCGCCATGGATGACGGCGCCTGACATCAGGGCGCCTTGGAAAAATTCGGAGTTCGACTGTGGCTACACTACCTGTTGAAAAAATGCGTGAGCTGGAGCGCCGGTTCGGCGAGATCGAGGCGCGCATGTCCGAAGGCCCGGCGGCGGATGTCTACGTCAAGCTGGCGTCCGAGTATTCCGAGCTGCAGCCCGTCGTCATGAAGATCCGCGACTACGAAAAAGCGACGGCGGAGCGGGCCGATCTCGAAGCGATGCTGGGCGACAAGACGGTCGACCGCGAGATGCGCGACCTGGCCGATATGGAGCTGCCCGGCGTGCGCGAGCGTATCGAGACGCTGGAGACCGAGATACAGATCCTATTGCTGCCGAAGGATGCCGCCGACGAGAAGAGCGCCATCCTCGAAATCCGTGCCGGGACCGGTGGTTCCGAAGCGGCGCTGTTTGCCGGCGACCTTTTCCGCATGTACGAGCGTTTCGCCTCGGTGAACGGCTGGAAGGTCGAAATTCTCTCCTCGAGCGACGGCGAAGCGGGCGGCTACAAGGAAGTGATTGCGACGATCACCGGCAAGGGCGTTTTCTCCAAGCTCAAGTTCGAATCCGGGGTGCACCGGGTGCAGCGCGTACCGGCCACCGAGGCCGGCGGCCGCATCCACACTTCCGCGGCCACGGTGGCGGTGCTGCCCGAGGCCGAAGAGGTGGATATCGAAGTGCGCGAGCAGGATATCCGCATCGACACGATGCGCTCGTCGGGCGCCGGCGGCCAGCACGTCAACACGACGGACTCGGCTGTTCGCATCACCCATATGCCGTCTGGCATCGTCGTCACCAGTTCAGAAAAATCGCAGCATCAGAACCGCGCCAAGGCGATGCAGGTGCTGCGCTCCAGGCTCTACGACATGGAGCGCCAGCGGGTCGACAACGAGCGCTCGGCCGACCGCAAGAGCCAGGTCGGCTCCGGCGACCGCTCGGAGCGCATCCGCACCTATAATTTTCCGCAAGGGCGCATCACCGACCACCGCATCAACCTGACGCTCTACAAGCTGGACCGGATGATGGAAGGCGAGATCGACGATGTCGTCGATGCGCTGCGTGCCGATCACCAGGCAAGCCAGCTTGCCCAGCTCGGGGATCGCATGTGAGCGACACCGGCCCGACGATCGGCGCATTGCAGGCATCGGCGCGGAGCCGGTTTGCGGAGGCGGGCCTCGACGATCCTGCCGCCGACGCCAAGGTGCTGGTATCCGGGCTGTTCGGGCTGACGTTCACCGAGATCGTCACCCGCTCCGACCAAACGGTGGATGCCGAAGGGGTCGTGCGTCTGGAGGACGCCATCGCGCGTCGTTTGCGCCATGAGCCGGTGCATCGCATTCTTGGCGAGCGGGAATTCTACGGCCTGCCGCTGCGCCTGTCGCCGGCGACGCTGGAGCCCCGGGCGGACACCGAGATCCTGGTGGACAGCGTCCTGCCGCATCTGCGCAGGCTGGTCGGCTTGCACGGGAGCATCGATATTCTCGACATGGGCACCGGCACCGGCGCCATCTGCCTCGCTCTGCTGCATGAATGTCGCGAGGCAGCGGGTTTGGGCAGCGACATCTCCGCCGACGCGCTGGCGACGGCCAGGGGAAATGCCGAACGCAATGGCCTTGCCGACCGGTTCCGCACCGCAGAGGGCAGCTGGTTCACGCCGATTTCGGGACGGTTTCACGCAATCGTCTCAAATCCCCCTTATATCGTATCGGACGTTATGCCGACACTGGCTCCGGAGGTCAGGGATTTCGATCCGACGGCGGCGCTCGATGGCGGCCGGGACGGTCTTGATGCCTACCGGGCAATCGCTGCGGACGCTGCGCAATTTCTTCACGACGACGGCGTGCTCGGTCTCGAAATCGGTTATGACCAGCGCCCGACAGTCACCGCCTTGTTCGAGGGCTCGGGGTTCAGATTGATAGAGGCAGCGCGCGATTATGGTCACAACGACCGTGCCCTGATCTTCGCAAAAGGTATATAACGCGCTGAAAATACAAGTCTTTCCTACTTTATTATGCTGTTAAAGAAAAGGACTTGGATTTAGCCGGGAAGCAATATAGGTTGCGCTCACGCGTTGGGCAGCCGGAAACGAATGGGAGATTCGTTCGGGTTCCGGTCAGCCTCAGGGGTCCGCTCTCTTGAATGAGTGTTGAAGGTTGAACGTACCCGATGCGTGATTCAGTTAATCTGACGTAGTCGAGCGGCAGACGGGGGTTAGACCCGATCTGCTTGCGGCACGCAGGCCCTGGCTCGGTTTGTCCGGCCATGGCGGCAGGGTGCCGCGCGCAATTATCACAACAAGAGAATTCAGGTGAAGGATCTATGAGGCCAGGACAGCAGAACAAGCGCGGTCGAGGGCGTGGCAACAACGGCGGCGGCAGCGGCGGCGGAAACCCCAGCAGCGGCAGCAGCAGCAATAACAGCCAGAACAACAACTTCAATCGGAAGGGATCGAACCCCCTGACCCGGACTTACGATAGTTCTGGTCCCGATGTGAAGATCCGCGGTACCGCCCAGCACATCGCTGAGAAATACTCGACACTGGCTCGCGATTCCCACTCTTCCGGCGACCGCGTCATGGCGGAAAACTATCTTCAGCACGCTGAGCACTATTACCGCATCATCGCAGCCGCACAGGCGCAGATGCAGGAACGCTTCCAGCGCGAAGATAGGCAGGATTTCAATGATCGCGACGGCAACGAGCGCGACATGGACGACATGGACGGCAACGAGATGGACGATCAGCCAATGATCGCGCCTTCGATGCAGAGCCGCAATGCGCCGCAGCAGTCGATGCCGCAGCAACCGGCCCACGGTCCCGTCGCCAGCCAGCAGCCGAGCCCGGCGCCGCAGCCGGCTCCGGTCCAGCAGGATGCAACGCCTGGCGAGGGCGATCAGCCCCAGCCGCAGGCCGAAGCCCAGCGGGCGCCGCGCCAGCCACGCACACCGCGCGTCTACACGCCACGTACGCCGGCCGCAGCTCCCGCTCCCGTCAACGACGGTACCGGCCCTCAGCCCGAAATCGTCGGCACGCCAGCGGAAGTTGCCATCGAGGAAGCCCAGGGCACCGAGGAGCCGCGCCAGCCGCGTCGTCGCGCTGCTGGCCGTCCGCGCCGCCCGCGCCTCACCGATAGCGATGCTCCCGGCGAAGGTGGCAACGACGCCCCGAACCTTGCGGATGTCGGCTCCGAATAGGCATTTTCGCCACTTCGCACATTGAATTGATACACATCAAGATACCCCGGTTCATCCGGGGTATTTTCGTTTTCAGCACCCTTTAAACAGCGTAATTTCCCACCCATATGTTCTTCGGCTGCGGCACTGTCCCTGACGGATGCGGCACCGGGATCTGCCTTTTCAGGGGGTCTTCTCTCACTCTCGTTCTGTGCCGAAAAGCGGGCAGGGCGATCCATGGAGGTTCTAAGATGGATATCGAAAAATACTCTGAACGGCTGCGCGGCTTTCTGCAGTCTGCCCAGACCAACGCACTCGGTCAGGATCACCAGCAGTTCACCGCCGAGCATGTGCTCAAGGTTCTTCTCGACGACGACCAGGGCATGGCTGCCTCGCTGATCCAGCGTGCGGGCGGCGATCCCAAGGCGGCCAAGCTTGCCAACGATGCGGCCCTGGCGAAAATTCCGAAGGTTTCGGGTGGCAATGGCCAGGTCTACCTGGCGCAGCCGCTGGCCAAGGTGTTCACGACTGCCGAGGATCTTGCCAAGAAGGCAGGCGACAGTTTCGTCACCGTCGAGCGTCTGCTGCAGGCGCTGGCGATGGAATCGAGCGCCTCGACATCGACGACGCTGAAGAATGCCGGTGTGACGCCTATCGGTCTCAACAAGGCTATCGACGAGATCCGCAAGGGCCGTACCGCTGATTCTTCGAATGCCGAGAACGGCTACGAGGCGCTGAAGAAATATGCGCGCGATCTGACTGCCGAGGCGCGCGAAGGCCGTCTCGATCCTGTCATCGGCCGTGACGACGAAATCCGTCGCACGATCCAGGTGCTGTCGCGTCGCACCAAGAACAATCCGGTGCTGATCGGCGAGCCCGGCGTCGGCAAGACGGCGATCGTCGAAGGCCTTGCGCTACGCATCGTCAACGGCGACGTGCCGGAATCGCTGAAGGAAAAGAAGCTGATGGCGCTCGACATGGGCGCGCTGATTGCCGGTGCGAAATTCCGAGGTGAATTCGAGGAGCGGCTGAAGGCTGTGCTCAACGAGGTGCAGTCGGAAAACGGCGAGATCATCCTGTTCATCGACGAGATGCACACGCTGGTCGGTGCCGGCAAGGGCGATGGGGCCATGGACGCTTCCAACCTCCTGAAGCCGGCGCTGGCACGCGGCGAGCTGCATTGCGTCGGTGCTACGACGCTCGACGAATATCGCAAGCATGTCGAGAAGGACCCGGCGCTGGCCCGTCGTTTCCAGCCGGTCATGGTCAGCGAGCCTACGGTCGAGGACACCATCTCGATCCTGCGCGGGCTCAAGGAGAAATACGAGCAGCATCACAAGGTGCGCATAGCCGACGCCGCTCTGGTGGCGGCAGCGACCCTGTCGAACCGCTACATCACGGACCGCTTCCTGCCCGACAAGGCCATCGATCTGATGGACGAGGCGGCAGCGCGGCTGCGCATGCAGGTGGATTCCAAGCCGGAGGAACTGGACGAACTCGATCGTCGCGTCATCCAGCTGAAGATCGAGCGCGAGGCGCTGAAAAAGGAAACCGACGTGGCCTCGGCCGACCGGCTGGTGCGGCTCGAAACGGAGCTCACCAACCTCGAGGAGCAGGCCGATGCGCTGACGGCTCGCTGGCAGGCGGAAAAGTCCAAGCTCGGCCTTGCCGCGGACCTCAAGAAGCAGCTCGATGAAGCCCGCAACGAACTGGCGATTGCCCAGCGCAAAGGTGAATTCCAGCGCGCCGGCGAGCTTGCCTATGGCGTCATCCCCGGTCTTGAAAAGGACCTGACGGAGGCCGAAGCCCAGGATCACACGCAGAATGCGATGGTTCAGGAGGTGGTGACCGCCGACAACATCGCCCATATCGTCTCGCGCTGGACCGGCATCCCGACCGAAAAGATGCTCGAAGGTGACAAGGACAAGCTGCTCCGCATGGAAGACGAGCTGGCGAAATCGGTGGTCGGGCAGGGCGATGCAGTGCAAGCCGTTTCGCGTGCCGTGCGCCGCGCCCGCGCCGGTCTGCAGGATCCGAACCGGCCGCTTGGCTCGTTCATCTTCCTCGGGCCGACCGGCGTCGGCAAGACGGAGCTGACAAAGGCACTGGCCCGCTTCCTGTTCGACGACGACAGCGCCATGGTGCGCATGGATATGTCGGAATATATGGAGAAACACTCCGTATCCCGGCTGATCGGTGCCCCTCCCGGCTATGTCGGCTACGATGAAGGCGGGTCGCTGACCGAAGCCGTCCGTCGCCGTCCTTATCAGGTCGTGCTGTTCGACGAGATCGAGAAGGCCCATCCCGACGTCTTCAACGTGCTGCTGCAGGTGCTGGACGACGGACGCCTGACGGACGGGCAGGGCCGGACGGTCGATTTCCGCAACACGATGATCATCATGACGTCGAACCTTGGCTCCGACTATTTGACCAAGCTGGGCGAGAACGATGACAGCGAGGCGGTGCGCGAACCGGTCATGGGCGAGGTCCGCAGCCATTTCCGGCCGGAATTCCTCAACCGGATCGACGAGATCATCCTGTTCCACCGCCTGAAGCGGAGTGAGATGGGAGCAATCGTCGACATCCAGCTGAAGCGGCTGATCACGCTGCTTTCCGAGCGCAAGATCACGCTGGAACTCGACGACGATGCACGCAGCTGGCTGGCCGACAAGGGCTACGATCCGGTTTACGGGGCGCGGCCGCTGAAACGGGCGATTCAGAAATACGTCCAGGATCCGCTTGCCGAGCAGATCCTGTCGGGGCAGGTGCCGGACAACTCGCTGGTCAAGGTCACCAGCGGAAGCGACCGCCTCCTGTTCCGCCCACGCGAGACCGTGCCACAGGCGGCGTAAGGGTTTGCGGTGCAAAAGGAGATGGGGCTGGCGGCAACGCCGGCCCTTATTTTGAGGTGGATAGGCGCCCTGTTCAGATAGCCGTTCAGCTAAAGCTTCAAAGGATCGGCCCGTTCCCCTTGCTTCCACGCGAAGAAATCCGGTGGCTGAAGTCCATCCTTTTCGGGCAGATGCAAAATTTCCGACCGGCTTGTTCCGGATGAATGTGCCATGGCAAAATACCCCATGCGGCCACAAACTTCGGAATGCCAGCCGATACGAAAAGAGCGTCGAATGCAGCCTCAGGAACTCATGAAACTCTATGAAACGAAAGTTAACCTGCGGCGCTTCGATGAAGTCGCCCCGCTCATATCGGCGGACGCGGTCTTCTGGTTTACCGACGGTATCCACTGCGGAATTGACGCAATAAGGGCTGCGTTCGAAGAAACGTGGCGCAAGCTTCAAAACGAGACATACTGGCTTGAGGACGTCGACTGGATTGCGGTCACCGATAACGCTGCGAGCTGCATATACCGCTTCCGTTGGAGGGCCGAGATTGATGGGAAAATATATGAAGGCGACGGACGCGGCACTACCATCTTGAGAAAAGACTACGCGCAATGGAAGATCGTCCACGAGCACCTCAGCCGCTTTCCACAGTGATCGAGCGGATTTGGGTCTAACGGTCCTTGATCTTACCCCGCTTGCTACTCCACCTGAGCAGATAACTAAAGCCTGGTCCGATGAGGATACCGCCTATGACCCATTCCATCGCGCCGATTGATTGTTCATCGGGATCGATACCGGCGAGGTAGAGAAAGAGGAAAAATGCTGCTGTGCCGGCAACGATCATCGCCAGGGCAAAAAACAGATCCTTACGAGAGCTTGTCATGGGGCTCTATCCTCACGCGTCAGTGGTATGAAGCAGGGAAGTAGTGGATTGAAATTCCCCGGCAAGCCGCGCGGTCGCGCTCGCTTTTCCGTCGGCGGCCAGCTGAAGCCGTTGAGCACGCTGTTGTCTGAGTTCAAGGTCATGCTGAAGTTCTGCGAAAAAGCGCGCAGCGAGTTGACCACGAGGCTTGCGCTTTTGTCTTTGGGTGGTGGAGGCAAGGGGTGCTGAGCGCTCTACCTGGCCTATTCCTCTTCGCACCCTGCCCGTCATCGCCAAGTCCTAAATACAAAAATAGCCCGTTAATTGTTTTAAACTTAGAATTTAGCGTAAATTAACCAATGCCTCCTAGTTTCTGCAATTACCGGACACGCCAGTCGAGATGACATGATGTCGCCTCTTGCCGGGAGCCATGCTGCTGATTTGCGGCATGATCCCTTGTAATCGGATAAATCTCCCCTTCATCTCTACATCGTCTCCGCCGCACCCGATTTCTTCTTCTAAATCCAGATTGTTATTTGCGCGCTTCTGCAAGCGCCGCCTGCTGCCGTGCGCGCGGGAATCAGGATGCGGATTTTCTGTGCTTCGGCGGCAATGCGGTGGGGCTGAAGATCGTTTCAAACGCCGTGCCGGACGATCTCCGTGGGGATGGATCGACTTTCACCAACAATCGAACGCGTGAAAACGCCACTGAACCGCCAGAGGATACCGACCCGATGCTGACGTACTTCAACAACCTCAAGATACTCTACAAAATCTCAGTCACCCTTGTGGTGCTGATGGCCATCAATGTCGCCGTCAGTGCGATCAGCGGAAATTCGATTGCGACTCAGCAGCAGGCCTCGGGCTGGACCGAGCATACCTACAAGGTTCTGGCCCGGCTCGAGGGTGTCGTCGCTGCCATGGTGGATCAGGAAACCGGCATGCGCGGCTATGTGATCTCCTCGAACCCCAACTTCCTGGAACCCCAGAAGGCCGGTGCCGCAGCCTATGCAGACAATCTGGCGCAGCTCCGGGCTCTCACCTCCGATAATCCTGTCCAGCAACGGCGTCTCGACGATCTCGACACATTGGTGAAGACCTGGACGCAAAAGGTGGTCGAGCCGGAAACCGTGCTGGTGAAAGATCCCGCGACCTATGAGCAGGCCCGCCAGATCGAGATTTCGGGCGCTGGCAAGCAAACCATGGATGGTATCCGGGCAAAGGTGAAGGAGATGGCGGCAGACGAGCAGGCTCTCCTCGTCAAGCGCGCGTCGCTTTCGGAGAATGCTGCGTCCACGGCGCAGATGGCCATTTATGTCGGCGGCGGCGCAATGCTGTTCGTCGCTGTACTCGGCATGTATCTCCTGAACCTCGGTCTGGTTCGCCCGGTTTCCGGCATCAATGCGACGATGACGCGTATTGCCAACGGAGAAACCGGCGTGGTCGTTCCCGGTATCGGCCGCAAGGACGAAATCGGCCAGATGGCCGCTGCCGTCGGTGTCTTCCAGGAGAATGCCATCGAGCGCATCCGGCTCGCACAGGATGCCGATACCAATCGCAGCCTGACCGAACAGGAACGCCGCAAGAGCAGTGAAGCCGAGCGCATCAAGGCTGAATCCATGGCCGAGGCGACATCCGGGCTCGGCGAAGGCCTGAAGCACCTTGCCAGCGGCGACCTGACCTTTCAGCTTGCCAGCAAGTTCGCTCCCGAGTTCGAAAGCCTCCGGGAAGACTTCAACGCCGCAGTCCAGCAGCTTGCCGAAACCTTGCGGGCTGTGGCGCAGGCAACGAGCGGGATCGATACCGGCAGTCGCGAAGTCAGCGTCAGCGCCGACGACCTGTCCAAGCGCACGGAGCAACAGGCGGCTTCGCTGGAAGAAACGGCCGCTGCCCTCGACCAGATCACCGTCAATGTCAGTAATTCTTCGAAGCGTGCCGAAGAAGCCCGCCAGATTGCCATGCTGGCAAATGAAAGCGCTGCCCAGTCCGGCAAAGTCGTTGCGAATGCCGTCGAGGCGATGCAGAAGATCGAGCAATCGTCGAACGAGATCTCCAACATCATCGGCGTTATCGATGAAATCGCCTTCCAGACCAACCTGCTTGCCTTGAACGCCGGCGTCGAAGCCGCCCGTGCCGGCGAGGCAGGCAAGGGATTTGCCGTCGTCGCCCAGGAGGTCCGCGAACTCGCCCAGCGGTCGGCCAAGGCTGCCAAGGAAATCAAGGACCTGATCCGCAACTCGAGCACCGATGTTCAGAGCGGCGTCAAGCTTGTCAGCGATACCGGCAACGCGCTGCGGACGATCGAAGGCTATATCGTCACCGTCAACCAGCACATGGACTCGATTGCCACTTCGGCGCGCGAACAGTCGGTCGGTCTGGGCGAGGTGAACACCGCCGTCAACCAGATGGACCAGGTGACCCAGCAGAACGCCGCGATGGTCGAGGAAACGAGTGCTGCGGGCGCGACGCTTGCCAGCGAAAGCGGCAAATTGCGGGAGCTCATTTCACAGTTCCAGCTCGGCAGCACCTCCGGTCATGCGCCCCGTGCCATGGCGGCTGCCCCGGCACATCGGCCGGTCCCATCGCCCGCCCGCCGTCTTGCAGGCCAGGTAGCCAAGGCTTTCTCCGCCGGCAATGCCGCCGTCAAGGAAAGCTGGGAAGAGTTCTGATCAGACGACGAACAGCCGGAAGGCCTGAGAGGGCCGACCGGCTGGATCACCGAGGCGAGATGCGGCCGCGAGGCGATCTCGCCGGCCGGTCTGAAAGCTCGATCCGGAAGATATTCAGTCCGGAGACATCCGTCTCGATCTGCTCGAAGCCCTGCCCGAGGTAAAAGCTGTCCATCTCCGGCGTTGCGCAGAGATAGCAGTTATATTTCCCCCATTTCGCAGCTTGCGCCCGCGCGGCGACGATCAGCCGCGTGGCGACCCCTCGTTTTCTTGCATGCGGCTCGACCCATAAAGCCGCGATCCACGGTGTATAGTCCGGGCGTGCATCCAGGTCGTTTTCAATCATCAGCACCGAGCCCAGATAGATGCCGTCCTCTTCGGCGACGAGGCAAAAGGGAATGCCGTCGTTCTCGATCATAGGGTCCAGGTGGGCGCGATATTGCGCCAGAGTGACCCCCGTCTCCGTCCACCAGGCGTTCCAGCTGCGATCGGCAACCGTATCTGCGAAGGCTGGATTGTCTTTGAGGCGCAATATTTGCATTCTGTCATTCTCCCTTCGGTTCTCCATTTTATTCACTCTACCCTCGCTCCGAGAAATGCGGCGCAGATTGCGGCCAGCAGCGCCAGGCCTGCGGGGACGAGCATGACGGCAAAGAACAGCGGGATGGCACTGGCGCCTGCGATAAACGGGCCGCCGAGCGAGACAATCAGAGCACCGCCGCCGATGCTGAGGGCGGCCGCCAATCCTGCCGCGGTTCCGGCATGGTCGGGATGGGCGGAAAGCACGCCGCTGTTGGCGGCGGGCATGGTCAGCCCGTTGCCGATGCCGATGAACATGCAGGGCCCGAAAAGCGCAAAAGCGTTGCCCGCGTCCATGAGCGCAAGGCCGAGACCGAGCAGCAGGCCGGTACAGGTCAGCGTCCGCGCCGTGACGAGGACGGTGCCGAGCGACATTCTCGAAGCGTAACGACCAGCAAGCAAGCTGCCGAGCATAAAGCCGGCCGGGACAATACCCATGGAGAGGCCCAGTTTCGCGGTCGAGCCGCCAAGCAAGGGACCGAGGGCAACAGGGGCGCCTGCGAGAAAGAGGTAGAGCGTCCCCATGGATGCCGCCATGCAGAGCGCATAGCACCAGAATGCGGACGAACGGATGAGCCGGAGATAGGCGCCCGCGCTACTGTGCGACCTGCGGGCTCGGTCAGCGGTTTCTGGCAGCGTCACAAGGCTGAGGATGAGGACGGCGGTACCGGCCGTTGCCAGCGTGATGAAGATCGCCCGCCATCCGAAGGCCGCATCCAGCGAACCCCCGACGACGGGTGCGAGCATCGGAGCAAGGGCCCATCCCATCGCGAGGTAACCAAACCGGCTGGCTGTCGCATGTCCGCCCGAGGTCTCCTTGATGATGACGAGGGCTATCGAAAAGCAGGCGGCTATCGATGCCTGCAGAGCCCTGAAAATCATGAAGGCGACGATATCCGTGGAGACGGCGCAACCGATCGATGCCGAGATGAAGACAACGATGGCCGTCAGGGCGACGGGCCTCCGTCCGTATCGATCCGAGATTGCACCGGAAACGATCTCGATTAAAGCCGTGACAACAGCATAGCCGGCAACGGAAAGGCTGACGACGGCGGAACTGGCGTGAAACTCGGCGGCGATGTGCGGCAGCGACGGCAGGATCATGTTGACTGGCACAACCGAGAGCGCCGTCAGCAAGATCAGCGAGAGCAGCGGAGGTGGGGCGGGCGTCTGGCTGGCAGTAGCAGATGCAGACGGGTGTCTGAGCGTGTTGTCCGGAGATGCGGCTATCATCGTTCGGTCCTGTCGGTGGGATGAAAGGGATCGACGGGGCTCAGCCAGATTTGAGGCATAAAAAAAGGCCCCGTCGGGAGCCTGTTCGTCGCGCATGGGTGCTTCCGCCGGATGGCTATGCCATCCTGCCCATGCGCGCACTCACCACCTGAAAAAACGTCGCAGCTTTCATGACGGCCAAGCTAGGCATAAATCCTGAGATCGTCAACGGGGCGCATTTCCAAGGTATGGATGACCGCCGCTACCGATCAACGGGTGGTTCTGACAGGATCTCGTTCAGCGCCTTCACCAAACGCTCGCATTCGGCATCGGTGCCGATCGTGATGCGCAGGTAGTTTTTGATGCGGGGCTTTGCAAAATGCCGGACGAGCAGGGATCTTTGCCTGAGTTCGGCGAGAAGATCGCTTGCCGTGCGCGTCGGATGCGTGACGAACAGGAAGTTGGCCGAGGATGGAAGCACATCGAAGTCAAGCGCGCGCAACGCCGCTGCCAGACGCTCGCGGCTGGCGACGATCATGGCTCGGTGTTTGTCGAACCATGCCCGGTCTTCCCAGGCTGCGATGGCGCCGGCCTCCGCCAGCCGGTCGAGCGGGTAAGAGTTGAAGCTGTCGCGCACCCGTTCCAGCGCATCGATCAGCGGTCTCTGGCCGATCGCAAAGCCGACGCGAAGGCCGGCAAGGCTGCGGGATTTCGAAAAGGTCTGGACGACCAGCAGGTTCGGATAGCGCTCGACCAGCGGCACCGCGCTGTCGCCGCCGAAATCCACATAGGCTTCGTCGATTACCACCACCTGATCGGGGTGCTCGAGCAGCAGCCTCTCGATTTCGCCCAGCGGCAGGGCGGTACCGGTGGGTGCGTTCGGGTTGGGCAGGATGATCGCGCCGCAGGCTTGCCGGAAGTCGTCGATCCGCACCGACATGGCCTCATCGAGCGGAATTTCGCGATAGGGCACGTCGAACAGCCGGCAGTAGGTGGTGTAGAAGCTGTAGGTGATGTCCGGAAAGAGCAGCGGCGCATCGTGTTTCAAAAGCGCCTTGAAGACATGCGCCAGCACCTCGTCGGAGCCATTGCCGACAAACACCCGGTCGGGCTCGAAACCGTAGCTATCGGCAATCGCGGTGCGCAGGCGGCGGGATGTCGGATCGGGATAGAGCCGCAACGAACCGTCCAGCTGCGCGGCAATTGCCGCCGCCACCTCAGGCGAAGGCCCATAGGCGCTTTCGTTGGCGTTCAGTTTGACCAGGCCGGGGATCTTCGATTGTTCGCCGGCAACATAGGGCGTCAATGTCGAGACGATGGGGCTCCAGAAGCGGCTCATGTGTTTTCCCTGGGTGACTATGGCGCCAATCTTGCAAACTCCGTCCCTCAAAGCAACGCAATGCCCGCCGTTCGTCCGACAGGAGCGGGCGGGATGCGTCAGTCAGTTTCGCGAGACAGTTTTGCTTCCGCAAAAATTGCTGTCGCCCAGGCGAGAAAGACGCGCAGCCTTGGCGCCAGCTGGCGGTTTTGCGGGTAGAGCGCGAAATAGGGCGTCGGGCTCGGGGAGAAGTCCTTCAGCACCTCGACCAGCACGCCCTCTTCGAAATCCTGTCGGAAGCGATAGCGCGGCGCCTGTACCAGGCCCAGTCCCATGCGGGCAAGTTCATGCATGGTATCGGAACTGTTGGTGGTCACCCGGGTCGGCAGGTGGATATCGCGCCTCTTGCCAGCGACGGTAAATTCGAGCGGCAGGACTTCGCCGGACCGGGACGAAAGGAAGCCGATCATCACGTGGCCGTCCAGCCCGTCCGGCGAGGTCGGCACCCCGTGCGCCTCGAGATAGGCCGGGCTGGCGCAGGTGACCTCCTCGACGAGGGCAAGCCGGCGCATGATCATGCCGCTGTCGGAAGGTTCGCCGGCGCGAATGACGCAATCGACACCGTCGCGCAGCAGATCGACCAGCCGGTCTCCCTGTCCCAGATGCAGGTCGATCAGCGGGTAGCGCTCCAGGAATTCCGGCAGGTGCGGCAAAAGAAAGGTGCGGGTGACCTGCGCATTGGCGTCGATACGCAACAGGCCGCGCGGACGATCGTCACGAAAGGCGTTTTCCGCCGCCTCGACATCCGCCAGGATAGACAGGCAGCGGTGGTAAAAAGCCTCGCCGTCCAGCGTCGGCATCACATGACGTGTGGAGCGCTCCAGCAATCTCGCGCCGATATCGGCTTCCAGCTGCTTGATCGCCTCGGTCGCCGTCGAGCGTGCAAGACCGCTATCGGCTGCCGCAGCGGTGAAGCTGCGGCGCTCGACAATGCGGACGAACAATTGCAGGCGATCCAGGCGATCCATTCAGCTTGTTCATCACAGCCGAATAGAGATGTCAAATTAGCGGTGATTGTTCTATTCTGGCATCGGCGTATTGGTCTCCTCATCAGAAGGAGATCAACATGACAGATCAACATTCCCGCACCGCCATCATTACCGGTGCTTCCAAGGGTATCGGCGCCGCCATCGCCCGGCGGCTGGCCCGCGATGGTATCGCCGTCGTCGTCAATTATGCCAGCGGTCGCCAGGCTGCGGACGAGGTCGTCGCCACGATCGCTGCTGCCGGCGGCCGGGCAATCGCGGTCGGCGCCGATATTGGCGCAGCAGATTGCATGAGCACCCTGTTCGATGCCGCTGAACAGGAATTCGGCAAGGTCGACATCCTCGTCAACAATGCCGGCATCATGTCGCTGTCTCCGCTTGCCGACGTCGACGACGCCGCGTTCGAGCGGATGGTGTCGGTCAATATCGGCGGCGTTTTCCGCGGCATGCGCGAGGCGGCACGGCGACTGCGAGAAGGCGGCCGGATCGTCAGCTTCTCGTCGAGCGTCGTCGGTCTCTACCAGCCGAATTACGCAATCTACGCCGCCACCAAGGCAGCGGTCGAGGCAATGACCCACATTCTTGCCAAGGAGCTCGGACCCAAGGGCATTACCGTCAATGCCGTGGCGCCCGGGCCAGTCGAGACCGATCTCTTCATGACGGGCAAAAGCGACGCGCTGGTCAAGGCCATCGCCGGCACGATCCCTCTCGGGCGGCTCGGCCAGCCCGACGACATCGCCGGCCTCGTCTCGTTCCTGTCCGGCCCCGATAGCGGCTGGGTCAACGGCCAGGTCATCCGCGCCAATGGCGGCGCGATCTGAACATTGCGAATGCGTGCTGGCCATGTCTCGGCTCAACCGGGCCAGGCCAGCCGCCAATCCGTCTCCAATCCAAGGGAATCCCTATGCCGTTTGCCAATTTCAAGCTGCCCGAAGGCGCTCTCTCCAAAGCCCAGAAGGAAGAACTGATCCATCGGACCACGGACCTGCTGGTCGCCTATCTCAGCGAAGCGGCCCGACCGCACACCATGGTGCTGATCGAGACCGTGCCAGACGGCGGTTATGGTCGTGCCGACGAGGTCTTCGTCATTCCGCAAGCCTATCGGGCCGAGGAGCCGGCCTGACGCTCCGGCAACCTAGCCGCGGCTTGCCACCTGCTTGGCCTTTTCGTCCGACAGCAGGGTGTCGATGCGCTTGCGCTCGTCCTCGAATTTTGCGAGTGCAGTGCCGTCCAGAGATTTGCCGCCGGGAAGGCGGATGCGCAGCGGATCGACCTTGGTGCCGTTGACGATCAGCTCGTAGTGCAGATGGGCGCCGGTTGCCATGCCGGTCGAGCCGATGAAGCCGATTACCTGGCCCTGCACCACCTTTGCGCCGGGCACGACGCCCTTGGCGATGGCGCTCTGGTGATTGTAGGAAGAGACATAGCCGTTGGCGTGGCGGATCAGCGTCTGGTTGCCGAAGCCGCCGGAATCCCAGCCGGCCTTCTCGACGATACCGTTGCCGGCGGCGATGATCGGCGTGCCGCGCGGGCCGGCCCAGTCGACGCCGGTGTGCATGCGGGCAAAGCCGAGGATCGGATGGCGGCGCATGCCGAAGCCCGAGGTAAAGACGCCTGTCGGCACCGGGTTGCGCAGCAGGAACTGGCGGATGCTTTTGCCGTCCTCGTTGAAATAGTCGATCGAATGGTCGTCCGGGTCCTCGAAACGGTAGAAACGGGTGACCGTGTCGCCGAACCGGGCGTTGACGTAGAGCAGTTCCGAATCCGACGTCGCCTGGCCCTTGCCGTTGACGACGGAGAAGAAGGCTTCGAGCATGTCAGTCGGTTTCAGCTGCGCCTGGAAATCGACATTGCTGGCCAGCAGCTTGATGATCTGCGACAGCATCTCGCGGGTCATCCCATAGGCAAGGCCTGCCCGATAGATCCCGTCATAGACGCGCGGCAGGTCGCGCCCGGCGGCCACAGGCGCCGTGTCGTTGTCGAAAGCCGTGGCGATTGCGTCGAGCAGCGGCGGTTCGCTGCCGGCGACGAAATGGCCGCTGTCGTCGAGCGCAACGGTCAGCGCATGCTTGGTGCCATGATAAAGGCTGGCGCGAATAATCTTGGCGCGCTCGCCGGTCTGCAGGATGCCGATCCGCAAGACGTCCCCGGCATTGACGACCGGTGCGCCGTAGAGCGGCTCGATGCTGCCGGCGACCGTGCTCGCATCGGCGGGAGGATAGCCGGCAGCGGTGAGGGCGGCCTCGATGGCGGTCGTCTGGCGCACGGGGATGATGTCGTCGGCATATTCCGGCGTGTTCGGCGTCACCTGTTCCGGCACCGAGACGGACATGTTCTCCTCGACGATACGGGCGGCAAGCCCCGCCGTCAGGTCGACATCGGCTTCATCGGTCGCAAAGCGGCGCGGGTCGACGTAATAGAGTGCCGAAAGCTGGGTGTTGGCGTCTGTGAGGATCGAGCCGTTCGAGCGGACGTTTTCCTCGACCTCGTCCAGCGACATTGCCGGGGCGAGGGTGAAGGGTGTGCCCTTGACCGGAAAGGGCACGGTCTTCAGGCTGACTTCGGATTCGACGGCGGATCCGTAGAGGGCACCGGTGTGGTTGACTGCAGCCGGCAACTTGTCGTCGGTGGCAA